>CABUWD010000038.1 GCA_902495155.1 uncultured Collinsella sp.
CTGGTCAAGTTCACCTCCAAGGATCTGACCAACTGGGAGTTCCAGGGCGACTGGTGGAACCCGGGCCTGTACACCATGTTTGAGATGCCTGATCTCTTTAAGATGGGCGACTGGTGGTACCTCGTCTTTTCCGAGTACAGCGACGGCAACAAGACCCGTTACCGCATGTCCAAGTCCATCAACGGTCCTTGGATTACCCCCGCTGACGACTCCTTCGACGGCCGCGCGTACTACGCCGCTCGCACCGCATTCGATGGCGAGCGTCGCGTTCTCTTTGGTTGGGTTCCTACGCGTGACGAGGGCGGCGACCCCAGCTCTTACCTATGGGGTGGCACCTTTATGCCCCTCGAGATCGTTCAGCGTGCCGACGGAACGCTCGGCACCAAGCTCCCCGACAGCATGCTTGGCGCCTTTGGCGAGGCTAAGGCAGTCGAGACCTTTGAGCTTTCCTGCGAGTCGGGCAAGGTCGAGCAGGTGCTCGCCGCGGATGCCGGCTCCACCTACTTGCTCGATGCCGACATTGAGCTCGGCGGTAACGCTGCCGGCTTCTCGGTCAAGTTCGCTGAGGACGCCGAGACCGGTCTTGCCTATGAGTTCCGCGCCAACCTGCGCGAGGGCAAGCTCGAGTTCACGCCGGCTCCCCAGTACCCGTGGTTCCAGGTCAACAACATGGGCCTCGAGCGTCCGTTGTTCTTTAAGGGCGAGGGCACTCACCATGTGCGTCTGGTCGTCGACGACGACATCGCGACCATCTTTGTCGATGATGTTGCGCTCAACGCTCGCTTCTGCAACAAGCAGGGCCAGGGTGTGGCGCTTACCGTCACCGACGGTGCGCTCAAGTGCGCAAACGCAACGATCGCGTCTCTGTAGCGGCAACGAACCGTTTTATGATTTAGAAAAGGAATGGAGAGGAACATGGACTACAAGGCAGTGTCCCAGCAAGTCGTCGACAACGTCGGCGGACTGGAGAACATCGAGGGCGCCACGCATTGCGTGACCCGTCTGCGTCTGGTGCTCAAGGATACGAGCAAATACAACAAGGCCGAGCTCGAGAACATCGATGGCGTCAAGGGCGTGCTGTACAACAGCGGCCAGCTCATGATCATCTTTGGTACCGGTACCGTCAACAAGGTTTACGACGCCTTTATGGCTCTGACTGGCGTCAAGGAGATCAGCGCTTCCGAGGTCAAGGGTGCCGAGGCGGACAAGAAAGGCAAGTTCTTCTCGGTCCTCAAGGTGTTCTCGGACATCTTTATCCCCATCATTCCTGCCTTCGTCGGTGCTGCTATCATCATCGGCCTTAAGTCGCTGATCGTTGCCAACGGCCTCTTTGGCATGGAGGGCAGCCTCGCCGATCACAGCGAGTTCCTCAAGAACCTCGCAAGCTTCTTTGCCATTATCGCCACCACGTTCGACTACCTGCCTGTCCTGGTTATGTACAGCGCGGTCAAGCGTTTTGGCGGTAACCCGATCCTGGGCATCCTCGTCGGTATCGTCATGGTTCACCCGAGCCTCATGAACCGCAACACGTTCGTTATGGACCCGACGGGTGCTGAGTACTGGAACTTCGGTCCGCTATCCATTCCCATGGTTGCTTTCCAGGGCGGTGTGTTCCCCGCAATCCTGACTGCCTGGTTTATGGCTAAGGTCGAAAAGATTGCCCAGAAGTACATCCCCGAGGTCGTTTCGTTCGTCTTTGTCCCGACCGTTACCCTGATTCTTGCTAACGTTGCCCTGTTCACCGTGTTCGGCCCGCTCGGCAACCTGATCGGTGACGTCCTCGCCGGCGTAATCGATATCCTGTACAACAGGATGGGCGTCTTTGGTGCCTTTGTCTTCGCCGCGTTCCTGCAGCCGCTCGTCGTTACCGGTACGCATCAGTTCATCCAGGGTATCGAGGCAAACCTTGTTGCCACGACTGGCTTCAACTACATCCAGGCCATCTGGTCGGTTTCCATCATCGCCCAGGGCGGCGGCGCCATCGGTATGTACCTCATTCACAAGAAGCACTCCAAAGAGCGCAACATCTGCATGTCGTCCTTTATCCCGACGCTGGTCGGAATCTCCGAGCCCGCTATCTTTGCTGCAAACATGCGCTATTCGATCATTCCGTTCATCTGCGCATGCATCGGTGCAGGCTGCGGCGGTGCCTTCGTCAAGCTCTTTGAGGTGCGCGCTATCGGTCAGGGTCTGACCGGCGTGCTTGGCCTGCTCATCGTCACGCCCGAGACCCTCGTGTGGTATGTGGCTGGCAATCTCATCGCCTTTATCGTGCCGATCGTCTTGATCTTTGCCTACAACAAGGCAAAGGGCGTGCCGACCACCGATGAAGAGGGCGCTGGCGCTGGCTTCGACGTTAGCTTCTAGTTGAGCCGTTCAGTGTAATCTGAGGATAAGTCCATTTGAGGAAGGGCGTTCGACTCGTGTGAGTCGAGCGTCCTTCCCCATAGACGAGAAAGTCAACGGCGATGTTAAATCAAAAAAACAAGGTGACACGCGCGGACTATGAGCAGTGGCGTGTCGGACAGGATGAGACGGCGGCTCGCATCGCGTCCGACCCCGATAGGCTTCTGTTCCATGTGGAGCCTGAGCTTGGCTGGCTCAACGACCCCAACGGTTTGGTTCAGATTGGTGATACGTATCACATCTATCATCAATACGATCCGTTCGATGCTGCGCATGGCGGTCCAGTGCTTTGGAACCATCTGACGACAAAGGATTTTGTGACGTACGAGAATCACGGCCCCGTGCTGTTCCCCGATTCCGATTTGGATTCGAGCGGAGCGTATTCTGGTTCTGCCTTTGTACGTGATGGCAAGATTCACTACTTCTATACCGGCAACGTCAAGCATTTTGACCGCGATGATTACGACTACGTGTTGACGGGCCGTGAGCAAAACCAGATTCATATGGTTGCCGAGAATCCCGACGAATTGGGCGAGAAGCGCATGGCTGTTGGACCAGTCGATTACCCCGACGATATCGGTACGCACGTGCGCGACCCCAAGATCCTTGAGCACGATGGTATCTACTACATGGTTCTGGGCGCTCGTACGAAAGACGACCGTGGCTGCGCGCTTGTCTATACTTCGCGTGATTTAGGGGTCTGGAGCTATGCGACGCGCATTGAGCTGGGCGAGAAGTTTGGCTTTATGTGGGAGTGCCCTGATCTGTTTGAGCTTGATGGCGAGCTTATTCTCGTTTGCTGTCCGCAGGGTGTGCCTGCCGATGGTTGGCGTTACCGCAATCCGCATCAGTGCGTGTGGTTCCCTATCGAGGCCGATTGGGAGGCGCCGAGTTTTAAGATCACCGGGCAGGGCATGCCCCCGATGGTCGATGCCGGTTTTGATTTCTATGCTCCGCAGTCCTTTGAGGATGCTGCAGGTCGGCGTTTGATGATCGGATGGTCGGGTTGCCCCGATGCGACGGCGGAAAACCCGACGGTGGCGCGCGGGTGGCAGTGCGCGTTGACGGTGCCGCGAGAGCTGAGCATGCGCGATGGTAAGCTCTGCCAGCAGCCGGCGCACGAGATTGAGAGGATGCGCGGCGACTGCGTTCGCGCGACAGGCGGTGAAACCGTTGAGGAGCCGGGCCGCCTGTTTGATCTTGTGGTTTCCTGCGAGGGCGCCAAGATGGTCGAGCTCGAAATCCGCAAGGGTGTCTTTGTGCGTTATACGGACGGGATGCTTACCCTCGATATGGGTGACGAAGGCTATGGGCGCGACCAGAGGTCGATTGAGCTCGGCGAGCTTCGCGACCTACGCGTGCTTTCGGACACTACGATGGTCGAGATTTTTGCAAATGGCGGCGAGGCGGCACTTACGAGCCGTACCTATTCGCCGGCGGTTCCGGCGATGGAGCTGCACGCCGAGGGTGCGGCATCGATGGATTTCTACCGCCTCGCGCATTAACCGTGCGTGGAGCACGATTGGACTTGCCGGGCGGAATGTGTCGCAGTTGCCGCAGCGAACTACCGTTTATCGTGTATAGCTGCCGTTTGCGGAGTAAGTAACACATTGTTGCAAACCGTGTAGAATCCTAAATAAGCACGGAGTTTTCCAGGGAGACGCTGTCCTTTGTTGTGTGCAAGGGGCGGCGTCTTTTTGGCGCTCTGCCGCCGTTGTGCAACAGTGCGGCGGCGCGTGCCATGTATTGAAAAGCCAATGTCGAGATGGGTCGTGATAATAATGGACAAGTACGTAATCGTGGTTGAGTCTGGGTCGGATGTGACGCCGGAGCTTTGCGAGCGCTACGGCATCGTGCGCGTGCCCATGCATGTCACGATTGGTGACGAGACCGTCGAGGACGGTTCGATCGATCCGCTCGAGATTTATTCACGCTGCAACGAGTTTGGCGTAATGCCCAAGACCAGTGGCTGTGCGCCTGCGGATTTTGCGCACGTATATGACCGTATCCATGCCGAGCAGCCCGATGCGACCATTCTGCATCTTGCGTACTCCGAGGCCACGACCTGCTCGCATCAATCATCGAAGATCGCCGCCAAGGGTCGCGACTACGTCTACTCCATGGACACGCGCTTTGTCTCGGTGGGCCAGTCGCTCGTTGTCGTCGAGACCGCCAAATACATCGAGGCTCACCCCGATGCCACCGTCGACGAGATCTTTGCTTTTACGAATTCCGTCATGGACCGTGTGCTGCTGGGCTTTGTTCCTACGGACCTTGCCTTCCTTAAGGCGGGCGGTCGCTTGTCCAACGTCGCGTTCCTGGGCGCCCACCTGCTCAAGATTAAGCCCTGCATTGAGGTAACGGGCGGTAAGTTTGTGGCGACCAAGAAGTTCCGCGGCTCTATGCTCAAGTGCGCCCGTGCCTTTATTGACCACATGGTTGCGAAGGGCGAGATTGACTACTCGCACATTGGCCTGGCGTATTCGGTAGGCCTTTCCCAGGAGCTGCGCGACGACATGGAAGTCTATGCGCACGACCTGGGCTTTAAGGACATTACCTGGACTCAGGTCGGCGGCGTCATCTCGAGCCATTGCGGCCCGACCGCCTTCGGCGCGGTGCTCACGCTCAAGGCGTAAGGCCTGGCGTCTATCGATTTCTATTGCCTCGGCGGCGGGCGGGTTGCGACAACCTTCCCGCCGTTCTTGCGTGGGGTCAAATAGAACAGCCCAATTGACCGCTAAACCGTTTCGCCATCATGCATATGGGCTAGAATGACTCTGGCATTTATGTAGCTAAAACCAATGAGAGGCAAGGTAGCGGGAATGGCTGAGATGACGCTCGAGGGTGTGGACGCTCGTCCCGAGGACTCTGCGTTTGCCCTGGGCCGCGTGCATTCGATTGAGACGATGGGAACGGTCGATGGACCCGGCATCCGCTTTGTGGTGTTTGTTCAGGGCTGTCCCATGCGCTGTGCGTATTGCCACAACCCCGACACCTGGTCGGTTAACGGCGGCACCATGGTGACCGTCGAGCACCTGATGGACGAGTTCCAGAGCAACCATGAGTTTTACCGCAGCGGTGGTATTACGGTATCCGGCGGCGAGCCGCTCCTGCAGCCCGAGTTTTTGGCCGATCTGTTTCGTGCTATGCATAACAACCCCGATGGCCGTGTACATACCTGCCTAGATAGCTGTGGCTATGCATTTGATCCCGGCCATCCCGAGAAGTTTGATGCCGTGCTCAGCGAGACCGACATGGTGCTGCTCGACATCAAGCATGCCGATCCGGCTGAGCATAAAAAGCTGACCGGCTGCGATCCTGCACGTATCCTGGCGTTTGGCGATGAGCTTGCCCGTCGCAAGATCAAGGTCGTTATCCGCCACGTGGTTGTGCCGGGCATTACCGACACGGTGGAGGAGTGCGAGAAGCTCGGTCGTCTGATCGCTCCATGGCACAACGTGGTCGGTCTGGAGATGCTGCCGTATCACACCATGGGTGTCGTCAAATATGAGCAGTTGGGGATTCCCTATAAGCTTGAGGGCGTGCCCCAGATGGATACCGCGCGCATGCCCGAGCTGCGCAACGCCGTCATGATGGGCATGAAAAAGCGCCGCGCGGAACTCAAAAACGCCATTGGCTAGCGGGCCATTTTCGCTCCCCAAGGGCACTCATTGGGGATAGACTTAAATGAGTGCCCCTGGGCACCTAGTTGATTGCTAAAGAGCCCCGTCCCAAAAAGACTGGTCAAGGTTGCGGTGAGATGCGCAACAGAATCGTGCCATTTGGATAAATACGCTTGTGGTTTCTTTAAAGACACCTTAAACGCCGCTGAATATCTTTGGAAAGAAATGCCTGCTCGGTATCATGCTGCTCGTATATAAACGGTAGCAGTCAGGAGACCACGTGCGAAACAACGCATCGCGGGATGAGTATGTGCCGCAGCATAGCAGCAGATATGAGACGAAGGGCACGTCTTTGCGTGGCCTTGCCGACGCTCGCATTCGCGGGGTGAAGATTGCCGCCATAGGAATGTTAGCGTTAGCGGTCATTATCCTCGGAATTACCGCTAAAACCTATGCCTCGGAGCGAACGGTGCGCTCAGATGCGTCAACGGTACAGCTGCAAAACGAAAAGGTTTCAAAGTCCAAAGCGTCGGCAGATCTCAAGACGAGACTTTCGAAGGTGGACTTCAACGATATCCCTTCGAGTGATACCGTTCAGACCTTCTCGTTGGTGGATAACAAGATTCCTACCTTGGAGGATAAGAGCCTTGCTTCGCTCCAGGATGCCCTGAGCCGGGCGCAGGAGCTGGGTGAAGTGGGCGTAGTGTTCTACGACCTATCGAGCGGTAGAGGCGTGACGTATAACGCCGATGTCGAGGTGTATGGAGCGAGCAGTTACAAGGCGCTGTATGCGCTCTATATTTGCGAGACGTTGGTCGAATCGGGTCAGGTGTCGCTCGATTGGCCTTTAGCCACGTATGGTGGTTACAGTATGGGCTGGCAGACGGTGCACGACCTGATCGAGGCCGCGGTCGTTAATTCGGATAACGATTCGTTTATTGCGTTACGCGCGGCGTTTGACCATGCCGGTTACGAGGATTGGATTGTCAGTCTTGACATCGATTACGATACCGCGCTCGATCCGATGAGTGATTTTCCGACCTACTGCCCGCGCACTTCTGCCAGGTTATGGCGCGAGATGAGCGAGTATCTGAGCACGGATACCGAGACTTCACAGTGGTTGTCAGACCTTTTGGCATCAACATCGCGCTCGTTTATTCGCGATGGCATTGCGGACGATCAGGTCTTGGTGCGCAACAAAGCGGGTTGGATCAGCGAGGACGGCTACTATTCGACATGCGATGCAGGCCTCATCGACATCGATGGCCGTACCTATGTCATGAGCGTCATGACATCGATGCCATCGAGCGACCGTTCGAGCGAGGTTACGGCTGCGATTGCAAAGGCTCTGTTTGATACGCGAGCTGCACTGGCTTAGCGTGTTCGTTTGGCGAGGTCAAACAAAATGCTGGTACCATACCTTGGTTGAGAATTTCGTATAGGTTTGGGGAATGGTATGGCTACCATCGCGATTATCGGTGCGCTCGAAAAAGAGATCATGCAGATTAAGGAAGAGCTGAGCGACGTTTGCGAGGCACGGGAGGCAGGCTTGACCGTTGTGAGCGGTGAGCTCGACGGCCTGACAGTTGTCGCCACAACGGCGGGCATGGGCACGGTGAACGCCGCCGCTGCAACACAGCACCTCATTAGCAAGTATGCTCCGCAGGCTGTTGTGTTTTCGGGCATTGCGGGCGGTTTGAACCCCAAGCTCCATATCGACGACGTGGTCATTGGCAAACGCCTACGCTATCTGGATACCGATACCGCGCTTATCGCCGAGTCCGCACCGGGGCTCGAGGAGTTTGGCTCGACGCCCGCGCTGGTCGATATTGCCGCCGACGCGCTTGCTGAGCGTGGGTTTGTTGACGCTTCGAAAAATGCAGTCGCTTCGAACGAGGGCACCAAGCAGTTCCTGGTCGGCACGATTGCCACGGGTAACCGCTTTGTGACGGGCGCCACCATGCGCAATGACGCTATCGAGGCGACGCATGCCGATTGTGTCGGCATGGAGGGCGCGGCAATTGCCCATGTCGCAACCAAAAATGGTGTCGATTGCCTGGTGTTGCGCGCTATCAGCGATAATTGTGACGAGGCGTACGATGCAATTTGCGAGCGCGAGTTCGATCTGTTCGAGTACGCGCGTGTCGCAAGTGACATCACGCTCGATATCGTCCGCCGCATTGCCGCTGCGCAATAGCGCGTCTATTTGTAAGAACCTACGACCAAGGAGCGTCCATGGCCGATTCCATTAACTACCAGCTTGCCAAGTTCGTCGCCAGCTATGGCAAGGTTTCGCAGATTCCCGAGTCCACCTGCCCCGAGGTGAGCTTTGTCGGCCGCTCCAACGTGGGCAAGTCGTCGATTATGAACAAGCTCTTTGGCCGCAAGAACCTAGTCAAGGTTTCCAGTACGCCGGGCAAGACGAGCAACATCAACTTCTTTGAGGCCGATGACGTGCATTTCGTGGACCTGCCGGGTTACGGTTTCGCCCGTCGCTCCAAGGCCGAGCGCGACCGCTGGGCCGAGCTTATCGGCGACTTTTTCGACTCCGAGCGCAGCTTTAACTTGGTCGTCTCGCTGGTGGACATTCGTCACGATCCCAGCAAGCTCGATCATGACATGATCGACTACCTGCAGGGCAATGAGTTCAACTTTATCGTCTGCCTCACCAAGGCCGACAAGCTCAGTCGCACCCAGCAGGCCCGCCAGGCAGCAGCTATCAAAAAGCAGCTCAACGTCCCGGCCGAAAACGTGATCATCACAAGCTCCCAGACCGGTACCGGCATCGACGAACTAAAAAAGCGCATCGCCGAGGCTTGCCTCTAATCAGGCCTAACCTTTCAAAAGCCCCTATCTGTATCACCTCAGTGATAGTTTTTTAGGAGACCTAGGTATTCAATACGCGCTTATGAGTGAGCGTGCGTTTTCAGCGATTACATTCTGCGATTGGAGGCAGGCTTTGGGATTTGAGTATTATCCCAAACGCTTTGGGCGAGAGCAGAACGCGCGGCGCAAGTACTTGGATACGGTAAACGGATTTGACTCTGATGGTGTCGACATTAGGGATTTGATGGCAGGGAGGGTTGATTTGAATGATCCAAGAGTTAACGGATTGTGGGCCGAGTAGGACATACCCCGTCTACTACCTCGAGGATGCAATGAACAACCTCGGCGACTGCTTTGACTATGCCGTTAACGATTATGGGGCAGAAGGATCGGAAGTTGCTGAACTCTTTTGCCTGAGCGGCGTAGCCCGCGAGTTCGAACGCGGCAACGCATGGGTAGTGTCGGGAAAATCGGGCGTTGAGCTGTTCGCGCTTATCGCTGAAAGGTCCGGCTATCAGAGCGGGTCTATACCGGATCGCACCTATCGTTTTGAGAAGACGCCAGAGTATTGGACAGGCTGGATACTGGCATATCTGCAGTGGCGTTTAGGGGAGTCTTTCGAAGACCTGCTGCATGTCTTTCCGTTTGACGCACTGCGCAGTCTGTACTATCCCTGGCACGAAGCCTCAGAGGAACGCGTGGCTCGCCTCGTCTGCGATATGGCGCAGAAAGCGTCCAGGCAAACCAAACTTGCGTTAGCAAGAAAGAAGCTTAAGAAAACCCAGCAAGACCTGGCATATGAATCGGGCGTATCGCTACGCTCAATCCAAATGTACGAACAACGCCAGAGAAACATCAACGAAGCCTCGGTAACAAGCGTAAGAGCCATAGCAAAAGCCCTCCACTGCAACATCGAAGACCTCCTAGAACCAGTCTTCGAATACAAAGAAACCAGCGCCGCCTAAACCAAGCACGCAGCCGATGCCCGCCTCTAGGAAGTGCTCCAGCCTAGCAAGAGCCCCTACCAATAAAAAGCCAAACTATCAGCCCGGCGACTTTCCAGAGCGTAGGTCCCTGTAGCCGCCGCCGGCGAAGTTAACATAGGGGAGGCCAGGGGGGCTTTGCCCCCAAATCTTTCCGCAGGATGGCAGGACCCCCGCCGCACGAAGTGCGCAGCGGGGGTCCTGCCATGTCCGAGGACGATTTGGGGGCAAAGCCCCCTGGCCTCCCCGGCGAGTATACGGGACGGCGACTACAGGTATTCGATCTGGGCGCCTTCCGTGTCGCACGTCAGAATGTGCGTGTCGCACTTGGGGAACTGCTCGCGCAGCTTGACCTGCAAGAACTTTGCCACGATGGTATCGTCGGTCACAGCCATAAGGGTCGAGCCCGAACCGCTGATCCAGATGGTCTTGGCACCGCCGTTAAGGCAGGTGTCGCGCACGGCGTTGTAGTCGGGAATCAGACGGCGACGATAGGGTTCCTGGATGCGGTCGTCATTGGCGGCGGCAATCAGGTCGAGGTCACCAGTCTCCAAGCCGCGCGTCATACCGGCGATGCGGCCCATCTGCCACACGGCGGTGGAGAGCGGAATCTCCTGCGGCACGACCTTGCGCGCCTCGCTCGTATGTACCTCGTAGGGCGGAATCACGGTAATAAAACGCAAGCGATCGCTCACCTCGTAGCGCAGGCATTGGGGGAGCGAATCGGTCGGCGTAAAGGAGCAGACGGCGCCGCCAAGGATGGCGGGAGCGACGTTATCGGGATGCCCCTCGACCTCGGTGGCGATGCGGACGAGCTCGGCACGGTCGACGGTGTGGCCTGTCAGTGCGGCGGCGGCCATAATGCCGGCGACGACGCAGGTGGAGCTGGAACCCAGGCCGCGGGCGACGGGCACGTCGGTCTGAATGTCGATGGCAACGGGAAAAGCCGGCTCGCCCCAGGCGGCCAGAGCATCGACAAAGCTCACATAGACCAGGTTATTCTCGTTTTGGAACTCCTCGGGGCAGCCCGTGATGGTGAGCTTGTTGGCGCGCTCGAAGGTGAAGTGCGAGTAGAGGCTGACGGCCATGCCGAGGGTGTCGTAGCCAATGCCTAGGTTGGCGCTGGTTGCTGGGACGGTGATCTTGATCATGTGGGTCCTCCTGGGCGGGTCTGGCCGTTTAGTTCGCTGCTCGGGCAGTCCTGGCTCGCTCGGAAAGCACATTAAGTGCTTTCCGGCTCGTGCGGAACTCGCGACGAACTAAACGGCCAGACCCGCTCGCGTGCTCGTCATCATCCCGAAAGCTAAATAAAAAGAAGGTGCGCCGGCTTGCGCCGGCGCTTAATAAGGGGTTTAGTTGGTTGCCATCTTTTTTGCAGCCTGCTCTACGTAGCTGGCCATCTCGTCGACGTCGCAGACGTCTTCGAAGCGGACGGGCTTGGACTCGAGTTCGGCGAGCTGTGCCGGTGCGATCGTATTGGTGGCCTGCTCGAGCACGCGCATGGCTTCAAAATCATCCTCGGGAACGTCGAGGCCCAGGGCGTCGCAGCAGGCGCGCGGGAACTTGTAAGGGCTGGCGGTCGAAAGCAGCACGCGGGCCTTGGCGTCCTCGGCGGGGGCGACCTGCTCAAAGACGTGATAGCCGCAGGCGGTGTGCGGGTCGATCACGTAGCCGTTCGCGTCCCAGCAGCTCTTGATGGCAGCGCGAACCTCGTCTTCGCTGGCCCAACCGCAGCCAAAGACGCTCTGAATTTTTGCCAGCAGGTCGGCGGGAACCTCGTAGCGACCAGTCTGTGCCAACTGCTCCATAAGGCCGGCAACGAGCTCGCAGTCGCCATCGGACAGGAAGTACAGCATGCGTTCCAGGTTGGAGCTGATGAGGATGTCCATCGACGGCGAGATGGTCGTGAAGAACGGACGGTTGCGGTCGTAGACGCCGGTGGTCAAGAAGTCGGCGAGCACGTTGTTCTTGTCGCTCGCGACGATGAGCTTGGCGACGGGCAGACCCATACGCTTGGCATAGTAGCCGGCCAGGATATCGCCAAAGTTGCCGGTCGGTACGCAGAACTCCACGGCGTCGCCGGCCTCGATGGCGCCGGCGCGCAGCAGCTGCGCATAGGCGGCAAAGTAGTAGACGACCTGCGGTACCAGACGGCCGACATTGATGGAGTTAGCGCTCGAAAGCACCGTGCCAGCGGCCTCCAGGCGCTCGGCAAGCTCCTTATCGGCAAAGATGCGCTTGACGGCACTCTGGGCGTCGTCGAAGTTGCCGCGGATGCCGCAGACGGCGACGTTGTCGCCCTCCTGCGTGGACATCTGCAGGTTCTGCACGCGGCTGACCTTGCCCTCGGGATAAAAGACGGTAATGCCCGTGCCCAGAGCATCGGCAAAACCAGCGAGTGCGGCCTTGCCCGTGTCGCCAGACGTGGCGGTGACGATCATGATGCGCTCGGCGCCGCCGTCCTTGGCGGAAGTGCGGGCCATCAGACGGGGGAGCATCTGCAGGGCGACGTCCTTGAAGGCGCTCGTGGGGCCGCCAAAGAGCTCCATCACATAGGTCTGAGGGGCGTCGGCGCCCGGTGCGGCGTCGAGTTTGACGAGCGGCGTAACCTCTCCACTCGCGAACGTGCCGCGGTATGCCTCGTCGACACACGCCGAAATTTCTTCGGCCGTGTAATCATTCAGTAACATTCCCAACACATCTTGAGCGATTTCAAAGTACGATTTATCTGCAAGCGAGCTGATATCGACCTGCTGGGTGCCGAGCTCGTCCGAGACAAACAAACCCCCGTCGGGAGCGATGCCGGTGCGGATTGCCACCTTACTTGAGCACGATAAAGTGCGTCCTCGTGTACTATGATAAGTTCCCATATAACACTGCTCCTCGGATGCCTTGGTCCCAATCGGTGAAACCATGGTATCAGAGCGCGCAAAATAGGTTCGCAGAGGCTTTTTAGAAAGGTAACCTCCAGCCCATGATTAAGATTGCCAAGTTTGGCGGCTCGTCGGTCGCCGACGCCGAACACTTCAAGAAGATCAAGGCCATCGTCGACGCCGACCCTGCCCGCCGTTTTGTGGTGGTTTCCGCCTGCGGTCGCCGCTTTAAGGGCGACACCAAGGTGACCGACCTGCTCTACCTGGTTAACGCGCACGTTAAGTATCACGTGTCGTGCGAGGAACTGCTCGAGGACATTGGCCAGCGCTACTTTGATATTGCTGACGAGCTGGAGCTCACCTATCCCATCCGCGAGGAGTTCGCGGCCTTTGCCGAGCGCGCCCGCTCGGGCGGCTACTCCACCGAGGAGCTCGTAAGCCGTGGCGAGTACTTTACCGCCCGCCTGATGGCCGAGTACCTGGGCTTACCGTTCCTGGACGCCGCGACGGTTGTGGCGTTCCATCACGACGGTACGCTCAGCATGAATCGCACCTCCGAGCTGGTGCAGGAGTACGGTCAGCAGGGCGGCTTTGTTATGCCCGGTTTCTACGGCGCGACGCGCGAGGGCCAGATCAAGCTGCTCGACCGTGGTGGCGGCGATATCTCGGGCTCGATTCTGGCCAAGTGCCTGGGCGCCGACCTGTACGAGAACTGGACCGACGTCTCGGGCTTCTATTCTGCCGATCCGCGTATTGTTCCCGAGGCTCAGCCCATTGCGCGCGTTACCTACGAGGAGCTGCGCGAGCTTTCGTACATGGGCGCAAGCGTCTTGCATGAGGAGGCTGTGTTCCCCGTGCGCGAGGCAGGCATTCCGCTGGTCATCAAGAACACCAATGCGCCGCAGGATCCCGGCACCATCATTAGCGAGACGGCCGACGAGGGCGAGGCAGAGCCCATCATTACCGGCGTGACCGGCAAGCGCGGTTTTGTCGCCATCAACGTGGCCCGCGACCGCACCAAGCCCCGCGTCGGCTTTATGCGCCGCGCGCTTTCGGTCTTCGAGCGCTATGACGTTTCCGTCGAGCACATGCCCACCGGTGTGGACCGCTTTGGCGCCGTAGTGCAGGAGCAGGATGTGCACGACTCACTGTACTCGCTCGTGGGCGACATTCAGCAGGAGGTCGAGCCGCTCGAGATCGAGGTTGTCGAGGGCTTGGCGCTCATCGCGACCGTCGGCCGTAACCTGCGCGGCCGTGCGGGTATCTCGGGACATCTGTTTGGCATGCTTGGCCAGGCCGGCGTGAGTGTGCGTATGATTTCGCAGAGCTGCGACGAGATCAACATCATTATCGGTGTCGAGGAGAAGGACTTCGACCTTGCGATTCGGACCATTTACCGTGCCTTCTCCGACGAGAACGGCATTGTGAAGGTCTCCGATCTGGAGGCTCCCGCGCCGGCCGATCCCGCTCTGGCCGCGCTCAAAAAGTAGCGACTGCTCGGTAGATTTTTGGGTCATGTCTCAAAAATCTACGGCGGGGCGTTTCGTTTCGGTTTCGTTTCGACGGGGCGGGTTTCATGCCCGCCCTGTTCTTGTATAAACTGGCAACAATAATCGGCCTGCTCGGCGTGCGGGCAAAAGCCACAACCTTTAAAGGGGGAAGCATGAAACAGTACACGGTTGCTATTTTGGGCGCGACGGGAGCCGTGGGCACCCAGATGCTCGAGTGCCTCAACGAGCAGGAGTTCCCGGTCGGCAAGCTCAAGCTGTTGGCAAGCGCACGCTCCGCGGGCAAGACCGTCGAGTTCCGCGGCGAGCAGATCGTGATTGAAGAGGCTTGCCCCGAGGCCTTTGAGGGCTGCGATATCGTGCTCGGCGCTGCCGGCGACGATATCGCCAAGGAGCTGCTGCCCGAGGCCGTCAAGCGCGGCGCCGTCGTGGTCGACAACAGCCACGCCTTCCGCATGGATCCCGAGGTGCCGCTGGTCGTGCCCGAGATCAATGCCGACGATATCAAGTGGCATCACGGCCTTATCGCCAACCCCAACTGTGCGACCATTATCGGCCTGGTTCCCACCTGGCCGCTGCACCAGCTTGCCGGCGTAAAGCGCATGATCGTCTCGACGTACCAGGCGGCTTCGGGCGCTGGCGCTCCCGGTATGGTCGAGCTCGAGGCTCAGCTGGCCGCCCTGGGCCGCGGCGAGGAGATTCCCGAGCCGCGCGCGTTTGCCGCCCAGCTGGCGAGCAACCTGATTCCGCAGATTGGCGGCATCAAGGAGGAGGGTTTTACCTCCGAGGAGATGAAGCTGCAAAACGAGGGCCGCAAGATCATGCACCTGCCCGAGCTGCGCGTGAACTGCACCTGCGTGCGCGTGCCCGTGCTGCGTTCGCACTCCGAGAGCATCACGCTCGAGTTCGAGCGTGACATTACGGTTGACGAGGCCCGTGCTGCGCTGGCTGCCGCTCCCGGCGTCAAGCTGGTTGACGATATGGCTGCCGAGGATGCACACGACCGCTTCCCCATGCCGATGGACACGTCCGACCAGGACCTGATCTGGGTCGGCCGCGTGCGTCGCGACATCTCGAACCCCGAGGCCGCGCGCGGTATCACCTTCTGGTGCTGCGGCGACCAAATCCGTAAGGGCGCGGCAACCAACGCCGTCCAGATCGCTAAGCTGCTCTGCGAGTAGTGTGACCTGTCCGGCGGGGGCCGGGCTGAGCTTTCAAAACGTCCTCGACCATGTGCGGCGCCTTGCCCTGCTCCTTCGGAGCTGCGGACAAGGCGCCGCACTGGTCTGCGGAGTGTTCTGAAAACTAAGCCCGGCCCCCGCCTGCGGTGACGTTGTTGCGAGTGGCTTGCGATGGGGTCGTTGTTGGTTGGGGCCGCTGGTGTTGATGTGGGGGCACGTGGCCGTTGCAGGCCCTAGTCCCGGCGGCGGCTCCGGCGCTTTGCGCCTGCCGCCTTGGGGGACTTTGGGGCGCGGCCGGGAGCCGCGGCGCGCTGCGCCGGCTGCCTGGGGTGACTTTGGGGTTAGTGCGAATCAAAGGTGAATGGTTTCCCGGGAAGTGAATGACCTATTTTGGACCCTTGAAGCATCGACATATTTTGGTCGCCATTTCCTGCGGTTTTATTGCATGAATCCTGCTGTTTTGCAATCAAAAAATGCGAATGCTTCGGGGCTCTAGTTTTACTCGTTCACTTCCCGGAAAACCATTCACCTTCGTTTTTGCTGGACAACGTTTTGGGCGTTTTGACTCGGTATCGGTCGATATTGAGAGGGAAAACGCCCTCCCTTGGACAATCGAGTCTGTCCGGACGTATCTGCGGAGGTTGTCTGCACAGTTCGCGGTATTATGTTTGCGAAGTTTTGAAAGGAGCCGCCGGTGGTCACGACGACGTTTGCTTCGCCTTTGGGCGAAATCCTGCTTGCCGCTGATGGCCGCGGTTTGACGGGGCTTTGGTTTGAGGGGCAGGAGCACTTTGGCTCTACGCTTCTTCGGGAAGACTCCGAACGTGTTGCAGGCGCCGATGCGGTTTCCGGTACTGGTGGCATGTCGTCGGTAGGTCCGGCAAATGGCGCGGCTTCTTCGGTGCTTGAGCGTTCTTGGGCTTGGCTGAATGCTTATATTGCGGGTCAGGAGC
>CABUWD010000039.1 GCA_902495155.1 uncultured Collinsella sp.
CTGATCTCTTCCTCGACAGCATCGGGAAGCTTCATGCCCTTGCGGCTAAAGAACTTGATGCCGTTGAACTCCGGCGGATTGTGCGAAGCAGAGATGACGATGCCGCCGTCGAGCTCGTTCTGAACGGTGAGCAGTGCCACGGCAGGCGTGGGGATGACGCCGCAGCAGTGCGGACGGCCGCCCTCGGCCATAATGCCGGCGGTCAGAGCGCTCTCGAGCATGGTGCCCGAAAGGCGCGTGTCACGGCCGATGCAGATGTCCGGACCAAGAAACTTGGTCGCCGCGCGGCCCAGGCGAAACGCGAGGTCACACGAAAGATCGGCGTTGGCGACGCCACGGACGCCGTCGGTACCGAAGATGTTCTGGGGCATAGGATCGCTCCTTCCCTAGCAGGCGATATGCAACCGCCCACCCTAGTCGAAAAAGAAAAGCGGGACCCGCCGAGGAATCGGCAGGCCCCGCTTGTACATTGTATCTCGAAAGGAGATAAAACCTTAGCGCTTGGAGAACTGGGGAGCGCGGCGGGCCTTCTTGAGGCCGTACTTCTTGCGCTCGACCACGCGAGCATCGCGCGTAAGGAAACCGGCCTTCTTGAGGTCAGCACGGTAGTCGCCAGCGTTCAGAAGAGCGCGAGCGATGCCCAGGCGCAGAGCGCCGGACTGACCGGAGATGCCGCCGCCATCGCACAGAGCGATAACGTCGAACTGACCGGCGGTGTCGGTCACCTTGAAGGGAGCAAGGGCGTTCTCAACGAGCTGATGACGGCCGAAATACTGCTCGGCGTCACGCTTGTTGATGGTCACCTTGCCGGTGCCGGGGACGAGACGGACGCGGGCGACGGCGTTCTTACGACGGCCGGTACCCTGGTAGACAACGGTGTTCTCAGCCATCTTTAAGCCTCCAGCTCAATCTTCGTGGGGTTCTGGGCAGCATGCGGATGCTCGGCACCAGCGTAGACCTTAAGCTTGGTCATCTGGGCACGGCCGAGGGTGGTCTTGGGCAGCATACCGCGAACGGCGCGCTCGATGACCTTCTCCGGGTGCTTCTCCATAGCCTGGCGGAAGCTCTCAGCCTTGAGGCCGCCGTTGTAGCCGCTGTGGCGATAATAGGTCTTCGTATCGGCCTTGTTACCGGTAAGCTGGACCTTATCGGCGTTGATGACGACAACGAAGTCGCCGCAGTCGCTGTTGGGCGTGAACTGGGGCTTGTTCTTACCGCGCAGGATCATTGCGATCTGGGTGGCAAGACGGCCCAGGACAGCACCATCGGCGTCGACGAGAACCCAGTTGCGCTGGACCTCGCCCTGCTTGGCGTAGTGAGTCGATTTCGAAATCACTTAGACTCCTCCATGTACAGTACGTGTTGTTACAGAGATTCACGGGGCTCTGCAAGTAACCCGTCCATATTACCCCGCTCGCCGTACGAGTCAACAGGTATTTTGGCTCCGACCAGAGTTTCTGCACATGTCATCCACGAGCCGTGATTTTCCAGCTCTTTAGCTGTTGTCATTTTTTGAGGGTTCGCCGTCGTTAGTGCTCAACGAACTCTTGGATTTCCGCGAGCAGGCGCTTTGCCTCCTGACGGCCCTGGATATACAGGTCCAAAAGCTTTGCCGAATCGTGCTCGACATGGCCGACCTCGACCGGCTGTTGCGGAGCGACGACCAACGCACGGCCCTCGCGCTCATACTTCCACAGGTGCATGCGCTGGATGTTGTAACGGTCATGGCGTGTCTCGATAGCCTCGAGCAGGTAGGGGTAGTCGGCATAGCGGGCGCGCGCGGCCGGCATAAACTCGTAGGGCTTTTTCTCGTATGAGCGGTCCTGCGTGACAATGACAACTGCGCGATCGAAGCCCGCCTCCTCGAGCACATGCTCGATGGGGATCGAATCGGCTACGCCACCGTCGACGTATTTGTGCCCGTCAATCTCGACCGGCGGCGTCACCAGCGGCAGCGAGGTCGAGGCACGCACGGCGTCGAGGTCGAGCACGGCGCTTTTGACCGGGAGGTACGTGGCGGTTCCAAAGAGCATGTCCGTCGCGACGGCGTACATCTCGATGGGGCTCGCGTCGAACGTCTCGTTGTCAAAGGGATCCAGGCGGTCCTGGACATCGTTGAAGATAAAGTCGTAACCCACAATAGAGCCCGTGGACGCAAACGATGCGGCGCCCATGAAGCGGCTGTCGTTGCAGAAAGCCAGGTTGATGCGGTTGGCACGGCCGATCTGGTGCGACTTGTAGTTCACGCCGTTGAGGGCGCCGGCCGAGACGCCGTACACCGCCGGGATTTCGACACCAGCCTCCATGAGGACGTCGAGCACGCCTGCGGTAAATTGCCCGCGAAAGCTACCGCCCTCCAGGACGAGCGCGACCTTGCCGGCGTTCTTTGCCTTATCTTCTGCAGTCATGTTGACCTCCTGCGATTGCGTTTTGGCCTTCTTCTACCCAGTTTTGGGATGGCGAGCGCGCAGGTTTTTCGAGGCGGTAGGTGAAGCGGAAAGTGTGTCCCAGTTTGAGGCGGGATTCCGGGACGCGCTTTCCGCTTGGACCGCCGCTGGGAAAGCGCGTCCCGTTCTGAGCGCGGATTCCGGGATGTACTTTCCGCTTGAGCTGCCATTGGGAAAGCATATCCCACTCTACGGCTCGATTCCGGGTCGCAGTTTCCGCTTGAGGCATCATCCGGAAACTACGTCCCAGTCTGAGCACGGATTCCGGGATGGACTTTCCGCCTGGGCCGCCATTGGGAAAGCGCGTCCCGGCCTGCGTTGACGCGGCGTTTTCTTTACGCCCGCGCCCTGCATAGAGTTCGATTCTCCACGGTACGGGGGATCCGTTGGTATGGGGGCATAGTTGGCAGAAGTGCCATCGGCAGCACATCTGTTTTGGGCTGGGGCCTTGCGCGGAGAATCCGCGTATTTGCTTCGCAAATACGCACCGGCTTCGGCCGCCTGTCGGCGTCCTCGCCCGCTCGCTACAAACGCTCCGCGTTTGTTTAACGCTCGCGCCCTGCACAGAGTTCGATTCTCCGCGGTACGGACTAGAAATAAAAAGGCAGGTAGATATGAGTATCTACCTGCCTGTTACTTATGGTGGAGCTGGCGTTCATTCGGTCGAACACCTCGCCACCTGGACCTATAGCGCCAGGCAGCGACGGATTATCGCCCAAGCCGGCAGAATCGTCAAACGTGAACGCCACGCGCAGGCCGTCGTCATCGTCGGGGCCGCCCAGCACCACGCGCGCCACGAACGTGCGCAGAAGCTGCGCGTCGTCCACCTCGGCGGCGGCCATGCCCTCAAGCCAGAACAGCGCGCGGTCGTAGTCAAGGCGGGCGGCCGCAAGGGCCTCGGCCGTGCGCAGCTCGTCCTTGAGGAGCGCCTGCCGCTGCTTCAGCGCGTCTATGCGCTCCTTGCCGCCCGGCGGCGCGATGCCCGACTCGATGGCCGCCCATATGTTGGAGAACGCCGTCTCGATCTTGGCCAGCTCGCCCTTTATGGTCTCGCTCAAGGGCTTCTCGTCGGCGCGCTCCTCCTCGGCGTCGGCCAGCATGCGAGCGATGCGCTCGCGGCTGTCGGCGCTGCCCAGGGCCTCGCGCACGGCGTCGGCCACGCGCTTCTCCACGACATCGCGGCGCACGGTGCGCCCGCAGCTGCGGCAGCGGTAGTAGTGATAGGGCCTGCCCGACTTGCCCGTGCCGCTGGTGCCGGTCATCAGCCCGCCGTCGCGCCCGTCGTAGAGCTTGCCCGTGAGCGGGAAGTCCCACGCTTCGGTCTTGGCGCGGGGCCTGTGCGAGTCCTCAAGCATCCGTATCACCCTCTCCTCGTCATCCATGGGAACGATGGCGGGCATGCCGCCGGGCACGACCACGCCCGCGTAGCGGTACTCCCCGCCGTTCTCCCGCCGCATCAGTATGCGGCGCACCGTCTGGAAGCGCCACTTGCCGCCGCGCTTGGTGCGGTACGGCTCCCAGGCGCGCACCACGTCGGCCACCGACTTGCCCGACAAGACCATGCGCACGCCCAGGCGGATGGCGGCGGCCTCCTCCTCGTTGACCACGTAGCGCCCGTCCACTATGTCCCAGCCGTAGCGCACGCAGCCGTTGGCCATGCACCGCTCGGCGTTCTTCTGTATGCCGTCGCGTATGCGCTCGCCGTCGAGCGCGCTCTCGTACTCCGCCAGCACCTCCAGCATGCCCAGCTGCAGCACGCCCGCCGAGCCGTCCGAAATGTCCTCGCCCGCGTACAGTATCTCGACGCGGCAGCGGCGCAGCATGATGCGCGCCATGGCCATCTCGTCGCGGTTGCGCATGATTCGGGTAACTTTATATATGACCACGAAATCGAACAGCCCTCGCTTGGCGTCGGCCATCATGCGCTGGAACTCGGCGCGGTCGGTGTTGGTGCCCGTCTGCGCGAAGTCGCAGTACGTGGCCACCACGCGCAGGTCGTTCTCGGCGCAGTAGGCGCGGGACTTCTCCACCTGTATCTCTATGGACTCGCCGCGCTGGTTGTGGCTCGAGAAGCGGGCGTATATCGCCGCGCGCCCGCCCACGGCTACTCCATCTCGTCGGCGGCCTGGAACCACACCACCGTGCCGATCACGCGCACGGGTCCGTCGTCCATGCCGAAAATCATGTCCTCGTAGTCCTCGAAGCTATCCGCCGACAGCATCAGCTTGGTGCTGCCCTTGTACCAGCGGCGCATGACCGCGCGGTAGTCCTCGGTCTCCACCACGGCGATGGACCCGTTGGCGGGCTGGCGGTCGGGGTCGACCAGCACGTGGCTGCCCTCGGGTATGACGCGGTTCATGCAGTCGCCCTCGACCTCCAGGGCGAACGCGCGCGGGTGCCCGGCGCACACCGAGGCGGGCACCTCAACGCGGTGCGCTATCTCCTCCTCGTCGGCGAGCGCGCCGGCATGCACGCGCCCGAGCGTGAGCAGCGGCACGGTTGCGCTGCTGGCCACCACGGGCATGGCACCGGCGGGCAAGACAACGCCATCTGTTCCCTCGTCAATAACCTCGCCTTTACTGATATTGAAATAATCCGCAATACGCTGAACTGCGCCCATGCGAGGCACTGCTCGCCCGTTTTCCCACTGAGATACGGCCATAGCGGAGACGGCGGCAACTTTGCCGAACTCCTCCTGCGTCATGTCGTGCTGCGTCCTAATCCTTCGGATGTTCTCGGCTATGCTCACGTGTCCTCCTTCCGCTGCGACCGTTAAAATCTTTTTACAGAATATGACAAATCTTCTTTACAGTCACTATATGTTTGGTTATAGTCTTAGGCATACCAAGCAAGGAGGTGATTCGATGGAATTGGTTGATGCGCGCAAGAAGGCACGGTACTCACAGGAGGCCGTGGCTGGCCTTCTCAGCATCTCGCGGCCCACGTACGCAAAGATGGAAAGCAACCCCGATAGCGTGACTATCGAGGACGCCAAAAAACTGGCAAAACTTTTCGGCGTGCGTGTGGCTGATATTTTTTTCGGCAGCAACGATAGTTAAACCTATAGATAGGAGAGAAACCATGACCACCAAGAGCCACCAGCCCGAGTTCGTCGCCGAGATCATCGGCAAAACGCTCGACCACCTCATCGACGACCGCAAGCGCGTGGCCGTCAGCTTCGAGCTGGCCGAGAACGGCTGCATGGAGGAGACGCACGCCAGCCTCAAGCGCCGCATCGCGGCCATGTGGGGCTTCCAGACGAGCGGCATCGAGCTTCTGGAGGCGAGCACGACCTGGTTCGAGCTCGGCGGCATGCAGTTCAACGTCTACAGCTCCGTGCAGTTCAGCGTGAACGGCAAGGGCTGGAGCACCGACTTCAAGACCATCGCGCGCGACACCGCGTACGACGAGAAGGAGTAGGCCATGCTGAACGAGGTGACCGTACGGGGGGGTTCACCGCCCTCAACGTGAAGAGCGGCAAGTGCGTGCTGCAGTTTGAGCTGGACCCGAAGTTCCGTGACTTCATCCCCAAGCTGGTGGAGTTCACGGGGCAGATGCTCAACATCCACGTGTACGACGACCAGGAGGTGATGTTCGTGGATAGGGACACCGGTGAGGTCGCCTACGAGGACGCCCTGCTACTTCTGCCGGGCGTCGAGGGCGAATGACCCCGATACAGCGCGCCATGTGCGACGAGTGCGCCGCCATGATGCGCGAGTTCTACAAGGACCCAGAGAACGAGAGGAAGTTCCAGGAATGGAAAAGATCAAGGGAAAGAGGGTGCGCGTCGCAGCCGGCAAGCGAAAGACGCGCACCGCAACGGTTCACTTCCGAACCGAGACCAGTGTAACACCCGAGCAGCGCCGCGAGAGGCTGCAGGCCGTTTTCGCCGCCCTGTTCGTCTGCGCGTGCATCGCCGCCACATGGGCGCTGGAGGCAACAGTATGGCCGAGGTAGACGCCAAGGCCCAGGCCCTCGTGGCCAAGGCGTGCGGCTGGGTCGCCTCGAACCCCGATACATGGGCGAAGCTGCGCCGCATCTGCTACCGCCTGATGCTGAAGGGCCACGTCATCCAGCGCGACAACGTGTACACCCTGGCGTGCCAGAACGGCATGACCGTGAGCGAGGCCAGCGAGTTCAAGCGCGACCACAACCTGTGGAGCGTGCTGTCCCGCTACATGGTGCTGCAGCGCCCCTCCATGCTGGCCGCCGTGAGCTTCCGCCGCACGCCGGTGGACTCCGTGGACCTGGTGGGCACGTGGGAGGCCATCGTGGGCCCAGCCGTTTTCGCCGCCTCCACGCTAACCGAGGCGCAGGGCATCTACGACAGGGGCGCGCAATGAGGTGCACCGTCACGGTCGAGGGCCGAATGCCGAGCCTGAACGACTACATCAGCGCCGAGCGCGCCAACCGCTACAAGGCGGCGGCCATGAAGAAGCGCGAGACGGCGCGCGTGAGGGCGGCGGCCATGCAGCAGCGCGCGCCGCGCTTCGAGCGCCGGGTAACCGTGCGCACCACGTTCTATGAGCCCGACATGCGCCGCGACGCCGACAACGTGGGCTTCGCGCGCAAGTTCGTGCTCGACGGCCTGGTGGCGGCGGGCGTAATCAAGGACGACTCCCGCAAGTACGTGGAGCAGTGCCCCGACAGGGTGCTCACCGACAGGGCGCGCCCCCGCGTGGTCGTGGAGGTGAGCGACGAGTGACCCGCCGAGACAAGGGCAGGCCGCACAGGGCGTGGCGCAAGGCCGACCTCGACCGCATAGCCGAACTGGCGGGAAAGGTGCCCGCCCGCGAGATTCGCCGCGAGCTGCGGCTGTCTAAGAACCAGTTGGATAACGCGCGGCGCTTGATCAACGCCAGCGGCGGCCACGTGTCCCTGCGCTGCTACCGCCACCGCCTGGAGCTGTGCCCCGTCGTGCGGGTGCCGCAGGGCGACCCTCGGCAAGGACGGCATCTGCGAACCGTGCAGACG
Source organism: uncultured Collinsella sp. (assembly GCA_902495155.1). GTDB lineage: Bacteria > Actinomycetota > Coriobacteriia > Coriobacteriales > Coriobacteriaceae > Collinsella. The sequence continues at coordinate 7,422 of CABUWD010000039.1, forward strand.
CCAGCAGCAGCTTGAGGCCATAGAGGCCCGCATAGCCGAGCTGCTGCCGAGGCTGACCGCAGAGGAGCGCCGCACCTACGAGCGCACCGAGTGTGGCCGAGAGAGCCGCGCCGACCCCATGCCGCAGGCCCCGGACACCTCGGGCATGAGCCGCTACGCCGCCGACAAGGCAGCAGAGGCGCACGACGAGGCCATGGAGCGGTGGCTGTGCCGTTACCTGTACCGCAGGGTCAAGGCGGCGCAGAAGCGCAAGGAGCGCATAGAGAAAAAAGTTCCGAAATCCTGAAAAGTTTTTATCACTTTTAGTTTTCCCAGTTAGGAGACCCAAATGCTCACGGAAATCATCAGCAAGACCGTCGCGGACAAGACGGTGGACAGCATCCTGAAGCGCATCGAGCGCGCCGTCCCCGTGCCCGAGCCGGGCGACGGCGGCTTCGACGCCGCCATGCGCCAGGCGTTCAACATGGGGGCCGCCTGCATGGCCGCGCAAATCAAGAACGGCCCCGTGCCCACCAAGCGCATCGCGCTCATGGGCGAGGTGGCCCGCGTGGCGTGCCGCGCCCGCCTGGTGGGCATGGAGTGCCGCGTGGTCGTAGACGAGGAGGCCCGCGCATGCAATCGCTAGAGGAGGTCGCGATCTGCGACGTGTACCCCTACGAGCGCGCCGACGGCGAGCCGATGAACCCGCGCGACTTCACCACCAGGGAGAGCGCCGAGCACATCGCGGGCCTGGCCGCGCAGTTCAAGGCCAACCGCCTCAACCCCGGCCAGCCCGTCATGAAGCCCATCCTGTACAAGGAGGGCGGCATCTACTGGATCATCGACGGCGAGTGCCGCGTGCGCGCCATGAGGGCCATCGGCACCGAGCGTTTCCTCGCCGAGGTCTACGACGACCTGGACGACGCCGAGCTGGCGCGCGTGGAGGCCGCCAAGGCCATGGTGGAGACCGACGCCAAGCTGGGGCTGACCGCCGAGGAGAAGTCGCGCGGCGTGCAGACCATGCTGGCGCTCGACATTCCCGACGAGGAGGTGGCCGTGGCCGCCCGCACCGACGCGGGCACCGTGGCCAAGGCGCGCCGCGCCGCCCGCAGGGTGCAGGACGCCGCCTACGACATGACGCTCGACCGCCTGGCCGCCATCGCCGAGTTCGAGGGCGACGACGAGGCCGTGGCCGAGCTGCGCGACTGCAAGCAGTCCGAATGGCAGCGCGTGTACGCGGGCCTGAAGGCCGAGGCCGAGCAGAGGCGCAACCGCGCCGAGGTGGTGGCGGTGCTTGCCGACGCGGGCGTCGAGTTCGTCGACGAATGCCCCGAGGGCTTCGCCGCATGCCGCACGTTTTCCGACTACCGCCCCGACCTGGCGGCGCTGGACGCCTACGTGGCCGACAACGCGGGCGCGGGGCTTCTGGCCGAGGAGACGTCGTTCGGCGTGACCCTGCTGGCGCCGGTGGCCGAGGGGGCCGACGAGGCCGCACAGGCCGCAGCCCAGCGCAAGGCCGACTTCCAGGCCGCCTACGAGGACGGCGCGAAGGCCCGCCGCGAGTGGCTTGCCGCCCACGCGGGCGACCTCAAGTCGATGCGCCGCACGGCTCTGGCGCTGACCACGTTCGCCATGGAGGCCGAGGCCGTGGAATCGTTCGAGGAGCTGCTGGGCCGACCCATCGACCGCACGCCCACCGAGCTGGCCGTGGCCATGGGCTGGCGGGCAGCGTGGAACATGAGCGGCTGGACGGCCTGGAGCCTCATGGAAGGCGGCAGCTCCGTGTACTTCAACCGAGCGACGGTCGAGAACGTGACCATCATCTACGAGGCCATGAAGGCCGACGGCTACGAGCCGAACGCGGCCGAGACGGAAACCTACGAGGCGTGCATGGCGCGCCTGGGAAGCGAGGAGTAAATGAGCGAAGCAGTTGAGGCCGAGATCATCGAGCCCGAGGAGGCGTCAGAGCTGACCGTGGCGTACTCCCCCGCCGTGATCGAGGCCAACTTCGACGCCCTGGAGGCGCACGTGCGCAGGCTGGTGGCCGACTACGAGGGCGCGACCTACGACATGGGCAAGGACGAGAACGTGAAGGCCGCCAAGCGCGACCGCGCCTACCTCAACGGCATCGCCAAGGAGATAGACGAGCGCCGCAAGGCCGTGAGCCGCGAGTACACGAAGCCCCTGGCCGCGTTCGAGGACAGGTGCAAGGCCGTGGCGGGCATCGCGAAGCAGGCAGCCGACGGCATCAAGGCGCAGCTGGACGAGGCCGAGGAGGAGCGCCAGCTGCGCGCGTACGCCAAGCTGCGGGAGCACTACGAGGAGTTCGCCGGGCTGCTGGCCCCCGTCGTGCCCTATGAGCGTTTCCACGAGAAGCAGTGGACCAACAAGACCTTCGGCGAGGTGAAGGCATTCAAGGCCCTGGAGGCCAAGGTAGAGCGCCTAGCCCAGGACTGGGAAACCCTCAAGGCGCAGTTCCAGGGCGAGCCGTTCTACGACGAGGCCGAGCGCGAGCTGTTCGCCACCCTGGACCTGGGCGCGGCCATAACGGCGGCGCACAAGGCCGAGGAGGAGCGCCAGCGCATCGCCGAGCTGAAGGCGGCCATGGAGCCGGAACCCGTGGAAGAGCCCGAACCCGAACCCGAAGCGGTGCCCGAGCCCGCGGAATGCCAGCCCGCAGAGTTCCCGCAGCCGCTTGAGCAGATGCCCGAGCCGCAGCCCGCGCCCATGCCCGCCCCGGTGCCGCCAGCGCCGCCCGCACCGGCACCCGTGGCCATGGCGGGCGACCCGTGGACGGTCGTGGTGCCGTGCGCCACGTGCGAGCAGATGCAGGGCGTCGCGGCGGCCCTCAAGGCGCAGGGCGTCGTGGGCACCATCATGCACGGCACGGTGGGCCAGGTTTACGAGCGAATGAACGGAGGCTACTAGCATGACCCAGGAACAGCAGTCCATCGACCTCATGGCGGCCGTTGCCCGCGTGCAGCGCGCCGTGGTGGTGCCCAAGGCCAAGTACAACGCTTTCGGCAAGTTCAGCTACCGCAGCTACGAGGACATAGTGGCCGCGCTGAAGGAGCCGTGCGCCAAGGAGGGCCTGGCGTTCTTCATGACCGACGAGCTGGTGCAGATAGGCGACCGCTACTACGTGAAGTCCACGGCGTGCGTGTTCCCCGCCGAGGGCGGCGAGGGCCTGCTGCAGGTGAGCGCCTACGCCCGCGAGGACGAGCACAAGAAGGGCTCGGACGATGCCCAGGTGACCGGCATGGCGTCGAGCTACGCCCGCAAGTACGCGCTGTGCGGCGCGTTCGCCATCGACGGGCAGAGCGATCCCGACGCCATGGAGGAGCAGCCCGCGCCCGAGGAGAAGCAGCCGCCCGCAGACGGCCCCTTCACGGCCCACTGCCGCAGCTGCGGGGCGCGCTACCAGTTCGCCAGCATGCCGCAGTACATGGAGTTCGTGGCCAACAGCCCGTGCTGCCCGCGCCCCGACTGGCAGGTGGAGTAGATGCAGGCGCTCACCGAGGAGCTGGACGAGCTGACCGACAGGCTGGAGGCCGAACTGAAGACCTGCAAGGAGTCCGGCTGCCAGTACGCCGAGAACGAGGCCGAGTACCGCAAGGCCCTGCGCATCGCCATCCTGAACGAGCGCCAGAAGGGCACGCCCGTCACCATCATCGGCGACGTGTGCCGGGGCCAGGAGCAGATAGCGGAGGCCAAGCGCCGCCGCGACTGCTCCGAGGCCATCTACAAGGCCTCGCAGGAGGCCATCAACGTAATCAAGCTGCGTATCCGCATGGTAGACGCGCAGATCACCCGCATCTGGAACAGCGGGGACGTAACCCAAGGAGGGTATCTATGAGCATCAACCGCGTGTGCATATCCGGCAACCTGACCCGCGACCCCGTGCTGCGCTCCACGTCTGGCGGCATGTCCGTGCTGTCCATGGGCGTGGCCGTCAACGACCGCCGCAAGAACCAGCAGACCGGGCAGTGGGAGGACTACCCGAACTTCGTGGACTGCACGCTGTTCGGCACCCGCGGCGAGAAGCTGGCGCAGTACCTCGCCAAGGGCAGCAAGGTGGCCATCGAGGGCAAGCTGCGCTACCGCAGCTGGAACGACCAGCAGACCGGCCAGAAGCGCAGCGCGCTGGAGGTCGTGGTGGACGAGCTGGAGTTCATGAGCGGCCAGCAACAGCAGCAGGGCTACGCGCCGCAGCAGTACGCGCCCCAGGCGGCCCCGCAAGCGCCGCAGGCCCGCACGTACGGCCAGGGACGCCCCGACCCGGCACCTGCGCCGCAGCAGCCCGCCTACGCGCCGCAGCCGGCCACTCAGCAGGCGTACGCGCCACAGCAGCCCGCGCCGCAGCAGCAGGCCATGCCCGATCTGTACGACGAGGATATCCCGTTTTAGGGAAGGCGACGGCGACACTATGGGCATGGTTATACACGACGACTTCTGGGCGGCCGCGCAGGCCATGCCCGAGAAGCAGCGCGCGCCGTTCATCTACGCCATCGTCGAGTACCGGTTCACGGGCAAGGAGCCGCAGGGCAGCCCCGCGTGGCTGCCTACCTTCCTGGTGCTCAAGGGCAGGCTCGACATGGGCGACGAGAAGAGCGAGCGCGCAAGGAAGGCGGCCAACGCCCGCTGGGGCAACAGGCCGGGGAAGGAAGACGCGGTGGACGATGCGGCGGCACGGGCGCAAGCCGATGCGCAAGCACATGCGGGAGCATATGCAGATACAGATGCAGTCGCACATGCGCAAGCAGATGCGGATGCACATGCAGGCGCATCGAGTTGCGGCAATGCAGAGGTTGAGGTTGAGGTTGAGTATATAGATAACCCCTTAATCCCCTTTGACGAAATCGTGCATGCGCTCAACGAGGCAGCCGGCACCCGCTACCGCTCAAGCAGCGCCAAGACCCGCAGGCTGATACACGCCCGCTGGGCCGAGGGCTACCGCCTCCCCGACTTCCTGGCCGTCATCGACACGATGGCAGCCGAGTGGGCGGGCGACCCGAAGATGGCCAAGTACCTGCGGCCCTCCACGCTGTTCTCGCCGAAGTTCGAGGACTACGTGAACCGCGGCCCGAGGACCCGGAAGGAGGCCGACGGCTATGCCGAGTACGACTGAGTGCCCCCACTGCGGGGCGCAGCTGGAGGTCCGCTACGTGGTGCTGGCTGGCCGCCGCACCTTCTGCGGCTGGAAGCCGTGCGGCTGCCCGGGTGCCGTGGCGGAGCGCGACGAGCGTTCGCGCCTTGAGGCCAGGGCCAAGGCCGAGGAGGCCGCAGCCAAACGCCGCCGGGCCTACGAGCGGGCCGGAATCAAGCCCCGCTTCATGACAGCCGCCTCCCCCATGGCCGAGGGCATTGCCGCGAAGGTTGAGCAAGGGCGCGGGGCGTACATCTGCGGCCCCGTGGGAACCGGCAAGACCCACCTGGCGAGCGCCGTGGCGCGGCTCCTGGTGGACGGCGGCACCAGCGTGAGGGTGACCGACATGCTGGGCGTGCTGGCCGCCATCAAGGGCACCTACGGCGGCGACGGCACCGAGGACGGCGTGCTGTCCAGGCTCTCCCGCGTGGGGTGCCTGGTGCTGGACGACCTGGGCAAGGAGTCCCCCACCGACTGGACGCTCGGGCAGGTGTTCCGCGTCGTGAACGACAGGTACGAGAGCATGAGTCCGGTCATCGTGACCACGCAGTACGGCAAGGGCGACCTCATACGCCGCCTGGCCAAGAACGGCGACGAGGAGACGGCGGTGGCCATCGTGAGCCGCCTGTCGGAGATGTGCGACAAGTACGAGCTGCAAGGCAAGGACAGGAGGCTATCGAATGGCAAACGTTGACACGCTGCCCGAGATCCTGCGCCCCCTCATGGAGGGGCCGAGCATCGAGACGCCCAGGTGCGCCGTGTGCGGCGCGCCGTGGCCGCTCAACCGCCACCACATCGTGAGGCGCGGGGCGGGCAAGCTGTTCCGCGACGGGCGCGAGGTTCCCAAGCCCACGGTGATGCTGTGCGGCAGCGGCAACGGCAGCGGCTGCCACGGGCTGGCGCACGCCAACCGGCTGCACTTCCGCTGGGTCAGGGCCGAGCAGAGGTTCAACCGCCCCGCCCCGCCGGGCTCGGGGCACTGGGAGTACCTGCTGCTGCCGGAACCGACCAAGTACGCGGATGCCCTGGCCATGGACGGCTGGAGGCGGCTGCCGAGGGGCAGGCGGTGCATGTGAGCGGGTACGAGCCTTCAAGCGGGTGGAACCTCCCGCCCGGGTGCTTCGAGTCCGACCCCAGGGCACCGTGGAACCGGCCCGACCCGTGGGAGGGCCGCACGTGCCGGGAGTGCCGCTTCTGCGGCCGCGTGCAGGGCGCTGGCGGCGAGGCCGTGTGCGCCCGCGACGCCATGACGGGCGGCGGCCCCGACGTGGAGGCGGTAGACGAGACAAGCGAGGCATGCGAGTGCTTCGAGTTCGAATAGGAGACGAAACGATGAAGAAGATCTACGCGGTGGCCACGGAGAGCGACGTGGTGCTGGCGTTCGAGAGCAGATCGGACGCAGACGAGTACGCAGGCGAGCACGACGGCATGGCGGTGCTGCCGGTGCCGTGCGTGGGGGCCTACGAGTACCCCAGCGAGAAGCCGGCCACCGACTGGGACCGAATCGCCGACGCTCTGCCGAAGGGAGGCGAGCAGGCATGAGGCTGTACATGTGCGCATGCGAACGCTGCGGCAAGGAGGTGCCGGCGACCCTGGCGGGTTACGCCAAGATGGTGCTGAGGAACAGCGCGCGAATCGACGGCAAGGCAAGGGCCTTGTGCCCGGAGTGCGCCGAGAGCCTGCGGGCGTGGTTCCTCGCAGGCGCGGTGAAGCCGGAAGGAAGGGAGTAGCCATGGGAATCATCTGCGATACCTGCGGGCGCGATATCGACGCCCTGGGGCAGGACAACATGGGCGTAGACGCGCCGCTGTGCGAGGACTGCTGGGGCGAGCAGCAAAGCCATACGGTAGCAGTGCCGCGTCGCGAGGCTCGCAACCTGAGGTTCGAGAACGCCCTACTGCGCGAAAAGCTGGACGCCGGAACCGAAGAGACGGCCGTGCAGAACCTGCGCAAGGGCATCGAGACGGCCTACGAGGCGAGCCGCGAGCGCGCCCTGGCGCTCACGAAGCTGGACGAGTGCGAGTTGTGGCTGGGGCGCTGCGAGCTGAGGGTGACAGCGTCACCGACGCTCAAGGGCGCGGCCCAGGACGCCGCCATGCCCTGCCTCAAGGCCGAAGAGGCGCACGGTTTCGCGATGCCCGACGTGAACGTGGAGGTGAAGGCCGAGGTAACGGCCGAGGAGCTGGCCAAGAGCCTGCGCGAGGCCATGAAGCCGGCCATGCGGATGGCGGTGGAGTAGCCATGGAGCAGCAGACCGAGAAGCCGAAGCGCCGACCCAGTATCGAGGTACGCTGCCCGAAGTGCGGCATGCGCGAGATCTGGCACCACCTGCCCAAGGGCGGCGACCGCTGCCGCTGGTGCGGTCACCTGTTCGAGGACTTCACCTACCGCAAGGTCGGGCCGAGCGCGAAGGAGGGGGCGCGATGACGAACTGGGAGCACCTTTTCGGCACGCCCGAGCGGGCCATCCACACGGAGACGGAGTTCCACTCGTGGCCCTTCTTCATCGCCGTGTATGAGACGAGCCGCATGAGCAGCTGCACTACCAGCAAGCGGCTGCTGGCCAGCTTCTGCGAGGAGGCCGACTACCTGGAATGGCTCAAGGCCGAGTACGACGAGGGCACCGTCGAGTGGGAGGAGCGATGAACCGCCCGGGATGCAACTGGGGGTGCCTGCTGTTCATAGCGGCGGCAATCGCCATAGACGCGGCGGCCATCTACGCCATAAGGGCGCTGGCGCTCGGGCTCATGGCCATGGCCGTGGCGGCGTGCGGATAGGGGCAACCGAATACGGAAACAGGCAGAGGGCCGTCCTTCGGGGCGGCCTTTTCCGTGCCCGGCGACACGCTTGCGACCATATGGGCCGAGAGATAGGAGACGCATGGCGAGAGGCGAGACATACGAGGAGTTCACGGCAAAGTTCGAGCCGAAAAGGACGACGGACGACTGCTACACCCCGCCCGAGGTGTACGACTGCGTGCTGCGGTGGGCGCACCGGGAGTACGGGTTCGACCTGGCGAAGGTGGCGCGCCCGTTCTATCCGGGCGGCGACTACGAGCGCGAGGAGTACCCGCAGGGCTGCACGGTGGTGGACAACCCGCCGTTCTCCATCCTGAGCAAGATCGTCAAGCACTACCAGGAGCGCGGCGTGGGCTTCTTCCTGTTCGCCCCCACCCTGACGTGCATGGGCATCCGCAACTGCTGCAAGGTCGTGACGGGCGTCGGCGTGACGTACGCCAACGGCGCAAGCGTCAACACGTCGTTCGTGACCAACCTCGACCCCGCCCAGGCTCGCAGCGCGCCCGACCTGCGCTCCGAGCTGGATGCCGCGATAGAGCGCCTGCGCCGCGAGAAGGCCAAGGCACTGCCGAAGTACGAGTACCCAGACGAGGTGCTGACCGCGCCCATGCTGGCGCGCTACTCCAAGTACGGCATCGACTTCCGCGTGGGGCCGCAGGAGTGCAGCTTCACGAGGGCGCTCGACGCGCAGCGCGTGCAGAACAAGGCGATATACGGCAGCGGCTACCTCATATCAGAGCGTGCAGCCGCAGAGCGTGCAGCCGCAGAGCGTGCAGCCGCAGAGCGTGCAGCCGCAGAGCGTGCAGCCGCAGAGCGTGCAGCCGCAGAGCGTGC
>CABUWD010000040.1 GCA_902495155.1 uncultured Collinsella sp.
GGGCTTTGGTATCTGGTCGGTCGCGAGTTCCGCACGAGCCGGAGAGCACTTTATGTGCTCTCCGTGCGAGCAGGACTGCCCGAGCAGGCGACCAAATACCAAAGCCCTCGGAACGGCGGGACAGAGTATGCCCCGCCCCTCGGGACGACGGGATAGAACAGGAGCGCATATGGCAGGCAAGCCGCAAACACTAGCTACGACCTCGGCATTCGAGATCTTGGGCCCCGTCATGGTCGGCCCCAGCTCATCGCACACCGCCGGCGCCCTGCGCTGCGCCCAAGTTGCCGCCAGCCTGCTGGAAGGCCGCATCACCAAAGTCACCTTTGGCCTGTGGAACTCCTTCGCCCACACCTACCGCGGCCACGGCACCGACCGTGCGCTCGTCGCGGGCATCCTGGGTCTCGACACCGATGACGAGAACATCAAGCAGGCCTTCGACCTCGCGCACGAGCAGGGCCTCGAATATCACTTTGACATCAAGGGCGACGACGCCTCCATCCACCCCAACACCGTCGACATCGACATGGTCGACGACACGGGCGCCACGGCACAGGTCCGCGGTGAGAGCCTGGGCGGCGGCAAGATGCGCATCAGCCGCATTAACGGCGTCGGCGTCGACATCTCGGGCATGTACTCCACACTCTTCGTGGCGCACTACGACGTCCCCGGCGTGCTCGCCGCGCTCACCAACCTGCTCGCCTACGCCCACGTGAACATCGCCTTCTGCCGCACCTACCGCACCGAAGTGGGCGGCCAGGCCTACTCCGTCTTTGAAACCGACGGCGCGCCCGACGACACCGTTATCCCCATGCTACGCAAGCTCGACAATGTCGATTACGCGACCTTTATCGAGCTCCCCGGTTCTGCCTCGTCGCTCTCCCCCGGCGTCTCGGCAAAGGAGATCTTCGACGACGGCGAGCAGCTGCTCGATGCGTGCGCCGAGCTCGGCCTGAATATCGGCGCCGTTATGGCCGTGCGCGAGGCGCGTCTGACCGGCGAGACCCACGCCGTCGCCGCCATGCGCCGCGTGCTTGACGTCATGCGCGAGGAGACCACGACCCCCATCGTCAATCCGCAGCGATCGCTCGGCGGGCTTATCGGCGGCGAGGCTAAACTCGTCGATGCCACCGGCCGCAACGATTTGAGCACGAACCTGATGGGCACCGTTCAAACCGACGCCGTGGCCCGAGCGATGGCCGTGCTCGAGCGCTCCGCCACGATGGGAGTGATCGTCGCCGCCCCCACGGCAGGCTCCGCGGGTGTCGTGCCCGGCTGCGTGCTGGCGCTCGCCGATCACCTGCAGCTCGACGACGAGCAGGTCATGGATGCGCTCTACTGCGCAGCCGCCATCGGCCTCAACCTCACCACAAGCGCCTGCGTTGCCGGCGCCGAGGGCGGCTGCCAGGCTGAGGTGGGAAGCGCCGCCGCCATGGCAGGCGCCGCGCTGGTGCAGATGCTCGGCGGCACGCCCGAGCAGGCGCTCGACGCCAGTTCCATCGCGCTGAGTAATCTGCTGGGTCTCGTTTGCGACCCCGTCGGTGGCCTCGTGGAGGTGCCCTGCCAAAACCGCAACGCCATCGGCGTGGCAGCGGCCTTTAGCTCTGCACAACTCGCCCTCGCAGGCATTAAGAGCTTGGTGCCGTTTGACCAGATGGCACATGTCATGCTCTCGGTGGGTCACGCGTTGCCGGCCACGCTGCGCGAGACGGCAAAGGGCGGCATCGCGCAGGCTCCGGCCGCACTTTCGGCCTGTGCAAAATGCGGTGTGTGCGGATAGCGACAAAGAACGACTCAAAGGTGGGACAAATGTCCCACCTCTTTTGAATGCCACCGTTTCCGTACCACAAACAGCAGGGCAATCGCTATAATGCAAGCCCAGTAAAAACACGATGAGCCGCAAGGCGAAACTCGAAGGATATAGATACGATGTCGCAAAACGACCGAACTCAACTGATTCCCGATCCGCAGCAGCCGAGCAGGCACACCGGCGGCGTTCAGTCACCGCGTCCTATCGCGCCGAGCCACGGTCAGCAGCGTGGTGCGGCAAACGCTTCCCAACGCCCAAACCAACAGCGACAGCAGCGCCAGGCAAACGGCAATGCGCCCAAGCAGCCCCCCACGCACGCCCGAGGCGATCGCGGCCCCGCGCGCAAGTCCGCCGGCAACAATAGGTCGGGCAAAAAGACGACGCTCTTTGTCGTCTTGGGTCTTATCGTCATTGTCTATATCGTAGGAATCGTAGCGTTTTCGCAGCTAGCCTACCCCAACACCACCATCGCCGGCGTCGACGTCTCGTTCTCCAACGCTTCGTCTGCCGCTACCAAGGTCAATTCGGCATGGAAGCACTATAAGCTCACCGTGACAGGCGATGACTTTAGCTGGACCTATCAGCCCGAGTCCGATGAGCCCATCGTCGATGGCGAAGCTGCCGCAAAAGAGATTATCAGCCACAACGAAGCCTTTGTATGGCCGGTCCGCCTTGTGGAATCCTTAAGCGGCAAGGCCAAAACAACCGCTACCTCCAACGAAGTCGATCTTGATCAAGACGTCGACCTGTCCATGCTCTCCGATACCTTTGACCAAAAGAAGTTTGAGAAGGATCTGGGCGCCGCCATCGACGAGTTTAACGAGGGGCGTTCGGGCACGTTCGAGGCCAATAGCTCCTATGACGAGCAGGCCGGCAAGTTTACCGTCGAGAAGGCGCGCTCCAACGAAAAACTCAACCGCGAGCATGTCATTAAGTATGCCGAGCTCGAGCTTGCCTCGCTGGCCGAGACCGTAGATCTTTCCAAGCTCGGCAACGATGCCTATGAGCCGCTCAATGGAACGCTGACCGATGATCAGATTCAGGCCGCATGCGATGCCGCCAACAACTTCCTGGGCGTCAACGTGACCCTCAAGCTCAACGGCGAGGATGCCGGCAAGGTTGATGGCAGCTCCGTGTTGCAGTGGATCAGCTTTGCCGATCCGGCCAATCCCACGCTCGATACGTCGCAGATCAGCAGCTGGGCAGCCGAGCTCGCCAACGGCTTTAATACCGTGGGCTCCACTCGCTGGTGGACGCGCGCCGATGGCAAGCAGTGCGCCGTCGAAGGCGGTGACTTTGGTTGGTCCATCGACAGCAGCTCGCTCGCCAAGCAGGTCGAGGACGCCATTAACAACAAGCAGACCGGCGAGATCGAGATCAAGTACTCCCAGAAGGCCGACACCTTTACCGCAAAGGGAGAGCCCGACTGGAAGGCATATATCGACGTCGACTTGTCCGAACAGCACGCGCGCTACTATAACGAGAGCGGAAATATCGTTTGGGAGGCCAACTTTATCTCGGGCAAGCCGGGCGAGGACGCCACGCCCGAGGGCGTCTGGCAGATCAACAGCAACGACGGCGGCAGTACCCTGATCGGAGCCAAGGACCCCGAGACCGGCAAGCCCAAATACGAGAGTCCGGTGAGCTACTGGATGCCGTTTGAGGGCAACATGATCGGCTTCCATGATGCCACCTGGCAAAACGACAAGAGCTTCGATAACGCCGAGTCGTACAAATGGTGCGGCAGCCACGGTTGCATCAACCTGCGTCTGGCAGACGCCAAGGCACTTCACGACTGCATCAAAGTCGGCCTGTGCGTGGTTGTCCACTCGTAGTGCAACGAGCGCATTCCTACAACGTGGAACCGCTGCGACCAATCTAACAGTTCCGAAAGAAACCGTCCTATGCGCCCGCCCCAACCGGTGGGCGCATATACTTATCGAGGTACTTTCTATAAAGGAGACGCTATGCCGAATGTCCCCACGATCACCCCGGGCCCAGATGATACCGAGCGCACGCCCGAAGGTGCCACCGAAACGATTCCTCTGATTACAAACGTGCATGCCGATAAGCAGAACGGACGCGCGAACGATGCGGCCGAGATTTCCGATGAAGAGGCATACGCCAAGCTCAAGGCAAAACGTGCCGAACGTCGACGCAAAAAGCTGATTCGACGCGGTATTGCCGCCAGCGTCGTGGGTGCCATCGCGCTCATTGCCATTGTCGCAACCCTGGTTATCAATGCGCAGCCACAGGGCGCTAGTGGGCCTGTGACCGACATGGTGACCGAGGGCACGTTTACCACAACGGTCGAGGCGAAAGGCCGGCTCAAACCCATTTCGTCCTCAGTGGTCTCCCCTTCTGTCGACGGTACGGTCGATTCGATCAACGTGCAGGCAGGCCAATCCGTCAATGAGGGCGACGTGCTTATGACTATTAAAAACGACGAGCTCGATCGCAACGTTGCCGAGGCGCAGCGTGCAGTTGCAGCCGCCCAGGAAGACCTCTCCAACGCGCAGAAAGCCGCAGCTGCCGAGCAGACCACCCCAACGACGGACGTCGATGGAGTTTCCGCAGCGGCTGGCGTCTCCGACACATCAGCGGACACGAACGCCGTATCGGCCGCGCAGCGCAGCCTCGCATCGGCCCAGGCAAACCTCGACCAGGCGAACGCCAAGGCCGCCAGTCGCACGGTCACGGCCCCGAGCTCGGGTAGCATCGTGGAGCTCAACGCCAAGGTGGGCGCCACGGTTACAAGCGGCATGATCATGGGCGAAAGCGATACGAGCGGCGGCAGGCAGTGCATGCAAATCGCCGACCTGTCCAAGATGAAGGTGACCGTGCAGGTGGGCGAAAAGGACATCGCCAAGATCGCCGTTGGGCAGAGCGCCAACGTCACGTATCCCGCGTTTCCCGATATCGTGAGCCAGGGCACCGTCACGGCTATCGCGTCGGTGGCAAACTCCGACGCCGCCAACGGCGGCGGCAGCGTGACCTTTAACGTCGACATCCTCATCGAGGCGCCCGACGCGCGCCTGAAGCCGGGCATGACGGCCGAGGTATCGGTGGTGACCGAGCAGCTCGACGACGTGGTGATGGTGCCGACGATGGCGCTCATGACCGAAGACGGCGAACACTATTACGTCAACGTGGCAACCGATGACGAGGGCAAGCAAACCCATCGCGTGAAGGTGGCCGTCGTGACGCAAAACGACAACGAAGCCGTAGTCGGCAAGACACAGGTCAAGCGCGACGACCAGGGCAACGAGATCAACCCCAACGTGCCGGTTACCAAGCTGCGCGATGGCGACACGCTCGCCATGGACACCGGAGCGGACGCAACGGCTGACGGCGGCTACAGCGCGGATTCGGGCAGTATGTCTGCCGATGAGGACATGTAATGCGTCCCGTTATCGACATCCGCAACGTGCACCGCATCTTTGAAAGCGAGGCAGGTTGCGCCCACATCCTGCACAACGTGAGCCTGGCGGTAAACCCCGGTGAGTTCGTGGCCATTACCGGCCCCTCGGGCTCGGGCAAGTCGACGCTCATGAACATCCTCGGCTGCTTGGATAAGCCGACGGCGGGCGACTACTACCTGCAAGGGCTCAACGTGGCCGAGCTTGACGATGACGAGCTCACCGAAGTTCGCGCCCTGAGCATTGGCTTTGTCTTTCAGAGCTTCAACCTGCTGCCGCGCCTGTCGGTTATCGAAAACGTCATGCTGCCGCTGGCCTACACCAATGTGCCCCGAAGCCAGCGCGAAATGCGCGCCGTGCACGCGCTGCAGGCTGTCACGCTGCCCGTCGACCACTGGGACCACCGCATATCCGAGCTCTCGGGCGGCCAGATGCAGCGCGTCGCCATCGCGCGCGCCCTCGTCAACGATCCACCCATCATTTTGGCTGACGAGCCGACGGGAAACCTGGACTCCGCCACTGGAGCGCTTGTAATGGAGACCTTCCATAAGCTCCAGGAGCGCGGCAAAACCATCGTGTTCATCACACACGACCCCGGCATTGCCGCCGAGGCCGACCGTGCCGTGACCATCCGCGACGGTCGAATTCACGACGGCGCGTATATTCCACATGCACCGCGGACCCTGCGCAGCGCCGTAGATAGCCTGCCCATGATTTCCGCCTCCGCCAACCCGCCGAAAGGAGTGGTGGCATGAGCACCCGTGATCTCATCCAGGAAGCCCTTCACTCGCTCGAGGCCAACAAGGGGCGCAGCCTGCTCACCATCCTGGGCATTGTCATCGGCATCGCCTCGGTTATCGCCATGACTTCGCTCATCGGCGGCATCCAAAACAGTTTGGTCAACAGCCTGGGCCTCAATGCGGCACGCATGGTGCAAATCTATTCGTCCCAAGAACTCACTGATTCTGATGTCGAGAAGCTTCAAAAACTGGTGCCACAGATAGAGCAGATCGGCGTCGTGGACAGCGCCTATACCGAGTACAAGACCGGCGATAAAAGCTATACCGTCATGGCGCAGGGCGTCGATAGCAACATGCTCGACGCGGTGGGCGCCAGCAAGCTCGTTGCGGGGCGCACCTATTCCCAGGCCGAGTCCCAATCAGGCTCGCGCGTGGCGCTCATCAGCCGCAACGGCGCCGATCAGCTTTACGGCAACGAACAGGACGCGGTAGGCAAGACTATTGAGGTCTCCAACGGCGAGGTACAGATTGTCGGCGTTATCGACGGCGGCAGCGACTCCATGGGCTCGCTCACGCTGTATATGCCACGCGAAACCATCTCTGGGCTGTTTAGCGACGAGAATCCTTCATTCCCCAGCGTGACGGCGCTCGCCGCCGAGGGCACGGACATGGATGAGCTTTGTAAGACCATCGAGTCCAAGGTGCGCGCGATGAAGGGCATCGAGGAGGAGGATGAGTACGACAGTGTATCAGCAACATCCATGAAAAGCGCCATCGATACACTCAACTCCTTTATGGGCGCGTTCTCGCTCATCATGGGTGCTGTCGCCAGCATCTCGCTGCTTGTCGGCGGTATCGGCATTATGAATATGATGCTCACCAACGTATCTGAACGCATCCGCGAGATCGGCATCCGCCGTGCTCTGGGCGCCAGTCGTCGCGATATCACCGCGCAGTTTTTGGCCGAGTCCTCGGCGCTGTGCGTCACCGGCGGACTGTTGGGTGTCCTGATTGGCTATCTGCTGGCATGGGGACTCACGTTCTTTGCCACAAGCTCGGGCATCATGAGCGAGTTTGGAGCTACCGGGACGATCACGCCAAGCTTCTCCATTACGACAGTGTTGCTCGCGTTTGCCGTATCGGTCGGCATCGGCGTAATCTTTGGCTTCTATCCCGCTCGCCGCGCGGCAAAGCTCGACCCGGTGGAGTGCCTTCGCTACCAGTAAGCCACCACCAAAAAGTTGCGGTGAATTAGGGACTGGATATGCTATCTAGCAGCAAAACAGACACTATTTCACCGCAACTTATTGAAGGGCTGCTTACGCCAGTTCCGGGCGTCGTCCTCGAGCTTTTGGCGGATGACGGTCTTGTACGGTTCGAGCTTGCTCGAGGCGCTCCTCCTCGCGGGCGGGAGTGCGCGCAGGCGCGGCGAGCGCCTAGCGCGCGAACTCCCGTAAGAGCGCGTCTTCCACTTCCCGAAGCGAAAGGGCCCCGCCTCCCTCGGCGGGACGGGTGACCACGATGCAGCGCGCTCCCGCGTCGCGCGCGGCGGCGAGCTTCTCGGCCGTGCCGCCTACGGTTCCCGAGTCCTTGGTCACAAGCCACTGGGCGCCCACCTGCCGAAGCATCGCCTCGTTGAGCTCGCGGGTGAAGGGCCCCTGCATGCCGATGACGTGCGACGGCGAAAACCCCACGTCGATGCACTTCGTTATAGCACCGGGCAGCGGGAGCACACGCACAAAGAAGCGCTCCGCGAAATCGGCGACGCGCGTGTAGGGAGCAAGCTCCTTGCTCCCCGTCGTGAGAAGCGCGCGACCCGGGTTCTCGGAGAGAAAGCGCGCCGCGCAGGCGATCGACGCGGCCGACACGACGCCTTTGGGCAGCGCCTCGGCCGGGCGCGCAAGGCGCAGGCATCGTGCACCCACGGCGAGCGAAGCGGCCCGGATGTTGCCGCTTGCGAGCGTAGCGAAGGGGTGCGTGGCGTCGACGACGATGCGCGCGCCGGAAAGCTCGCGCTCCATGTCGGCCTCGTCGAGCCTGCCCGCATGCACCTCGATGCCCGAAAGCTCACCCAAAAGCTCGCCTCCGTACTCGGTTGCCGCGTAGGCACGGGCGGGGATGCCCGCCCCGCTCGCCCATTCGCACAGAAGGCGGCCCTCGGTGGTGCCGGCGAAGATGCGCAGCGCCGGCGCGGATGCGGGCGCCGTCACTTCGGGCCGCCTGGGCGCGTGATCTGGTAGAGAAGCGCGTTCATAATGGCGGCCGCCACGGTCGAGCCGCCCTTGCGACCCCTCGCGACGATGGCCGGCACGCGTCGCGCGAGTAGCTCCTCTTTCGCCTCGACCACGTTCACAAACCCGACCGGCACCCCTACGACGAGCGCGGGCGCGATCTTCCCCGCGTCCATGAGCTCGGCGAGGCGCAGAAGTGCTGTGGGAGCGTTACCGACGGCCACGATGAGCGGACCCTCGATGCCGCAAGCTTTGTCCATGCTCGCAACGGCGCGAGTCGTGCCCGCGGCACGCGCAGCCGCGGCGACATCAGGGTCGGCCATGTAGCAAACGGCCTTGCAGCCGAGCTTCGCGAGCGCGGGCTTGCTTATGCCTGCGAGCGCCATGTTCGTGTCGGTGAGCACCGTGGCCCCTGCGCGCAGTGCGTCGAGCGCACAGTGCGCGGCGTCATGGGTGAACACGAGGGAATCGGCGTACGAGAAGTCGGCAGTGGTGTGGATGACACGCTTCACGACGGGCTCTTCGAGCGGCGGGAACGTGCGCCCGCCGAGCTCTTCGGTGATGATCTCGAAGCTGCGCCGCTCGATGTCGCCGGGCGCCATCTCCTTGGAATCCATCTAGTACTCCACTCCTTCCCTTGCACATATCCCCTGAGCGTAGGGGTGTTTCTCGCACCGCATCTCGGTTATGTAGTCGGCCTTCTCCACGATCTTGCGGGAAGGCGCGCGCCCGGTGAGCGCTACTTCGACGCTGCGCGCGGACATATCGAGCGCGCGGTCCACGAGCGCCTCGTCGACAAGCCCCTTCGAAAGCGCGTCGAGCGCCTCGTCGAGCACGAGCAGCCCCTCCTGCGCGCCCTCGAGCTCGGCGAGCGCGGAAGCGAGGTTCCCATCGTGCAGCTCGCACGTCGCGGAAAGTTCTTCCGACGTCATCGACCAGGTAAACTTGTCCGACACCTTCCCCGCGAACACAGGCACGCCGAAATGCTCGGCGAGCAGGCGCGCCTCCCCGCTTTCGCCGTCTTTCAGGAACTGCACGACGACGACGCGGCGGCCTGCGGCGAGCATGCGAAGGGCGAGGCCCATCGCCGCCGTGGTCTTGCCTTTGCCGTCGCCATGATACACGTGGATCATACGCCCTCCTCGATAATGCGGTAGACATACTCCATGTCGAGCGCCCCGCGCACGGAGTCGGCCAGGCAGTCGAACTCGCGCGCACGGTGATCGGCCGCGGACACCGCGCCCTCAGCACCCACGACGCTCTCGGGCAGGCCGCGCATGCGCGCGAGCGAGCGCGCGAGGGCGAGCGCCACTCCCGGTTCGTCGAACAGGCCGTGGAGATAGGTTCCGAACACGTTTCCGCAGGCCGCTCCTTCTGGTTTGCCGCCAATCGTGCCCGCAGGGGCGCAGGAGACGGTCGTTTCGCCGTCGTGAATCTCGTACCCGCGCGCCGTCATGCCGTTCCACACCGAGAACGCGCCTTGGGCGCCCGTGATGCGCAGCTCCGACTGGGCGAGGCGCTTTTCCTCCTTGAACACCGTACTTGCAGGGATGAGCCCGAGCCCGCGCGCGGTGCCAGCGCCTTCCCTGCCGTGCGGGTCGGAAAGCTCGTCTCCCAAAAGCTGGTAGCCTCCGCATATGCCGAGCACCGGCGTGCCCGCGCCCGAAAGCGCGCGTACACAGGCTCCGATGCCGCTAGCCGCAAGCCAGCGCGCGTCGTCGAGCGTGGTCTTTGAGCCGGGGAGCACCACCAGGTCGGGTCGGCCCAGATCGGTCGTCGAGGAAACGTAACGCACGCCCACGCCGGGTACGCGCGAAAGCGGGTCGAAGTCGGTGAAGTTCGACAGATGCGGAAGGCGCACGACGGCGACGTCGATGACGCCGCACGCCTCGCGGGCAGATAGGCGCGGCGCGAGCGAGTCCTCGTCGTCCAGGTCGAGCGTAAGATACGGCACGACCCCCACGACGGGAACCCCGCACATCTTCTCGAGCGGGGCCAAACCCGGGCGCAGGATTTCCACATCGCCGCGGAACTTGTTCACCACAAGCCCCCGCAAAAGCGCGCGGTCCTCGGGCGCAAGGAGCGCGACCGTGCCGTAGAGCTGGGCAAACACCCCGCCTGGGTCGATGTCGCCCGCGAGCAGCACGGGAGAGGACACAGCGCGTGCGAGCCCCATGTTGACGATGTCGTTTTCGGCAAGGTTGATTTCGACGGGGCTGCCGGCGCCCTCGATGACGATGACGTCGTTTTCCTCCGCGAGCGAATCGAACGCCTTCAAAATCTGCGGCATGAGCGCCTTCTTTCGCACGAAGTAGTCCCTCGCAGCGAAGGCTCCCTGCGCCTTGCCGGCCACGATGAGCTGGCTTCGGTGGTCGCTTTCGGGCTTGAGCAGGATGGGGTTCATGCGCACGTCGGGCGCGATGCCGCACGCCTCGGCCTGCATGATCTGGGCGCGCCCCATCTCAAGCCCATCGGCCGTGACACCGCTGTTGAGCGCCATGTTCTGGCTCTTGAAGGGAGCCACGCGCAGGCCGTCCTGCGAAAGCACACGGCACAGCCCCGCCGCAAGCAGGCTCTTCCCCGCGTTCGACATGGTGCCCTGGATCATGATGGGCTTCGCCCTACCCACGGGTATCGACCTCCTTCGCCGAGCCTCGGCCATCCGCGCCCGCCATAGCGCCGCTGCAAGAAGCGCCGCCCCGTTCGTCGGGTTCGCCTTCGCCCGATGCGCCTTCCGCCCGAAGCGCGCGGCTGAACGCCATCGCAAGCCGGGCATTCTCCTTGTGCGTGCGCACGGCGACGCGGCACCAGAAACGGGACAGTATCGAAAACGAGTCGCACGTGCGGACCAAAACCCCCTGTTTATACAGGCGCTCGGGGATGTCTTTCGCCGGCGTGCGGACTAAAAGGAAGTTCGCATCCGACGGCACGACGGAAAGCCCGAGCGAAGAGAGCTCGTGGGAAAGCCACGCTCGCTCGCCCGCCAATACATCGCGCGTGCGCGAGACGTATTCGACGTCTTCCAGGGCGGCGATGCCCGCGGCCTCGGCGACCGAGGAGACGGGCCACGCCTGCCCCGCCCGACGAATCCCCTCGATGAGTTGGGCGTTTCCGCTGATCAGATACCCCAACCGCAACCCTGCCATTCCGTAGAGCTTGGTGAACGCGGAGAGCACGGCCACATGGTGCGAACACGCGGCGCGTGCGGCCACGCTCCTTTCGCGGGCGTCGGGCGCAAATCCGAGAAAGCACTCGTCCACGACGAGCAGCGCGCCCACCTGCTCGCAGCGGCAAGCCGCGGCATCGATCACGCGGGGGTCGACGAGGCGCCCCGTCGGGTTGTTCGGATTGCAGAGGTACGCCACGTCTCCCGGCCCCTCGATCGCGCGGGCGAAGGAGGCGGGCACGTCGAAGTCATCCGCTTCGGAGAGCGGGAACTCCTGCACGCATGCGCCGTAGTACGATGCCGCCTCCGCATATTCAGAGAACGTCGGCGCGCACACGACGATGCGTTTCGGGTGCACCGCCGCGGCGAGCCGCCAGATGATGTCGGACGCGCCCGCGCCGCAGACGATAGTATCTTCGGGAATGCCCTGGGTGCGCGCTAGGGCACGAACGAGGGCGAGGCTTTCCCTATCGGGGTAGGCGTCGATTCGAGAAAGCGCCTTGCAAGCTGCGGCGACGGCGCGCGGCGATGGGCCTGCCGGATTCACGTTCACCGAGAAGTCGATGAGGTCGGAGGCGCCCCCTTCGCAAGCGATGCCGAGCGATTGCCGGCTGCCCCCATGCGCACGGGCGCGCAGGATTCCCCCGGCAGCCCGGGACGCGGCGTGGTCTTCCCTCATACCATCGCCCCCACGACGAGCACGACCGCCGCGCGCGCGGCGCCGAAGACGACGAGCGCGCATACGGACGCGGCGAGCATGAGCCTTGTCGCCCGGGCGATGTCGCCCCACTCGATTTCGCGGGACGCGTCGCCTATCGTCGGTTTCTCAACGAGCTTGCCGAAATACACCGCGGGTCCTGCCAGGCGCAGCCCGAGCGCGCCCGCACACGCTGACTCGGTCTGCGCCGAGTTGGGGCTCGCATGGCGACGCCTGTCGCGGCGCCAGATGCGCGCCGCCCCGCGCGCGTCGAGCCCGACGATCGGGCACACGGCGATCATGAACAAGGCCGATAAGCGCGAGGGAATCCAGTTCACCGCATCGTCGAGGCGCGCCGAGGCGCAGCCGAAGTCGATGTAGCGCTCGTTTTTGTAGCCCACCATGCTGTCGAGCGTGTTCACCGCCTTGTACGCCATGCCCAAGGGCGCACCCCCGATCATAAGGTAGAAAAGCGGCGCGATGACGCCGTCGCTAGCGTTCTCCGCCACCGTTTCCACGGCGGCGCGCACGACGCCCTGCTCGTCGAGAACAGACGCGTCGCGTCCCACGATGAGCCCGACGGCTTCGCGCGCCGCGACAAGGCCGCCCTTCGAGAACGCGCGGGCCACGGCCAGGCTCTGGCGGCGCAGCTCGCATGTCGCGAGAATCTGATAGCTCGCCCATGCCTCGGCCACGAAGCGCAAGCCGGAGTGAACCATGCCGCAAAGATGTAGGATACCCAGGGTCAAAAGCCCACACGCAAGCGGAAGCGCCACGGCGAGCACAAGCCCTGCGGCACGCGTGCCCGCGGACGTTTGCGGGAATGCGCCCCGCAGGCGGCCTTCGGCCCATGTGATCGCGTGCCCCATGGCGACGACGGGATGGGGAAGCCAGCGCGGGTCGCCGAAGACAAGGTCGGCCGCGAACCCGGCGGCGACGGCAAGAATCGTCATCACCGGGCATCGCCCCCCGAAGCGGGGCGAACGTCGCGAAGGCAGCGCCCATCCCAGGTGGCGGCCCATGCGCCGCCCGGCTCGGTATGCACGTCGAAGTATCCCATTTTCGGGACAGCTAGCTCGGAGAGCAGCGCTTTCACGGTACCCGCATGAACAACGAAGACGGCGCGCCCACTCCCCTGGGCGCGCTCCGATTCGCACGCCTCCCGAAACGCCGCGACGACGCGGCGGGTGAAATCGCTCTTGCCCTCGCCATGCGGGCAGCGCGTCTCACACCAGGAGTCTACCCAGGCGCGGTAACGCGCATCCTCTTTAAGTTCGGCGGCGCTTCGCCCCTCGAAGTCGCCGAAATCCATCTCGCGCAGACCGGGGCACGCCATAAGCTCCGCGTTCGGGAAGAGAATGCGTGCCGTCTGGTCGGTGCGGGCCATGCCGCTCGTGATAACACGGAACACGTCACGATCGCACGCGAGGTCGCGCAAAGCGCGCTCGCCCGCGCTCGACAGGGGCTCGTCGGTGCCCGCCCCGCTGTAGCGATGGTCTTCCGTGCCCGCCGTGGCACCATGGCGCACGAAGACGACTTCCAAAGGCGCGCCCGCGCCCTGCGTCCCTCGAGGAGCATCGGCAAGGTTTCCTTTGATGACCTGGGGAATCCCGCACGTCATGCGCACGACGACGTCGGCGCGCGCAGCGAGCGCGCATCCCAGGCGCCCCGCGCGCTCGCGCCATTGGGCGTCTTCCGCATGCATAGGGACGACCCCCGAGCCGACCAAGGACAGAATCACTGCGTCGAAGCCGATCAGCCGCTCGAGCGCCCGGTCAGCGTCGAGCGCGCGTACGAGTTCCTCAGCATGGTACGCGACGCGGCCGGCAAAAGCCGCGGGCACGCCGCCCTCCGCAAGCTGCGCAGCGTCGACGAAATCGTCCGCCGCGAACCCGAGCTTTTCGCGCACGAAGGTCCTCTTCCCCGAATGCGCGCCACCTACCACGAGCATCATAGGAGCATGCCCCCCGCCACCAGCATAGCAAGCATCGCGAGCTCGGCCCATTGCAGAAACCATCCGGCCAAATCCCCCGTCACCCCGCCGAAGCGGGACAGGGCAACATGGCGGTACCACGCGAGCGCCAAAAGCCCCGCCACCGCCATAAGGGCGCCGACGGCCCGAGCGCACGCGACCATCCCTGCAGCCGAAGCCGTAGCGAAAGCGCAAAGCGGCACGACGATCGCCGCGCGCTTCTTCGCAGGCGAGAGCCCCGCGGCCATGCCGTCCGCCCGCGCGGCAGGCCAGCATTCAACGGCGAGCCCCGAAAGCGCGCGGGAGAACACGAGCGAGCACAGAAGCGCGAGGAACGCCCCCGCCGTAAGCGGCAGCGCGGTGAACAGGGAAAACTGCAAAATAAGGTACATGACAACACCGATGACCCCGAAGGCGCCTGCCCGCGGGTCGTGCATGATCTCGAGCTTTCGCTCGCGCGGGGTCCAACTTGCAAGCGCATCGGAGGTGTCGCAGAGCCCGTCTAGGTGGATGCCTCCCGTCACCGCCACAGGCAGCGCCACGAGCACAGCCGCGACGATGGTCGCGGGCACGCCGAGCAGGTTCGCCACGTGCCCCCACGCCGTCATGAGGAAGCCTTCCGCAAGGCCCACCAGGGGAAACGCGGCAAGCGCATGGGTTGATCCGAAATCGGTCCAGGCCGATTTCGGGACGGGGATGCGCGAGAACGTTCCGAACGCCGCGCCGATTGCCTCTGCTATCTTCACCTTGTAGGTCCTTCGCCTTTCATCCACACGGGAATCCCGCATACCACTTCGACTGCGCGGTCGGCCAGCGCCGCCACGCCCGCGTTCACGCGCGCGAGCGCGCGCCTCCATGCCTCGGTCCCCTCATCGTAGCGCATCCCATCGGCGAACACGTCGACGGTGACCACCACCGTATACGCAGCGGCCTGAGCGAGCCGTTCGATGCCTCCGAGCACCTCGCGCGCCGCAGCGTCGGGGTCACGTGGGGACAAGCCGCCTTCCGCGAAAAGCTCGTTTGCAACCAGGTTGCCCACGTCCTCCAAAAGAAGCGTGCAGCCGCGCGGAAGCCCGGACACTGCGGCGCCCACGTCACGCGTGCGCTCGAGGGTGGAAAACCCCTTGCCCTCGCGCAGCGCCCGATGGCGCGCGATGCGGCGGGCGCCCTCTTCCCCGAAGGGCTCCATCGTTGCCAGGTACACGCGAGGGCCATCGTGCCCGAGGCACAGGGACTCGGCGTAGGCGCTCTTGCCGCTCGCGGCGGCGCCGATGAC
>CABUWD010000041.1 GCA_902495155.1 uncultured Collinsella sp.
CGTGATACTGGGTCTCGCGATGCCACGGCATGCTCATGGCATCCGTATCCTCATGCTCATTGGTGCGGATATGACGCTTACCATCAAGGAACGCCTCGGCAATGAGCTCGGCCACATGTGCGATGGAATGCGTGCCAAAGATGACATTGACGTTATCGACGTTGGTGAGCAGGCCCTCTCCATCACGCTGCGCGATGCAGCCGCCCACGGCAACCACACGCTTGCCCGAAGGCGAAGGCGGCAGGCTTTTGCAGGAATTGCACTGACCGTACAGGCGAGTATCGGCGGCCTCACGCACACAGCATGTCATGAAGACAACGATATCGGCATGCTCGGGATCGAGCGCCATGAGGCAACCATACGAATCGAGCAGACCGCTCACGCGCTCGGAATCGTGCTGATTCATCTGGCAGCCAAAGGTGCGGATAAAGTAGGTTTTACCGGCAAGAATATCGCGTACGGAACGCTGGTCCATGTGCATAAGTCCTAACGATGGGGAGCAAAACGAGGCAATCAGAAGCTATGCCACAGGCTTAACATCATCCATGACGACGTTATCCATAGCAGCTCGATTGATCTGGTGAACGTAGATAGAAAGGCGGATGGCCGTGCGCGACTCCCCGTTAATGAGGATGTCGGAGAACACGGGCGCGCAGGAAATATCAAACCCAGTTGGAATCAAAAAACCGCGCGCGATAGCCACGGCCTTTATGGCCTGGTTGACCGCACCGGCGCCGACACACTGAATGTTGACGGGCACACCATCCTTGACCATGCCGGCGATGGCGCCGGCAACGGACGCGGGCGATGATTTGCTTGATACCTTCAGGCAATCCATGAAGAAACTCCTGCGTTTAAAAGTACGTTTTAACTGCAATAACTTTATCGTACCGAGTGGACTCGGTAAAGGCACTATTCCTCTTTGGCAAGATCGAAGGTCACGGTGATTCGATCACGCGAAACGCGAATCTTTGGGTCGCCGCAAAGGTTGAGATAGTACCGGGCGGCAAGATCATTAAAGTCGCGCTCCACAGCACGCGAAAACTGTGCCATGTCATCCTTGGCAATACGTAGCCCGCGACGATCCTTCGCGAGATCGACAGGAGCCGGCGCATGCGAGGACGAATCACGCTCGCGCAGCAGACGCGCGGTCACACCGCGAACGGGCTTAATCTGCCCTGCCAAAATGCGATGTGCCGTGCGCTCGGACATCTCAAGACCCAAACCCGAGCAGATACGGATAAAGTCCTCGGCATCAGAGGCAAGGCCTAAACGATCGACAACCGGAAGCTCGCTCTCGTCGTCAATGAACAGGAGACGAGACGTATCGAGCCGACTTGACGCCTGAGCATAAAGGGTCGCGGCAATCTCAGACGGAGAACCAAGATAAACATCGCAACCACGCAGCTCCTCGAGCGCAAACTCACAGGCAGCGCGAATAATATTATGCGGGCCGCGAGCACAGACATAACGTCCGTCCTCATCCTTGACGGCCTGGGGCCAGCTGGACTGATCGGCACGCTCACTAAGGCGGTCGGTCGCAACGCTCACCTTAAAGGCTGAACCAAGATCGACGCCGGACGTGACCACACGGGCCTCGTCGGTGTTCTGCTTGATCGAAAACAATGCCATGCCACGACCGTGAACGCCCCAACGGTCCATCTTCATGCTCTCGAGCTTTGAGGTAACGCGAGCATCGAAAATTCGCTCTTGCATATCCTGCGGAACACCCGAGCCGTTATCCAGAAAGACAAGCGTGCGGACGCCATCTTCCTTGGTCGTGGCGAGATAGACCTTGTCGGCGCCGGCATCGCGAGCATTACGGAGCATTTCGATGACGATATCCTCGACATGCTGAATGTCGTGCTTTGCCTGGCGCCGCTCGGCCTCCGAAACGCGGAGGCGGACATACCCCTCGCCAAGGTTCTCCTCGACGCGAAGGTTGCCCTCCCCCGACATCGACGCGATAAATGAGATGAGCTCGTTCGCGTCGCTCATGTTATTTAGCGATATCGACAGCGCGGCTCTCGCGAATCACGACGACGCGCACCTGACCGGGATACTCCATCTCTTCCTCGATCTGATGGGCGATATCGTGAGCCAGGACCGTGGACTGGGCATCGGAGATCTTGTCCGGCTGAACCATGACGTGGACCTCGCGACCAGCCTGCATGGCATAGGTACGCTCGACGCCGTCATGGGCGTTGGCGATCTCCTCAAGCTTCTCAAGACGCTTGATATAGTTCTCGGCAGACTCGCGACGGGCACCGGGGCGAGAGGCAGAGACAGCATCGGCGGCCTGAACCAGGACATCGAGCACCGTGTTGGGGTCGACGTCGGCATGGTGAGCCTCGATAGCGTGGACGATAACGGGCTTCTCGCCATAACGGCGGGCAAGCTCGGCGCCGATGACGGCATGCGGGCCCTCGACGTCATGGTCGATTGCCTTGCCCAGGTCGTGCAGCAGGCCGGCGCGCTTGGCGGTAACAACGTCCAGGCCAAGCTCGGAAGCCATTACGCCGCACAGGTCAGAGACCTCGAGGGAGTGCTGAAGCACGTTCTGACCAAACGAGGTACGGTAGCGCAGGGCACCAAGGGTCTTGACAATCTCGGGGTGCAGGTCGTGAATGCCGGTATCGAATGCAGCTTGCTCGCCAGCCTCGCGCACGCGCTGCTGAACCAGGTCGGCAGCCTTGTGATACATCTCCTCGATGCGGGCGGGGTGAATGCGGCCGTCGGCGATGAGGTTCTCCAGAGCAACACGGGCGGTCTCACGACGGACCGGATCGAAGCT
Source organism: uncultured Collinsella sp. (assembly GCA_902495155.1). GTDB lineage: Bacteria > Actinomycetota > Coriobacteriia > Coriobacteriales > Coriobacteriaceae > Collinsella. The sequence goes on from CABUWD010000041.1 coordinate 2,795, forward strand.
CGAAAGAACGACGGTCTCGGGCGTGTCGTCGATCACGAGGTTGACGCCGGAAACCTGCTCGAAGGTCCGGATGTTGCGACCCTCGCGACCGATGATACGGCCCTTGAGGTCATCAGAGGGAATGTGCACGGAGGTAACGGTGACCTCGGCAGTGTGGTCGGCAGCGCAGCGCTGAATCGCCAGGGACAGAATCTCCTGGGCGGTCTTGTGGCACTCGGCGCGAACCTGCTGCTCGGACTCGCGAATAATCGTGGCGGCCTCGTGGGTGACCTCGCCGCGAACCTTATCGAGGAGCTCCTTGTGGGCATCCTCGCGGGTAAGGTCGGCGATACGCTCGAGCTCGGAGGTCTGCTTTGCGCAGAGCTCCTCGAGCTCACGGGAGCGCTTCTCGACCTGACCGGCCTGACTGGACAGCTGATGCTCGCGCTTGTCGAGAGCGTCGTTGCGGCGATCGAGGGATTCCTCGCGCTGCATCACGCGGTTCTCGAGCGTACGAATCTCGCTCTTGCGCTGCTTGTCCTCGGCCTCGGCGGCCTGCTTGTTCTTGATGATCTCCTCTTTAGCCTCGAGCAGAGCCTCTTTTTTGAGGGTCTCGGCCTGACGCTTTGCATCACCGATCAGGGACTCAGCCTGTGCGTGTGCCGACTGGATCTTTTCGTCGGCCTCGTGAAGACTACCCTGCTTGGCGGTGCGCATGTAGGCAATGGCGGCGATGGCACCCAAAACGATGCCAACGAGCGCTGCAATGATAGGCATGCTCACTCCTTTTTATGGATTCGTTACACAACAAAGCGAACCGTCCTTATGAACGGCTCGCGACATTTGAGTAATATGGGCGCAGCTTATGCGGGTCGGATACAGATAAACATATAAACAAACTCATCACAGATGAGCACATATCACAAAGCAAATGACAGTGTTTATCGTACGTTGAACCACAACAACTGTCAAATAAATGGCCCCAGTACGGCGGCTAAAACGCGGTGAGCGGCGGGGCCACAAAACGCATACGCCTAAACCGCACATTCCTCGCGTTCGGCATCGAGACGTGCCTTAACGGCATCGGCGGCGATGTGATACGAGAAGCCCTTGCCCATCAAAAACCGAACCAGTTTTTCGAATCCGCGCGTCTCTGGAACACGCCGCTTGGCGAGCAGGGCTGACGCACGCGCCAAATCGTCTTCGACGGCAAAATAATCCTCGGGATAACCGGGAATGTCATCGAGCACAACATGACGTCGCTTGAGCTCGGTCTCGATTTTGCGCTGTCCCCAACCGCGCCGCTTGCGTTCCTCGATAAAGTACGAGCAAAAGCGGCTCTCGTCTAAAAAACGATACTCGGTGGCGCGCTCGACGGCGAAATCGATCGCAGGCTGGTGAAAGCCGTAGCGAGCCAGCTTGTCACGGACCTCACCCGTCGCATGGTCGCGGCGCGATAACATCTCAGTCACCATGGTAAGTGCACATTTACGCTCGATGAGCTGCACCGCCTCACGAAAGTTATCCCAATCACAGGGAAGATCGGGGCGGTTTTTGACATACAGGCGCGCGACCCGCACGGGAATCCAAATGGACCGCTCAAAACCGCCCTCAAGCTCACAATCGATATGTGCGCAAGGCTTTTTGGACGCATACCCGCTCGAGAACGAGGAGGCCGCCTTCTTATCGGGAAAGACGACCGTGGCCTCGGTCACCGTATACGACATGAGCGTAACCGCTACTCGTCGTCATCATCGAGCATGGCGGAACCATCGATGGCGTAAAGCTCGTCAAACTCCTCAGGCGCAGGCTGATCGGTCAGCTCTACCTCGGACGGAGCATCGTCATCAAACTCAAGCCCGCAGGCAAGACGGACCTTATGCTCAATCTCGTCGGCGCAATCGGGGTGTTCGCGCAGGAACGCCTTGGCGGCCTCGCGACCGTTGCCGAGCTTGTCCTCGCCATAGGCAAACCAGGAGCCCATCTTCTTGCAGATGCCGCACTCGACAGCCATGTCCAGAATCGAGCCCTCCTTAGAGATGCCCGTACCGTACATAATGTCGAACTCAGCAGAACGGAACGGAGCTGCCACCTTGTTCTTAACGACCTTAGCGCGCACGCGGTTACCGATAACCTCGTCCTTAAGCTTAATGCTATCGATACGGCGAATGTCGATACGCACCGAAGAGAAGAATTTAAGGGCGCGGCCGCCCGTCGTGGTCTCGGGGTTGCCGAACATGACGCCGATCTTCTCACGCAGCTGGTTAATGAAGATGCACGTCGTGTTGGACTTAGACAGCGAGCCGGCGAGCTTGCGGAGCGCTTGGCTCATCAGGCGAGCCTGAAGACCGACCGTAGTGTCGCCGATTTCTCCCTCGATCTCGGCACGCGGGGTCAGCGCGGCGACGGAGTCAACAACGATGGCATCGATGGCGCCGGAACGCACGAGCATGTCAACAATCTCGAGCGCCTGCTCGCCCGTATCGGGCTGAGAAATGAGCACCTCGTCGATATCCACGCCGATACGCGCGGCATAAGTGGGATCGAGCGCATGCTCGGCATCGATAAATGCCACAACGCCACCCATTGCCTGGGCCTCGGCCAGGATCTCGAGCGAAAGCGTCGTCTTACCGGAGGACTCAGGACCGTAAATCTCGACGATACGGCCACGCGGCACGCCGCCGATACCCAGCGCGGCATCGAGTGCCAGAGCGCCCGTAGGGATGGCCTCGACCTCGAGCTCGGGGCCACCGTCGCCGTACCTCATGATGGAACCCTGGCCGAATTTCTTCTCGATCTCAGCCTTGGTGGTGGCGATCATCTCATCGCGCTCTTTACCCGTCGTGCGAGCATGAACGGTACGTACGGGACCTGAATTCTTGGCCATGAATAGCCCTCCTCTTAACAACCTGCATCGATAATAAACGAACGGCTGTTCGTGGTCAACCGTTCAGATAAATCATATGCAGCCGACCTTTCCAAAACCCAACCAAAAGCCGACCAAACACTGACCAAATGCTTGACCATAAAGGGCCAAATAAGAACAAGGCAGGCAAAAATACACCTATGAACAGCACAAACGCTAAATTCTTCTGAGGTCCCCATCTCCACAATTAAGGGGCCCGGAGGCCCCTTAAAACACGTCTATTCCATAGAATCGAGCACGCAGACAATGCGACCCAATGCCTCCGTGACCGCATGGGCACGAACACACGAACGGTCGCCCTCATAGTGGCAGCGCACAGAGTCCACGACCGGCACTCCCCCATCGGCGGAACGATGTGCCCAGCCAATATAGAAAGTGCCAGCAGGATCGTCCTCAGTACCACCGCCGGGGCCGGCATAACCCGTTGCGCTCACTGCAATATCGCTCTGGTACAGCTCCAGCGAACCCGACGCCATCTCGCGCGCAGTTTGATGCGACACCGCGGTGTAGCGGTCGAGCGTCTCCTGCTCAACACCCAGCACGCGATGCTTAATCTCATCGCAGTAGGTCACCGCACCGCCACGCAGCACCGCCGAGGCGCCCGGGATATCCGCAATCGTCGAGGCGATCATACCCGCCGTCAGCGACTCAGCCGTCGAAACCGTCGCACCCCGAGCGCTCGCGCGCTCGACGATATCGCGCGCCAGTTCCTCGTTATGTGCGGAAATCTGCTCAAAAGAGTCCGTCATACCCACCAGGACCTAGACCGAAAAGACGATCTTGCGGCAGTTCCAGAAGTACTGGGCGCCCGAGATAACGGTCAAGACAACGGCAACGGCATACAGGAAGCGCGACACCGAGTAGATGCCGAGCGTCAGCGCCACCGGGCCAAGGTGCAAGCCGGCCATAGCAAAAGCGCACAGGTAACCGCAGATGGAGACCATCGTGGTCGCTGTCTTGTACTTGCCGAGCTTATCGGCCGCAACGACCACACCGGCCGCACTCGCGACCATGCGAAGGGCGCTCACCAGAAGCTCACGGAACAGGATAATGAACACGGACCACACGGTCACCGCGCCAAAATCCAAGAACAGCAGCAGGGCCGAAAACACGAGCAGCTTATCGGCGATGGGGTCCAAGAATTTACCGAAGTCGGTGATCTCGTTGCGCGAACGCGCCAGATAACCGTCGACCTTATCGGTACACGACAGGATCACATACAGAATGAAGGCAGCGGCGGCGAGCGGGCCGTCGAAGGTGCTCCAATCCGTACCGGCAACACTCGTGTGAGAAAGCGCCGACACGATCATGAACACCGGGATAAAAACGATGCGAACGCACGTCACGATGTTGGCGGGCGTCCAAACACTCGTCAGTTCCTTATTGCTCTCGTTTGCCACGACGCTCTCCTACTCCACAACATGACCGATAAGCTCATAGCAGAAGCTATCGGTAAACTCGACGGTCAGAATATCACCCACGGACGCCTCGCCGGCGTCCAGATGCACCGCGCCATCGGAATCGGGCGCCTGGAACCAGGCATGGCCGATCAGCTCGGCGCCGTCCTCGGTTTCTTCGATACCGTCGACGATCACCTGGGCGCGCTCGCCCACATGCGCGGCAGTCGCAGCAAAACCGAGCGATTCGGCCAGGTCCATGGCCTCCTGGGCGCGCTCGAGCTTGACCTCCTCATCGACCTGACCCTCCATCTTGGCGGCCAGGCTGCCCTCCTCACGCGAGTAGGCAAAGACACTCGTGTAGTCGAAGCCGACGGTGTCCATAAAGTCGATGAGGTCGCGGAACTCGTCGTCGGTCTCGGTCGGGAAGCCGACCATAGCCGTGGAACGGATCACGATGCCGGGGATACGCTCACGCAGATCGCGGAACAGGTCCTCGAGCTCCTGGCGCGAACCGGAGCGACGCATGGCCTTGAGGATGCGCGCGTCGCAGTGCTGCACGGGGATATCGATATAGGGCAGCACCTCGGGCGTATCGCGAATCGTCTCGATGAGTTCGTCAGTCATGCCCTCGGGCTGCAGGTAGAGCACGCGAACCCAGACGTTGTGCGGGCGCACGGCCTCGGCGACGGCACGCAGCAGCTGCGCCAGATTGCGCGGCGAGCCCTCGGCGACATCCTCGTCAGCAAAGTCGGTGCCCCAAATACCCGTGTCCTGGCCGATCAGCACGATCTCGCGCACACCGCCGGCAACCAGGTCGCGCACCTCGGAGATAATGCTCTCGGCATTGCGCGAATGATAGCGACCGCGAATATAGGGGATCATGCAGAAGCTGCAGAAGCGGTTGCAGCCATCGGAAATCTTGACGTAAGCAACGGCGCCCTCGACGGTACGCTTGACCTGCGGGATAAAGGCTGCGATCTCACGCTCGACACCCAGCGCGCCATCGATGACCGCCACGATGCCGTCCTCCTCGTCGGCCTTCACAAAGGCAGCGACCTCGGGCAGCTCGTCAGGCAAGTCGTCGCCATAGCGCGACGGCACACAGCCGCACATAACGATGGGGCAAGAACGAACGCCGTCCTGAACCTCGTTGGCGAGCTCGAGCGTGGTCTCGATGCTCTCGGACGTTGCGGAGGCGAGGAACGAGCATGTATTGACGATGGCGATATCGGCATCCTGCGGGTCGAATGCCTCTTCGTAGCCTGCGGCGGTCAAAAGAGAACGCATGCGGTCGGTGTCAACCTCGTTCTTAGCGCACCCGAGGGTGATGTAGAGCACGGAGCCCAACGGTGTATCCATGTTGGAGAGCAGTCCTTTCGATTGATATTAGCGGTAGTTGGTGAACTGCAGTGGCTGACCGTAGTCCTGGTCGCGCAGGAACTGGATCACGGTCTGCAACGCGTCCTTCGAAGCAGAGGAAACACGCAGCTTGTCGGCCTCGATGGTCACCTTGACCTTGAGCTTTTGGTCCTTGATGTCCTTGTTGATCTTCTTGGCGGTCGCCTGGTCGATACCCTCGACGATATGGCCAAGCACACGCACGGTGCCGCCCGATGCCGCCTGCGGAGCATCCCACGAGACAGCCTTGAGGTCGATACCGCGCTTGATGAGCTTGGAGCTCAGCACGTCGATAATCTGCTTAGAGACAAAGTCAGCCGGGGCGCTGATCGTAAAGAGCTTGTCGCCCTTCGAAAGCTCGATCGTGGCGCCGGAATCCTTAAGGTCATAGCGCTGGGAAATCTCGCGCGTGGTCTGCTGGAAGGCGTTGTCGACCTCTTGCATGTTGACCTCGGACACGACGTCGAAGCTGGAATCTTTAGCCATGATGTTTCCTTTCGCGTACGAGCGGCTTAGTAGCTATCGTACGAATAGTCGGTAGAAGCGGTGGGCGTCTGACCGTCAGTTGCGGTATCGGCGCCATCCGTGGACTGGGCATCGGTACCATCGGTGGTGTCGGTACCATCGGTGGTGTCGGTACCATCAGAACTTTCACCATTCTCGGAATCAGTCGTCTCCTTCTTGGGAACGGTGATCGTCACACGCGCCACGCCCGAGGTCTTGGTATCGTAACGGACCTTTTCACCGTTCTTGGTAACGGTGACATCGGAAGGCTTGGACGTGGTGATCTCGATCGAGGACTCGGGCGTGTACTCCTGCTCAAAGGGGCCAGTCGCCTGGGCGCCATAGACCGACTTGCCGTCGACCTTGACCTCAATCCACGCGGTCTTTCCCTTGGCAACGGAGACCTTGACCTTCGTGACCTCGTTCTCTTCCTTCTTGGCCGTCTTGGTGGCGTCCGAATCGGTCGACTCATCCGTCGCCTCATCGGTATCTTCGTCCTCGTCGACCGTTTCGGTCTTCTTAGAAGACTTCTTGGTCGTCGTCTTGGTGGCAACGGGCGTCTCGGGCGTCGACTCGGGCGCCGAGGAGCCGCAGCCACGCAGGAGCACCACGATGAGCACGATCAGCAGCAGCGCCACGGCGCCGATGCCGGCGTAGACGATACGCGGATCGAGCCCGTTGTTTTGAGGAGTACGTGATCCGCCGCGTCCACGACTGGAACTGCTGCGGCCGCCTCCCTGAGGCATACGACCACGATTGCTATCGGAACGGCCGCGATAGCCACCCTGGCCCTGAAGGCTGCGCTGACCCGAGCGGGGCGCAAGTTCACCTCGGCCTTGATAGCCACGCTGGCCCGAACGCGGAGCCGAGGAGCGCTGGCCATACGGCTGTGATTGAGAGCGAAGACGCGGCGTCACCTGCGTGGTATCGGCATCCGCATAGCCACCGCGAGAGCGTCCCGTAGAGGCACCACGGTAACCGCGATCGGAATAGCCGCCGTCGCCGTAGCCGGCACGAGGGTCACGCGCCACGCCGCGAGCAGCGGGAAGCGCACGGTCCTCGGGCATCGGCGTACTGCGGAACCGGTCACGCTGTGAGCGAATTTCCTCGCCCGAACCCGTCTCGGTAATATAACCGGCCTGCTGAGGACGCTGTCCATAGCGGGTCGAACGACCGCCCTGAACCATCAGGAAGCGCCCGTTATCGACCGAAGAACGCGAATTGACGTAGCCGGCGGCGTCCTGAAAACGACCGCCCTGCTGCGATGTCTCGCGTTCGTATGCCATCAGGTCGTCAAAGTAGGCATTGACGACCTCGCGCGGATTGAGGCCCAAAAAGCGAGCATAGCTCGAAATCATGCCCTGCGCATAGCCGCGCGGCGGCATCGAAGCAAAGTTACCGGTCTCGAAAAACTCGATGATCTGCGGCCTGATTTTGATGGTGTTGGCGACCTGCTGAATGGAAAGGCCCATTCGGCGACGCTGCTCGAGCAGCATGTCACCAAAGCGTGCAGCCATCAGAATCCTCCAAACTCACAATCTTCACGTGCCATCTCGGCGTCGACAGATTCCAGCGCGGCAAGCCCCTCCTCGTCCAATAGGACCTCGCGCGGCTTGGAACCGTCGGGCGGGCCGACGACACCCTTTTCTTCCAGCATGTCCATAATACGCCCGGCGCGCGCATAGCCAACCTTAAGGCGGCGTTGCAGGCCAGATGTGGAGCCCAGCTGTGATTCCACCACAATATGGGCGGCTTCCCAAATGAGCGGGTCGTCGTCCTGCGGCTCGGCGACTCCTGTACGAACGATGCCGCCGCCACCCGCCATGGACATGGAAGCGGGCGCCACGGCAGACAGGATCTCCTCGTGGTAGTCGGGCTCGCTCTGCGACTTAACGAACTCGACAATCTCGTTGATTTCGTCATCCGAGACAAAGCAGCCCTGGATACGGCGAGGCTTGCCCCAGTCGACCTTTGAGAACAGCATGTCGCCCAAACCAGTGAGCTTTTCGGCGCCCATCTGATCAATGATGACGCGCGAGTCGATACCCGTGGCGACGTTAAAGGCGATGCGGTTGGTGATGTTAGCCTTGATAAGGCCCGTCACCACGTTGGAGCTCGGACGCTGCGTAGCCACAATGAGGTGAATGCCGGCGGCACGGCCCAGCTGGGCGATACGCACGATCGAGGCCTCGACATCCTTACCGGCAACCATCATCAGATCCGAGAGCTCGTCGATGATAATGACCAGGTAGGGCATCTTTTGCGGCGGGTTATCGTAATGCTCAAACTCGCCGGCGGCCTGCTTTTCGTTGTAGGTCGAGATCTTACGCACGTTAAGACGCTCGAAGACCTTCAGGCGACGCTCCATCTCGGACACGGCCCATTGCAGAGCGCTCGCGGCCTGCTTGGGCTCGGTCACCACGGGCACATAGAGATGCGGCAGTCCGTTATAGCCCGCAAGCTCGACGCGCTTGGGGTCGACCATGATCAGGCGAACGTCCTCGGGAAGAGTACGCATGAGCAGAGTCGTGATGATGGAGTTGATCATCACCGACTTACCAGAACCGGTCGTACCGGCAATCAACAGGTGGGGCATCTTGGCAAGGTCGGCGACAACCGGCGTGCCCTCGGCATCGCGGCCGATGGCGAGCTCGAGCGGACCGCCCTTCACATAGGGCAGCACGTCGCCCAGGTTGACGTTCTGGCGCTTGCGGTTGGGAATCTCGATGCCCACGAGCGAGGTGCCGGGGATCGGGGCAAAGATACGTACCGACTGGGCAGCGAGCGAAAGCGCGATATCGTCCTCGAGGCTCGAAATCTTGCTCACGCGCTCGCCCTCACCAGGTTGCAGCTTAAAGGTCGTCACCGTGGGGCCGGCGATCCAGCCGACCACGCGGGCACTGCGGCCAAACTCAAGCAAGGTGGATTGCAGTGACTCAGCGGTCTGCTCCAACTCCTTGTCCGAAGACGCGGCGGAAGCCGACTGCGGGTTGGCATGCAGGATTTCGAGCGGCGGAAGCTTGAGGCCGTCCTCTTCTTCGCCCTCGTTATCTGCGGCGCCACCGTCCGCTCCCCCATCGCTAGCCGCAGCCGATTCGACGGCACTCGAGGCAGGCGCATCGGCAACCTTGGGATGCTTCAAGAAGTCGGGAATCTGAGGTGCTGCCGAGACAGGATTCACGGCAAACGGCGGCTCGAACTCGTCGATCTTATCGGGGTCGTCTTCCATCGAAAGCTGGCCGGTTACCTGGTCGCGCTTTGCATGGCGACGCGGCAGCAAAGTTGTCTTTGCGGTCTCAATCGGAGCCTCGTCGTCCTCGTCATCGCCCTCGGTGAGCTCAATCTCGCTATCGGACCAAGACGGGTCGGGCTCGCTTGTATTGAGCTTAGGCGCAGCCTTGCCCTTCTTGGCATGGCGGCGCGGCAGCAGCGTCGTCTTAGCGCGCTCAACCTCAACCGACTCGGACACGTCGACAAACGGATTCTCGTCCTCGTCGTCATCGTCCAAAACCGGGTCCACATCGTTGCCCATGACCGTGGTCACGGCAGCATCGGAGCCCTTTTGACGAAGAATGCTCAGGTGCGGACGGGCAACGCCGGGCACCGACAGGGCTTCGTCGTCACCCCACGGGCTGGCGTTGACATCGGCACGACGGCGCTCGGCAAAATCGGCCGCACGGTCGCGAGCAGAGCGCAGCACGCCACCCACCGAAAAGCCGATGATGACCAAGCCCACGACGACAAGGCCCAACAGGACTACCATCGCGATAGGCTTACCCAGGGCATTCTGCAGCGCACTCGCAATAAACGCACCGATGTAGCCACCCGAGGCGGACAAATTTTGCGGCGTGAACATAAGGTCACACGAGACACTCGTACCCGGCACCATCAGCGAAAGAATGGAGACGACGGCGATAAAGACCACGGCTCCGCCCGCAACAGAGCGCACGTTGAGCGGCGAGTCCTCGCCTAAAAAGAGCGTGGCGGCAAACAGCAAAATAACGATCGGCAGCACGTAGGCGCCCAGACCAAAGCCCAGGTGGTAGAAACCGGCAACCGCAGCCGTAACGGGTGCAGTCGCCGGCGAAATCACGGCAATGAAGGACGCAATCGCCAAAACGGCGATGACCACGCCGGCGATATCGCGGTTGGCCGAGGGCTCGACCAGGGGCTCAAAATCGTCGAAGTCGGTCTCGTGGCCCTTATTGGCACGAAGATGGGAACCGGCACCCTTAGCAGATGCCGGTTGGTTGTTGGCTTTATTGCCTTTGGCGTTTTGTGCAGATCCGCGCGCCAAACTAAACCTCCATGACGACCGGGATGATCATCGGACGAGTGCGCGTACGACTCCAGATAAAGTTAGAGAGCGAGTCGCGCACGGCCTTGCGAATGGCATCGGAACCGCTGCTCGTAAAGCTGAACTTGCCCTTCTCAATCGTCTTCATAATAGACGCGGAGGCATCCTCGGAGAACTGGTCGTCGATGGCAAACGAGACGCCGCGGCCCGAGAACTCGATGGCCTCAATCTTCTTGTGCTTGAGCGAGACGATGGCGACGGCCGTGACCATACCGTCATTGGCGAGCTTCTGGCGATCGCGCAGGACGATGGGGTCGGTATCGCCGATACGCAGGCCGTCGACGTAGACGACGCCGGACTCGACGGGCGTACCGCGCTTGACGATACCGCCGCGCATCTCGAGCGTGTCGCCGTTATCGAGGATAAAGATATGATCGTCCTTGAGACCCATCTTGCGGGCCAGCTGGGCATGGGCGCGCAGGTGCACGGCCTCGCCGTGAACCGGCATAAAGTACGTGGGCTTGGCCATGGCCATCAGGAGCTTAAGCTCCTCCTGGCTGCCGTGGCCCGAGACGTGGACAAGAGCACGGTTCTTATCCCACACGTCGCAGCCGAGCTTGGCCAAGCTGTTGACGACCTGCTGAACGGCTTTCTCGTTGCCGGGAACGGGAGTTGCCGAGAGGATGACGGTATCGCCCTCGTGGATAGAGAGCGTCTTGTGCTCGCCATTGGCCATGCGGGACAGGGCCGACAGCGGCTCGCCCTGCGAACCGGTGCACATGACGACGATCTTGTCGTCGGGCAGGTTATCGATATCGCAGGCATCGATGATATCGGCATCGTCGATGTTGAGGTAGCCCAGCTCGCGCGCCACGCGGGTGTTAGTGAGCATGGAGCGACCGGTCACAACGACCTTACGGCCGCACTTGCGGGCGGCATCGCAGATCTGCTGCAAACGATGGATATGGCTCGAGAACGAAGCGACGAACACGCGACCCGGGGCGTTCTTGATGGCATGCAGTAGGTTGGGACCAACCTCGGCCTCGGACTTGGTAAAGCCGGGAACCGTGGCATTGGTGGAGTCGGACAGCAACAGGTCGATGCCCTGCTTGGCAAAGCGGCTGATAGCGGCATAGTCGGGCGTGACACCATCGATGGGCGTCTGGTCGAGCTTAAAGTCGCCAGTGTGCATAACGGTGCCCTGATTGGTGCGAATGAACACGCCCAGAGCGCCGGGGATGGAGTGCGTCATCGAGAAGAAGTCGAGCGAGATGCCGCCGAGGTTGACATGGCTGCCGCCCTTAACCTCGCGGAACTTGGGTGCGCGGATGCGGAACTCAGAAAGCTTGCCTTCGATAAAGCCAAGCGTCAGCTTGCTCGAGAAGATGGGCACCTTGTTGTTGAGGTCCTGCAGCAGATACGGAAGCGAACCGGTGTGGTCCTCGTGGCCGTGGGTGACGACGATACCGCGGAGCTTCTCCTCGTTCTCCAGAACATAGGTGTAGTCGGGAAGCACCAGGTCAATACCGGGCTGGGAATCGTCGGGGAACATGAGGCCAGCGTCAACGAGCACCATGTCGTCGCCGCATTCGAAGACCGTCATGTTCTTGCCGATGCCGTCAAGGCCGCCGAGCGGAATGATCTTCAAGGGAGATGATTTTTTAGCTGCCATAGGTTAGTGTGGTTTCCTTTCTTCGAAACGGGTCTGGAACAACCGACGGGGCGCTTCTGGCAAACCGACCGCCGGGAACGTACAAACATGCATCGCAGAGTCGATGCAATAACCACAGTATGATACCCATTTGCACAACAACAGACCACTCATGCATCAAAGCCCCATCTGAACTGGTCCATCCCGACGGTTTCCCGTGGGGCGGGCACTGATGAAGTTTCCTGCTCTACAGTCCTGCTCACGACGGAGGCCACATTAAGTGGCCTCCTGTTCGTGCGGAACTCGCGATAAACTTCATCAGTGCCCGC
>CABUWD010000042.1 GCA_902495155.1 uncultured Collinsella sp.
GGCGGTCGGCCCCATGCCGTCCTCCGTCGCCAGGAGGAAGAGCTCGACCTTCTCCCTGCTGTACATGCGAACCTCCAGTCCGGACCGCCCCGCGGTCCAACTTTCTGTCCGCACCCCCATTCGAGCCAAAAGTGGGAGATTATCCACTCTCGTTCTAATCTAGTTACGGTGCCGTATCCCCGAACTACATCAAGTTGCAAACAGCTGCTGCGAAGGCAACGGGGTCCTCGGGCAGAATGCCCTCGACCAGCAGGGCCTGGTCATAGAGCAAACCGGAGTACTGCTTGATCTTGTCGGCGTCGCCCGCCTTCTGAGCGGCGACGAGCTTGGAAAAGACCGGGTGCTTGGCGTTGAGCTCGAGCACGCGCTGGCTCTTGGGCATACCGTCGGGCGCGCCCTCGGGACCCTTCTGGAGCACCTTCTCCATCTCGAGCGAAAGCGGGCCCTCGGTGGTGATGCACGCGGGAGCATCGGTCAGGCGCGCAGAGACGGCAACCTTCTCGACCTTGTCGCCGAGTGCCTCCTTCATGGCGTTAAAGAGGTCCTCGTTCTCCTTGGTGGCGTCCTCGGCCTCCTTTTTCTCGTCCTCGGTCGCCAGGTCAAGATCACCGGTTGCGACGTTCTTGAGCTCCAGGTGACGATCCTCAACCTCGGGCTCGGCACCATCGGCCACGGCCTTTTCGGCAGCCTCGCGGGCGGCATCGTCCTCGTAGATCTTGGGCATATCGGCGGCAACGTACTCACGCATAGCCTGGAAGGTGAACTCATCCACGTCCTGCGTCAGCAGCAGCACGTCATAGCCGCGGTCGAGCACGCCCTTTACCACGGGCATCTTGGCCAAGCGCTCACGCGAGTCGCCGGCGGCGTAGTAGATGGCCTTCTGATCCTCGGGCATGCCCTTGGCATACTCGGCCAGGGTAATCATCTTCTGTTCCTTGGCAGACCAGAACAGCAACAGATCGGCGAGCTCATCGGCCTTCATGCCATAGCTCGAGTAGATGCCGTACTTAAGACCGCGGCCAAAGTTCTCAAAGAACTTCTCGTAGGCCTCGCGGTCGTTGTCACGCATATCCTCAAGGTCGGCGGTGATCTTCTTTTCCACACGCTTGGCGATGGCCTTGAGCTGACGGTTCTGCTGCAGCGTCTCACGCGAGATGTTGAGCGACACATCGGCGGAATCCACGACGCCGCGGACAAAGTTGTAGTAGTCGGGCAGCAGGTCGTCGCACTTCTCCATGATCAGGACGTTGGAGCTGTAGAGTGCCAGACCCTTCTCGTAATCCTTGCTGTACAGATCGAACGGCGCGCGGCCCGGCACAAACAGCAGGGCATCGTACTCGAGCGTGCCCTCGGCATGGAAGCTGATGGTGCGCGCAGGATCGTCAAAGTCGTGGAACGTGGACTTGTAGAACTCGTCGTAGTCCTTCTGCTCGACATCGGAGCTGCGCTTCTTCCAGATCGGTGTCATGGAATTGACGGTCTCGAGCTCCTGGTAGTCCTCGTACTCGGGCTTGTAATCGTCGCCGGCGTCCTCGGGCTTGGGTTTCTGGCGGCTCTTGGACACCATCATCTGAATCGGGTAGCGCACATAGTTACTGTACTGCTGAATCAGGCTCTTGAGACCCCACTCGGTCAGGAAGCGATCGTAGGTCTCGGCCTCGCCGTCGGCATCGAGCTTCTCGTTCTCGCGCAGCGTCAGGATGACATCGGTACCGTGCTCGGCGCGCTCACCGTCCTCGATGGTGTAGCCCTCAAGACCGTCGGATTCCCACACATGGGCGACATCCTCGCCATAGGCGCGGCTGACGACCTTCACATGGCTGGCAACCATAAAGGCAGAGTAGAAGCCCACGCCAAACTGGCCGATGATGTCGACATCCGAACCCTGCTGCTCGGCGTTCTCGGTCTTAAACTCCTCGGAGCCGGAATGGGCGATGGTGCCCAGGTTGCGCTCGAGCTCCTCGGCGGTCATGCCAATGCCGTTATCCGAGATGGTAATGGTGCGGGCGTCTTTATCAAAGGAGACGCGAATGGCCAGGTCGCCCTGGTTGATCTTGACGCTCGGATCCTGCAGGCTCTTAAAGTTGAGCTTGTCGACGGCGTCGCTCGCGTTAGAGATAAGCTCGCGCAGGAAGATTTCCTTATTGGTGTAGATGGAGTTGATCATGAGGTCGAGCAGTTTTTTGCTCTCGGTCTTAAATTGACGCATGTGCAGTCCTTTCGCGCTACCCCCGTCCGCAAAAACGGCCCGGTTGCCCGAGCCGCATCGCAGACCTGCTATATTCAGACTTAGATTTTATAACCCAATAGCGCGCATATATACATACGGAATCGAAAAACTGTATGTCCGAGCGCTCCAATGCGTCAATTGCCAAGGAGTGTCCCCAGCTGCCGGCAGAAAAGGAACGTCCCTATCTGCCATCTACGCGCTTGGCCATCCAGACATGGGGCTGGCCCTCGTCTTCGTAATCTACCGGGGCAATTTGCGTGTAGCCCGCCTTTGTATAGAGCGGCAACACGTATTCCTGCGCATGCAGCTTAATAAGCTTAGCGCCGGCATCGCGTGCACACGAAGCACTGGCCTCGACGATCGCACTCGCCAGTCCGCGACGACGCATAGCCGGCAGCACGGCGACGCGCCCCATAATGTAGGTCTCCCCCGCCGCAACGCCTTCGTCCATGTCGCATGCCGGCAACACCAGGGCCTCTGCGTCAGCCACGCGCTCAAGCTCTTCGGGAAACACGCGCGAGCAACCGGCAAGCTCGCCGTCTACATAGAGCGTCACATGAATGCAGTTTGGATCCTCGTCGATAGCGTCGAACTCATTCTCGTAGCCCTGCTCGTCCATAAAAACGACGCGGCGCACCAACGCCGCGTCATCAAAGCATCCCGTCTTAAGTTGGGTATCCATGGCTGCCCTTTCATTCAATGCGAACGTTAGGGACAGATATTAGCGAAAATGAGCTCCGCGCACGCTAAACTTCGCGCGAGCCTTCGCCAGGCAGTCGTAATGGCCCACGTTATGGGCATCGCTCGCGATGAAGCTGTACAGGTTCTGATCGAACAGGCGCTGTGCCGGCTTTTTCTCGCGACCAAAGCGACCGCCGGCAATAAAGTCCGCCGAAGCCTGCAGCTTGCAGCCCATATCGACCAGGCGCTCCGCCACGCTTACATCCTTTTGAACCGCACGATAGCGCTCAGGATGAGCGATGATCACCTGGTAGCCACGGCACTGCAAATCGTAAATCGTGTTCTCGTACTCTCTAAACGCATACGCATCGGCATGCGTCGAAAGCTCGAGCAGAAACTCGTTGGTCCCATCGAAATGCAAGTGCTCCGCGGCATCGATACCAAGCTCAACGAGCTTTCGATGGTTGACCTCGAAGCCCATCTGGAGCGGAAAACCGTCAGCGTTATCACGCAGCAGCTCAAAGGCATCCCACATCTTGTCGTAATCAAAATAGGGATCACGGCAGTGAGGAGTGCAAACAATTCTGGTTACACCAGCCCGCTTGGCAGCCTCGAGCATCGCCAAGCTCTCATCGAGATCGGCGGCGCCGTCGTCTACACCCGGCAAGATATGGCAATGAATGTCACGCATAGGTCAGCCTTAATCAACTAAACGTTTGCTCGGTTGGTGAAGATGCCCTTTTTGGAAGTCCCCTGATCGTCGGAGCCCTTCTTCACCTTCTTACCGTCCTTGGTGTAGTAGGAGTAGTAGTACTCGCTGGTCTCGGTCTCGCAGTAGTTCATAACGGTACCGATGAGCTTGACCTTCTCGGACTTTTTAAGCTGACCGATGGCGTTGAGCGCCTCCTCGCGCTTGGTGAAATCCTCGCGCACCACGAACAGCGCACCGTCGGTCAGACTTGCGATCTCGGCAGCATCGATGAAGGTGCCGACCGGGGGAGCATCAAAGATGACGTACTGGAACTTGGCGGACAGTGCCTTTACCAGCTTGGCAAAGCGGTGAGAGACGATGATGTCGGCAGGATTGGGAATGTGCGGCTCGGCATCGAGGAAGTAGAAATTCTTCTGACCTGTCTCGACAATCGCCTGGTCGATAGAAACCTGCTCGGACAGGACTGCATAGAGTCCGCCACGGGAGCGAACGCCGAGCATATCGGCAAGGGACCTGCGACGCATATCGGCCTCGACCAGGAGCACGGACTTGCCGCTGGTGGCGATAGCTTGGGCAAGGTTAATGGAAACCGTAGACTTGCCCTCGTTGGGAATCGAGGAGGTAACGGTGATGGTGCGAATGGGGTCGTCCACGCTCGCAAAGCGGATGTTGGCCAGAAGGGTCTTGGCGGCATTCTGCACAACGAGCTTGTCAGTGTTCTTTGCCTTAGCCATGCCTATTTACCACCTTTCATAGCCGGAATTCGGCCAACAACGGGAATGCCCAGGAGCTCTTCTGCCTCTTCGGCACCGCGGATGCGGGTATTGAGCATGTCTGCCAAAACGACATAGGCAACTGCGATAAAGATGCCCGCGAGGAACGCGACAGCAACGTACAGCATACGCTTGGGACCGCTGGGGGCTTCGGGGGTCTTAGCCTCGTCGATAACGTTGATGCTCTGGGCAGCGCCGACGTTCTGAGCGACCGTACTCACCGAGCTGGCTATGGCCTTTGCGACCTTAGCCGTCTCCTTGGCATCGGTGCCGGTAACCGAAAGCGTAATGACACGCGTGGTGGTCTCGGAGGAAACAGACACCTTGTAGTCATCCAGGTCAGCAAGGCCCAACTCATTGGCAGCACCACTCTTAACGCTATCGCTATCCAGCAGCGTGGCGATATCGTTGGAAAGCATCTGGCTCGCCGAGAGATCGTTGTAGCTCATCTGACCGCTATCGTCGGTCTTAGCGAGAATGTACATGCTCGTCGTCGCGGTGTAGGTGTTGTCCATCGCAACGAAGGACACGATGCCCATGGCGATCGCGCAGACCACCGGAAGGGTGATGACCAGCTTAAGGTGCTTTTTGAGCAGCTGGAACAGTTCGAGAAGGGTCATGCAGCTTGCCTTTCATTTCCCCAGTTCGGATTGACAAAACTGTCCGTATGTTATCGCATCTTTTTACCGAGACCAAACTCTATACATAAGAAACAGGCTCTCCTGTAAAAATGTCGGAAGCAATCGTAAAATTGCACAACAACGCCGCACCCGAAAGTCAAATGCGGCGTCTACATCAATATCTATGTTGTATCGCTATGCGAATGGCTCGTCCTGCTGTATGGGAAACGTCACCGTAATGGTGGTTCCCACGCCCAACTCGCTCGACAGATCGAGCGTGGCGTGATGATACAGGGCCGCATGCTTGACAATGGCAAGCCCCAGACCGGTTCCGCCGCGTGCCTTGGACCTACTCTTGTCCACGCGATAGAACCGCTCAAATACCTTGCCCTGTTCTTCAGGCGCGATACCGATTCCCGTGTCGGCGACCGCAAGGAACGGATGGCCTTCGTCGTTGGTGCCGCACTGCAGCGTAACCGTACCGCCGGGTCGATTGTAGCGGATGGCGTTGCTTGCCAGATTATAGATGAGCTCGTCAATCAAGCGCGACACGCCCTCGATGACCACAGGCTTGGTCTCATGACTTATCGTCACATTCGCCTGACGGGCGACCTGTTCAAGACGCTGCTCGACCGCGTAGATGGCACGCGAGAGCTCAATAGGCTCCGTGGACCCAATGGGCACCGCCTCGCCCTCAGCTGCACGCTCGGCCTCGTCCAAGTTAGACAGCGTAAGGATATCGTTGACAAGCGCTGCCAAGCGGCCCGCCTCACGATAGATGCGACCGCCAAAGTTGCGCAGGTCGCCCTCGCCCTCGACCATGCCGTTTGCGATGAGCTCGGCATAGCCCGAAATCGCCGTAAGCGGCGTCTTGAGCTCATGGGTGATATTCGCCGTGAACTCGCGGCGCATACGGTCGTTGTCCGCCAGCACCGCCATTTGGCGCTTGAGCTCCTGGCGCTGCGACTCAATACGCTCAAGCATGGGGACCATCTCGGCATAGGCGTGCTCATAGCTACGGCGTGGGTGGTCCAAATCCACCTCTTGCAAAGGCGCGATGATGGCACGGGACTCGCGGCGCGCCATAAAAAACGAGAGTACCGCACCCGCTGCTGCGATAAGCAGCATCGGCGCCACCATCGACAGCAAAATCGCCGCAACGCCAGGCTGGGCCTGCGCCAAGCGGACAACCTGGCCGTTATCAAGGGCGACGGCGCGATACAGCATAATCTCGTCGAGCGTAGAGCTTGCGCGCTCCGCGGAACCCAAACCACTCTCAAAGGCCTCGATGACCTCGGGGCGATCGCCATGGTTGGGCAGTGTGGAAGGCGACGCCTCGTTGTCGTAGGCAACCGATCCATCCTTGTTAATCAGCGTGATGCGCAAGTCCTCGCGATCGAGACTACGCAAGAACGGGATGGGCTCCTGCTGTTCGTCGAGAGCGGCAGCAATGAGCTCGGTTTCCTGCGCCAGATTGGCACTCGTGGCATCCGCCAAGGTGTTTTGCACAAAGAACGCACCCAGCACCGTAAACGCCACGATAACCGCCATGGCGCAGACAAAGATCGTCACAAAAACGCGGTGCGACAGCGTATGTTTTCCCTGGGGGGCGAAGACCACGGGTTACTCCTCCGATGCGGTGGCCGCGGTGTCGTCGCCTTTGGCACCATCGCCGGCAGAAGGCTCGGCCAAGCGGTAGCCCACGCCGCGCACGGTCTCGATGGCGCTGGCATGCTCGCCCAGTTTTTGGCGAAGCGTCTGCACGTGCACGTCAACGGTGCGCGAACCGCCGTCGAAGTCCCAGCCCCACACGCTCTGCAGCAACGACTCGCGGGTAAAAACCACGCCGGGCTTGCGCATGAGGTACTCGAGCAGGTCGAACTCGCGCAGGGTGAGCTTAAGCGGCTCGCCGGCAACGGTCACCTCGCGATGGCTGGGCGAGAGCACGATGTCGCCCACGCTGAGCACATCGCTCGCCTGCTTGACCATGCCGCCGCGACGCAGCAGTGCGCGGCAGCGGCTCGCAAGCTCCATGAGCGAAAACGGCTTAGTCAGGTAATCGTCGGCACCGCCATCGAGCGCCATCACCTTGTCGAGCTCGGTATCCTTGGCGGTAAGCATCATGATGGGCACCGTCGCCGTCAGGCGATCGGCACGCAGGCGACGCATAATCGCCAAGCCATCGGTATCGGGCAGCATGATATCGAGCAGCACAGCATCGGGTACCCGTCGCGCCACGGCGGCCTTAAACTCGCCGTCGCACGAAAAGCCCTCGGCCTCGATCCCCTGCTTGCGCAGTGCATAGACCGTCAAATCCCTGATGTTGTCATCGTCCTCGACGTAATAGATCATGTTGAACCCCTTTGCGGCCGGCATGACCGCATCTTAACCCTAAAGGTACCTTTACTAGATGGTATCAGCCAAAACGTCCCGTCAAATAATCCGCCGTGCGCGGATCGGTCGGATTCTTGAAGAGTTGCGCGGTGGGCGCGTGTTCCACCAACTCACCCAGCAAGAAAAACGCGACCGAGTCGGAGATACGCGCCGCCTGCTGCATATTGTGCGTAACGACCACGAGCGTACAGGTCTCTTTGAGCTCGCAGGCCAGCTGCTCCACCACGAGCGTCGACACGGGGTCGAGCGCCGAGGTCGGCTCGTCCATCAGCAGAATGTCGGGCTGCACGGCCAGCGCGCGGGCGATGCACAGGCGCTGCTGCTGTCCACCCGAAAGACCCAGGCCCGACTCGTTGAGCTTGTCCTTGACCTCATCCCATAGCGCAGCGCGACGAAGGGAGTCCTCGACCAGCTCATCCAGCACAGCGCGATCGCGCACGCCCATGCCGCGCGGACCATACGCGACGTTGTCGTAGATGCTCATGGGAAACGGGTTAGGGCGCTGGAACACCATGCCCACGCGCTGGCGAAGGCGGCAGACGTCGTAGTCGCCCAGGATATCTTGGCCGTCGAGCACAATCTTGCCCTCGATGCGGCAGTCCTTGATGCCGTCGTTCATGCGGTTAAAACAGCGCAGCAACGTGGACTTTCCGCAGCCCGAAGGCCCGATGAACGAGGTGATCTGCTTGTCGCGAATCTTGATATTCACGTCTTTGAGCGCATGATGGTCGCCATAGAACAGGTCGAGGCCCTCGACGTCGATGCGCGTCGGCGAGGCCGCAAGATCCTCTGCCGTGGGGCGAGTCGCATCCCCGACCTCGCGCTCGTGCGCGGCCTCGGCCTGCGCTTTCATGAGTTCTTCAAGCTCCGTGGGCTCCACAGCCGCAGCAGCCGTCATACCGCATACCTCCACATCAATATCAATTCAGCAGTATCGATAGTAGAAATCGCGACTCATATGCACGTGAGCGCATTGTCAAGTGTTTGTAAGGGAACGCTGGCTATGCGGCGGGCAGCTCGATGGTGAATATCGTGTGTTCGGGCGTCGATTCACATGCAACGGTACCGCCGTGCGCCGCGATGATCTCCTTGGCAATAGCAAGGCCCAGACCGGCACCACCGCGATTGGTCGCACGCGCCGCATCCAGGCGATAGAACTTCTCAAAGATCACCTTGAGCTTAGCCGCAGGGATAGGATCGCCCTGATTGATAAAGCGCACGCGCACGCCGCCATCGTCTTGGCGCCTGGCCTCGATCGTGATAGTCGAGCCCTCATAGCTATAGGCAACGGCGTTTTTCATGATGTTGTTAAACACGCGGGCCATCTTGTCGCCATCCACGAGCACCGTTAGGTCCTCGCGAATATCAACTTGGGCTTCCTTATGCTGCTCGTTGAGGATGGGATAGAACTCGTCAGCCACCTGAGCCAGCAGCAACCCCAGATCAACATAGCCGCGCGTGAGCACGATATCGTGGAAGTCAAAGCGCGTGATATCGAAGAACTCTTCGATAAGCGCATCGAGCCGGTGCGCTTTGTCGAGAGCCACGCCCGTAAAGTGCGCACGTTGCTCAACCGGCAGCTCAGGAGCCTCTTGCAGCAGCGAAAGATAGCCCACCACACTGGCAAGCGGGGTGCGTAGGTCATGTGCCAAGTACGTGACCAGATCGTCCTTGCGATGAGATTCGTCACGCAAGGCCTGTTGCACCTTGCGCTCACGGTCACGCACGCGGTTAAGGGCGCCCTCGACCTCCAAGAAGTCGCCGTCGATGTTGTCCCAGGTGTCGGGGTGATCGATCAGGCGATCTTGAATACGAGCAGCCAGCACACAATCGGCATGCTGCTCGCCCTGCTCATAGCCCTGGTAGTACAGGGCGCGGCCGCACAAGAACAGCACGCACGCGGCAAGCGCCAGCACAAAGCCAAGCATGTTGAATACAAAGCCGGCATCGAACAGCACCGGCCCTTCAATGCCGCCGAGCGCCATGGCGCCAATCGTCAACGTCATGGCCCACGCGGCGCCGCCAATCACCACGCAGCGGCACACAATCTCAAATCGATCGATCAGCAAAAAGCCAACAAGCAGCACCGCCAAGATTCCAGCGATGTTATCGATGCCAATCAGCAGCAGGCTCAGCAAAAAGAGCAGCACCGTTGCAAGCGCACGGTTGTCGACGACCGACCTCACGTAATCAAAGAGCCGATCGGGTACCTCGAATGCCTGCCTATCGTCTTTTGTCATATCAAGATCCTCACAAGCGAAAAGCGTTATTCGATGATGTAGCCGACGCCCCAGACGTTTTTGATAAAGCGCGGCTTTTGTGCGTCGTCGCCGATCTTTTCGCGCAAGTGGCGAATGTGCACCATCACCGTATTGTTGGAGCCGGGCATAAAGTCCTCGTTCCATACCGCGCGGAACAGGTCCTCCACGCCCACCACGCTGCCGCGATGCTCGACCAGATACAGCAAGATTGAATACTCGGTGGGTGTGAGGCGTACCGGTGAACCGTCCACCGTTACGGAACGAGCATCGCGGTTGATCTCCAAGCCGTCGAGCTGGAGGGTCGGCGACTCGGCCGCCTGTGCGCGGCTACCGTAGCTGGTGTAGCGGCGAAGCTGAGCATGCACGCGCGCGATGAGCTCCAGAGGACGAAACGGCTTAACCACGTAATCGTCCGCGCCAAGCGAAAGGCCCTCGATCTTGTCTTGCTGGGCATCGCGCGCCGTCAGCATGATCACAGGATAGGTATGGCTGGAACGGATCGTACGCAGCAGCTCAAATCCATCGATATCGGGCAGCATGACATCCAGCAGCGCCAAATCGAACTCCTGCTCCAAGATTGCCTTGGCAGCATCGGCCCCGCTATAGGCAATCTGGACATCAAAGCCCTCTTTTGTAAGGTAGATACCAACCAAGTCGGCGATGGCCTTTTCGTCATCAACTACCAAAATGCGCTCGTTCATGCGTGCTCCTCTCGCGCTCCATTATGCCCGAGGCTACGCACGCCACACACAACAAGCGTGGGTGAGTAAGTCGGCCTTAAGCACCCTTGTGCCCGTTCGGGCGCGGATGTGGGCCACGCACGCACGCGATGATCGCCGACGCCGGCAAACGATATACTCTAGTTCCAGAAGAGACCATCCCGTCGAAAGCGAAATCCGTGAAGTCCCTCACCTCTTTTGCAAAGCGCTCAGCCCAGCTTGCCGCCGGCTTTGTCTGCGCTATCGCCCTTGCCGCTGGCGCGCCCACCGTCGCCGGCGCCCAAGTGCTCACGACCGACAATGTTTGCGGCAAAACCGCCGATGCGCGCGGTATCACGGCCGAAAACCTGCCCGATATCGATGCGACCAATGCCCTCGTCATGGGCAAAGACGGCACCGTCTACTATGCCCGCGACGCCGATGAGCAGGTCAAGATTGCCTCGATCACCAAGGTCATGACCGCAATCCTAACCGTCGAGAATTGCAAGATGGACGAGAAGGTCACGGTGAGCAACACCGCAGCCACCGTGGGTAATTCGACCGCCGGCTTACTCGAAGGCGACGAGCTTACCGTGGAGCAGGCACTGCGCGGCCTGATGATTCCCTCGGGCAACGACGCCGCCATCGTGCTCGCCGAATATGTGGGCAAGAAAATCGACCCTAAGACCAAAGACGCCGAGGCCACATTTGTGAAGGCCATGAACGAGCGTGCCAAGAAACTCGGCTGCACCGGCACGCTTTTTGAAAACCCGCATGGTCTGGACTTTGATGAGTGGGCTGGCGATATGCACTCAACCGCACACGACGTAGCGCTGATGATGCAGGAGGCCATGAAAAACGACACGATCCGCGAGGTCGTAGCGAGCGAGGATTCCTGGATCGAGGTCACGGGCGCCGACGGCACCGACCATTCGCATTCCATGGACACGCATAACTATTTGCTGGGCCAAGATGGCAACATCGGCGGCAAGACCGGCACCACCGACGACGCGGGCTATTGCTTTACGAGCGCCTACAACCGCGACGGCGACGAGATCTACACCGTTATTTTGAACTCCACCACCACCGATCAGCGCTTTACCGATACCGCCACCCTTGCCAACTGGTACTACGGTCACAAGGTGACGGTCGCAATCGCCAACACGCAAGAAAAGACCGCCAACGGCAACCCGCTTATGGCGCGCATTAGTCAAACCGACTGGACGGATAAGACAATCGACGCCACGCTCGCCGATCCCACGGCGCAAGCGACCGTGTTTTCTCTTGCCGGCGAGGTGACCGAAAAGGTTAGCTACGACGATCTTTCGGGCACGGTGCATGTGGGCGACAAGGTGGGCAGCGTTACACTCAAGCAGGACGGCACCAAGATCGCCGTCATGGACCTGGTTGCCGACGAGGAAGGCGCAGGGCCGAATCCCATTGAATGGCTGCTCGTGAAGCTCGATCGCTTGGGCCGCCGCATCGACAACCGCCCGCTCACAGCCGAGAGCGAGACCGTAGCCAAGGCGCCCAAGGCGTAGGGCCGGAGCGATATCACATCGAACCAAATGAGGCGTCCAACGGGGCGCCTCAATTTTGAGGGTTCGAATCCCCAGCCTCCTTTCTCCGCACAAAAAAGGGCCCCAAATGGGACCCTTCTTCAAATTCGTACTGGCGGAGAGCTGGGGATGTCCGGGCATGCTACGCATGCCCTCCGGCTTCAAAGCCTGGCGGCTTTTCGCCCACGGGCTACAAACGCTTTCGCGTTTGCTTAACGCCCGTGCCCTCTCGGGTTCGAATCCCCAGCGCCCTTTCTCGATAATAAAAAAGGGCCCCCGATGGGACCCTTCTTTAAAGTTAAACTGGCGGAGAGCTGGGGATTCGAACCCCAGATGCCCTTTTGGGGCATACTCGCTTAGCAGGCGAGCACCTTCGGCCTCTCGGTCAGCTCTCCGTAACAGCCGTTCTATAGTAACCAAACAGCCAAGGATGGGCAAGAGGAAATTTTCTAATTGCCTAGCATCCTTTCCTCATTGGAAGCTTCGCCTACCCCAGCGAGCGGTTGAGGGAGCCGAGCTCGTCGTTGCCCATGGTGCGCCACATTTGGAAGATGCAACCGCGTGCCAGGAAAAAGAAGCCGTTGTCGACCAGTTGAACAGCGGCATCTGCCAGCTGATTCGTCACGGCGGACACTGGCGGCAGCTCGAGTCCAGCCTTGCGAATGGTCTCGACCGCTTCCTCGAACGTCGGAGGCTCGCTGACGCCCATCTCGTTCATAAGGCCCTGCATTTCTTCCAGCGCGCTGCTGCCCGACTCCTCGCCACGTGGCACCAGACGGTAACAAGCCAGCGCAAGGTCGAGCTGATCGCAATTCCAATAGGCAAACGCCAGGCGATAGAACAGGTAGCCGATTGCAGAGCGATCGCTGGCAATACGTAGGCCGTGGCGCGCCACCTCGATAATCTCGTCAAAGCGCTCCAGACGCGCAAGAACGTTGATGAGCGCAAAGTGCGATTGCATGGACGAGCGCGCCAGATCGTAAAGATGGCGCACCTCGGGCAGCGCTCGTTCAAAGTCCTCTTGCTCGACGTAAAAGCTGCAGATCTCGTGCTGGGCAAAGTACAGCGCATCGGGCGCACGAAGGATTCGCACAGAGCGGTCTTCTTCCAACACCGGTAGCACCATGCGCACCAGCTGGTTATCGCAAAACTGCGTTTGAACCGGACCTGTCGCCAAAAGCTCGGCAACGGCGCACTTAGCCTCCAACTCCTCAACAAGACGGGAAAAGCCTTCAAAAGCACCTGTACGGTCGACTTTTGCCTGCTCGCGCAATTCAACAACACGGGCCACGTATGGGTCGTCGTCCTCTTCCATGACCTCCAACTCGTCAGCCGTATCGGCAAGCAGCAAATCGCGCAGCGCCGGCGGAAGCGTGCGATGGTCATCACGCGGACGAGCATGAACCTCCGCAGGTTCAATCGTCTCCGGAGCAGTTGACTCATACGCCTCAAGTACACGCTTGCACGGCATATCGTCCATGTCCATGCTCTCAAGATCCTTGGCGACAGGCACGCAATCGGCCAGATAGGCCGCGCGCCCAAAGAAATACGTTGCGACAACGCGCTCGCCCTGCTCACTGTCGGGAGCAGCAATCTGCACATAGCAGCGCGTGATGCAGGTGCCCGCGGCAAAACACGCTGCCGCAAGCGTGAGTGCCACGCGCGCATCGTGCTCCGCGGCCCAGATCGCGCGCGTGTCCTCGTCCAGCTCGCGCCAGGCGTCATCTTGGGCGTCGTATTCACGTTGCGGCATGGCATCCACGACAGAGTGCCCAAACCGAACGAGCATAATCCCCTCGGCAACGTTTGCCCGATAGGTATAGTCGAGCCGCGTGACCACGTTGAGCGCCTCAACGATTCGCGCAAAACGCGTGCGCACGTCCCACTCGCCGCCCGGCTGGCACGAAACCGTTCCCGGCTTGGCCCACGGGTTATCGCTCGAAGCCGTATCGAGCAGTCGGGGAACATCGTTGGTCGTCTTGGCGATATGCCACGCATCAAAGAGCGCGCAGCCCTCAAGGCTCGGCGAGGATGCCGCAGGGACCAATCCGGCCCCGATGCGCTCAAGGATGCCGGAGAGGCGGTTGAGACGGCACTCGATGGCAAGCAGCATGTCAATCTCGTCCTGGTCCAACAGGCTACGATCAAAATTGAGATAGAAAATCTTTGAACGATCAATGCGAGCCAGGCTCATCTCGGACTTGGCAGCGATGGTGCGCAGGCGGGGCAAGTCAATTTCGCTCATAAGGGCGGCGGCATAGCGCTCGATACCGCTCGGATTCTCGGCATGGTCAACGCGGTAAAGCAGCGTCTCGATAGCATCGGGGAGCGGTGCCGTGTTAAAGCCCAAAAACACCTCGACCGGCTCGGACAACTTTACGAGCTTGATCTTGTCGACAACGTTTTGCATGTCCGCATCGAGACCGTCGACGCCCGCCGTGTTCGCAATAGCGCTTTCGGAGTTGGCAAATATCACGTAGCGCAAGAACATCGAGGCCATGAACTCGCCGTAAGGAAGGGCGCGGGTCGAATTCCATGTCTCGTGGTCGGACTGCTCGCGCATGGGGCCTTCGGGAGAGCCGGCAGTTTGCGCACACGCGCGCATTGCACCGTTGGCTTCCCTTACCATAATCTCACCAATACTGGAATCCGACTCGTCAAGGACCAGTTCCATGTCGGGATCGTTGGGCAGCGAAGCCTCGCTGACGGGGCGGTCCACCTTGTACACCTCACCCGAAACGCTTACGTAGCCCAAAAGCGACACATGACTTTTGCCAACGAACTCGACGACATAACAAGATTCATGCTGATCCTCGCCAAAGAGTTTCCAGACCACGCCATATGAGCGTCCCGCAGGCTGCTCGGGCATCGCCGGAAAGCGCTTCTTAGGATCGAGAAACCTGAGCTTGTATGTCGGACGCTCTGCCACGAAGTATCACCCTGATCGGTCGCTTGAAGAAGGAGTGGTCGCGAATAAGTCGCGACATCTACTCGGAATCTTACACGAGTCGACAGGAAATCGTCCCTTTGGACGAAAGCACTCAAGCTGGCGCAAAAGAAAAGCCCCCGTTGCCGGGAGCTTTAATCTCAAATGGTGCGGCGTATAGGATTCCGCGCATCCGCTGCGCGGATCCGCACCGGCTTCGCCCGCCTGCCGGCGCGCTCGCCCGCGGGCTAAAAACGCTCCGCGTTTTCTTTACGCCCGCGCCTCGACCGAGGTTCGAAACCATGCAGTGCCGGCGTAAAAGAAAAGCCCCCGTTGCCGGAGGCTTTCAATTTCAATTGGTGCGGCGTATAGGATTCGA
>CABUWD010000043.1 GCA_902495155.1 uncultured Collinsella sp.
CAAAGAGCATGCCGTAGGCGGGACGCAGACAGGACTTGTCGGTGAGGATGCTCGCCAGGCGCGGCACATCGTGGTTGTCGACAAACGACAGCAGATGTTTGCCGCGGTAGATGCACCAAGGGTCGCCGCCAAACTGACGGTGCAGCGAATGGGCGATCTCGAACATGTTGACCGAGTTAAAGCTGGAGTACAGGCCCTTGTAGCACTCGTAGTTGGTGCAGGAGTCGAGCATCTCGTCGTTGACGATTTGGTTGTAGTCGCCGTGGAGCGTCTCGCCGATCAGCACAAAGTCGGGCTTGAGCTCACGGGTAAAAGCGTGCAGGCGGCGCATGAAGTCGCGGTCGAGCATATAGGCAACGTCCAAGCGCAGGCCGTCGACGCCAAAGACCTCGGCCCAGCGACGCACGGACTCGAGCAGGTAATTGACCACGGCGGGGTTTTGCAGGTTGAGCTTCACAAGCTCAAAATGGCCCTCCCAGCCCTCATACCAAAAGCCGTCGCCGTAGCACGAGTCACCGTCAAAGCTGATGTGGAACCAATCCTTGTACGGCGAATCCCACTTGCGCTCCTGCACATCGCGGAAGGCCCAAAAACCGCGGCCGACGTGGTTGAAGACGGCATCGAGCACCACGCGGATGCCATGGGCATGCAGTGTGTCGCACACGGCGGCAAAGTCGACATCCCCACCCAGGCGGCGGTCGATATGGCGCAGGCTGCGCGTATCGTAGCCGTGGCTATCGGACTCGAGCGGCGGGTTGATGAGCACAGTGCCAACGCCGAGTTCCTGCAGGTAGTCGGCCCATTGGGCAATCTTCATGATGGGGGCATCGGGGTTTGGCGCGGCGTTGACAGCCTGGGCGAGCTCATCCTCGGCAACGGACGCGGCGTTTTCGCGCGGAGCTCCACAGAAGCCCAGCGGATAGATCTGGTAGAACGTCGTCTCGTATGCCCACATAGCAACCTCCCGGTAAGCGCAACACAACGACATCCATTGTATGCCCAGCGTGCACCCCCTTCCCCAAAATAAGTTGCGGTGAAATACGGACTGTTTGCCAGGTTTATTGGGCTAAACAATCCGTATTTCACCGCAACTGATGAGGGGACGTGATTAGGCGACGGGCTTGGCGCGGCGGATGGCCGGGAACATTACCGTGATAGCGAGGATGACGCCCACGACGGCGATCGCACCGCCCGCGTAGCCGATCCAGGCGATACCGGGGCCCGACACCACGGCGCCGCCGATCGCCGTACCGGTGCCGATCCCCAGGTTGAACAGGCCCGAGAAGATCGACATGGCGACGGCCGACGAATCTGCCGGCGTGTGCTTGATGAGCTCGGCCTGAAACGCCACGTTAAAGGCCGTGGCGCAGCAACCCCACAGTGCGCAGACGGCAAGCACTGTCACGAGCGACGATGCGGCCGGCCCCATGAGCAGCAGGGCCACCGGCACGCCGGAGAGCGTGATAGCCAAGAACGGGAAGCGATGCCCATCGAACAGGCGGCCAAACAGCCAGCTTCCGAGCAAACCAGAGCAGCCAAACGCCGTCAGCGTCATGGTAATGGCGCCCGCATCGACGTGCGCGACCTGCGCCAGGAAGGGCTCGATATAGCTGTAGCTTGCGTAATAGCCGGTCGCCATGAAGACCGTGACTGCGTAGAGCGCGATGAGGAGCGGGTTCTTGAGCAGCTCGGGCAGCTGTTTGAACGTAAAACGCTCGCCCGCTGGCATGGCAGGAAACACCGTGGCCTGGTAGACGACCGCGACAGCAGACAGCGCTCCGACCACGGCAAACGTCATGCGCCAGCCCACGGCCAAGCCAATGGCGCGACCGAGAGGCAGGCCAAAGATCTGCGCGATGGACGAGCCCGTAGCGATCATGCTGATGGCGAGCGCCCCGTGACGTGTGTCAACCAGGCGCGACGCCATAATCGAGGCGACTGACCAGAACACGGCATGTGCGCAAGCGACCACCAGGCGCGCGCAGACCAGGATGGGATAGGTGGGCGCCACGGCGGACAGGAACTGACCCAACGAAAACACGGCCAGCACGCCCAGCAGCATCCGCTTGAACTCAAAGCGCGAAGCGAACACCATAAGCGGCAGCGACAGCAGCATGACGCCCCAGGCGTAGACCGAGATCATGATGCCAGCTTGGGCCTCGGTGAGCGAAAACGATGCGGCGATGTCGGTCAGCAGGCCGATGGGCATAAACTCCGACGTGTTGAACACGAACGCACAGCAGGTGAGCCCGACGAGTGGGAGCCACTGCTTGAGCGTGATGCCGTCTTGCCTTGTCTGAGTCATATATAACGTCCCCAATCGTTTTGAGCGGAGGCGATTATATAGCAACAGCCCCGCATCCGTCAGCAACAGATGCAGGGCCGAAAACAATTCGATACACAAAGGTTGCGCCGTCAATAAATAACTAAGCCAGCCCCAGCAATATGCCCGCCGAATGCACGACAAACGCCACGATCCAGGCGACCGTCACTTGAAACGCGAATACGGCCACGGCATAGCGCGCGCCCAACTCGCTCTTGACAGCGCCGATAGCGGCCACGCAAGGCGGGTACAGCAGCGTAAAGACCAAGAACACGTAGGCGGTAAACGGCGAAAACATGGTTGACAGCGCCGCGGGCGACGTTGCGCCCAAAAGCACCGTGAGGGTCGAGATGACGCTCTCCTTGGCGATGAGCCCCGTGACGAGCGCCGTCGAGGCGCGCCAGTCGCCAAAACCGAGCGGGGCCAGCACCGGCGCGATAATGCTACCCAGACCGGCAAGTAGACTCTGCGACTGATCGGCGACCACGTTAAAGCGAATATCGAACGTCTGCAGGAACCAGATGACCACGGTAGCGGCAAAGATAATGGTAAAGGCCTTGGTAATAAAGTCCTTGGCCTTATCCCATGCCAGCATCACCGTCGTCTTGACGCTCGGCAGGCGGTAATTGGGCAGCTCCATGATAAACGGCACTGGGTCGCCCTTAAATGCCGTGCGGTTGAGCACCAGGGCGGCAA
The DNA here is from genome assembly GCA_902495155.1 of uncultured Collinsella sp. GTDB lineage: Bacteria > Actinomycetota > Coriobacteriia > Coriobacteriales > Coriobacteriaceae > Collinsella. The sequence goes on from CABUWD010000043.1 coordinate 3,020, forward strand.
TGCAGCCGACCACGATACCGATCAGATAGAGCGAGACCATGGCGGGAACTGTCGCCTGCGGGAAGAATGCTCCGCACAGCAAGCCGTAGACCGGCAACTTGGCCGAGCAGCTCATAAACGGCGTGAGCATGACCGTCATCTTGCGGTCGTGCTCGGATGGGAGCGTACGGGTCGACATGATAGCCGGCACGGTGCAGCCAAAACCGACGAGCATGGGCACAAAGCTGCGGCCCGACAAGCCAAAGCGACGCAGCACCTTATCCATGACAAAGGCCACGCGCGCCATGTATCCGGAGTCTTCCAGAATGGAGAGGAACAAGAAGAGCACGACGATAATCGGTAGGAAGGTCAGCACGCTGCCCACGCCCGTAAGCACGCCGTCGACAGCCAGCGAGCGCACCACGTCGTTGGTTCCGAACGCCTTGAGGCCCGCATCGGCCGAGGCGATGATGGCAGCGATACCGTCCTCCATAAATCCCTGCAACGCCGCGCCGATCACGCCAAACGTCAGCCAAAAGACGAGGCCCATGATCACCAGGAACGCCGGAATGGCCGTGTAGCGACCCGTCAGGATGCGGTCGATCTTGACGGAGCGCACGTGCTCGCGGCTCTCGTGCGGCTTGACGACGCAGCGCCCACACACGTCGCCGATAAAGCTAAAGCGCATATCGGCCAGCGCGGACAGGCAATCGGTGCCGGCCTCGCCCTCCATCTGGGTAATGATGTGCTCGATAGCGTCGAGCTCGTTGCGATCCAGGTGAAGCGCCTCGGTCACCAGCTCGTCGCCCTCAACCAGCTTGGTCGCCGCAAAACGCACGGGAATGTGCGCCGTCGCGGCATGGTCCTCGATAAGGTTGGCGATGCCGTGGATGCAGCGATGCAGCGCACCGCCGTCTGGACCATCGGGTGCGCAAAAGTCCAGGCGACCGGGGCGCTCGCGGAACCGCGCCACGTGCAAGGCATGATCAACCAGCTCGCCGATACCCTCGTTGCGGGCAGCGCTAATGGGGACAACGGGCACGCCCAACAGGCTCTCGAGCAGGTTGACGTCCACGGCGCCGCCGTTGGCCGTCACCTCGTCCATCATGTTGAGCGCGATGACCATAGGGCGGTCGAGCTCCATAAGCTGCAGCGTCAGGTACAGGTTACGCTCAATGTTGGTGGCGTCAATGATGTCGATGATGGCGTCCGGGCGCTCGTCGAGGATGAACTGACGGCTCACGACTTCTTCGCCTGTGTACGGCGACAGGGAGTAAATGCCGGGCAGGTCGGTAACGCTTGCCTCAGGATGGTTACGGATGGTACCGTCCTTGCGGTCGACCGTCACGCCGGGAAAGTTGCCGACATGCTGGTTGGAGCCCGTAAGCTGGTTGAACAGCGTGGTCTTGCCGCAGTTTTGGTTACCGGCAAGGGCAAAATGCAGCGGTGCGCCCTCGGGCACGGCCGTTTTTGCCGCACGGGGCGAATACGTCCCCTCGCCGAGTGCCGGATGCTCCGTCGTGCCGATTGCGGCGTTTGCGCGCGGGCCGGTATCGGTGTCGTGCACATCCACGAGCTCAATGCGTGCGGCATCGTCCTTGCGCAGCGTCAACTCGTAGCCACGCAGGCGAATCTCGAGCGGGTCGCCCATGGGGGCGTACTTCATCATGGTGACTTCGGTGCCTGGCGTTAGACCCATGTCCAAAATATGCTGTCGGAGTGCCTGATCGTCCGATGCCACCGATGCGACAACGGCGTCCTTTCCAATCTCGAGTGTATCGAGCTTCACGTCCGTGTTCCTCCCCCGGCGCCCGCAGGGCGTTGTATTTATGTTCACCATGGCTAACCGTTTGCCATGGCTAACCAATTTTAAGCTTACATGATAGCGTGAACACACAATGACGTTCAATCAGCAGATTGGCGCAATGGGGACAGGCAGGAGAGTTCAGGGCCATAGTTTCCCGATGAGGCCTCTCGGGGAAACTACATCCCAGAATTCTGGCTCGAAACGGGATATGGTTTCCCAAACAGGCCTCTTACGGAAAATGCATCCCGGAATCCCCACTCGAAACGGGACGCACTTTCCCAGTCGAGGCCCTATGGGAAACTGCGTCCCACCTTGAAAGGCAAAACTGGGACGCAGTTTCCGGGCGGGTCATCAAAAACGAAGTTGCGGTGGAATAGTTCCTGGATGGACTGGTTGATGCCCCAGATAGGAACTATTTCACCGCAAGTTATTGAAGGGCTGGGATGCCCGTCCTCTTACAGATGGCGCTCGAGGAAGCGGAAGGCTAGGCGAATCCAAGGGCGGACCGCCACCTGCTTGTCCTCGTTGTCGACCGCGGTGTTGGCGTTGCCGAGCGAAAGGCCGTGACCACCCTGGTCGAAGACGTGCATCTCGCAAGCGACACCCTCCTCGGCCATGCGCTGCGCAAACGGGTAGACCTGCGCGATCGGTGCCGTCTTGTCATCGGACACGCCCCACACAAAGGTCGGTGGCATCTGGCGCGAAACATGCGTGGTGGGGCAGATGTCGGCCAGATGCTCGTCAGTTGCCTCGCCGCCCGTCACCATCGACAGGTAGTCGTTGAGCAAATCGCGTCCCGTCTTGCCGCCCGTCTTGGGCACGCGCAAGTCAATGCGCGGATCGCGCGTCTGCATGTCGCGCACATAGGCAAAGTCGAGCAATGGATAGCCCAGCACCACGGCATCGGGACGAATGTCGTCCGGACGCGCCCCGGCAAGTGCCGCAAAGGGGCCGGTCTTCCACTGTGTTGCCAGCGAGGCGCAAATCATGCCGCCAGCAGAAAAGCCCACGACGCACACGCGCTTAGGATCGACATGCCACTCGTCGGCGTTGGCGCGCACCGTGGCGACCATCTTGGCAAGATCTGCCTGGGGGTGCGGAAAGCTCACGTCACCCGTAGAACTCGTGACATAGTTGAGCACAAAGGCCTGGTAACCGTGATCCAAAAACGCAAACGCCACAGGATCCTGCTCATGCGGAGCGATATGCGTAAACGCACCTCCGCCACAGATAATCACCGCGGGGCGGCGGCCATTCGGTTTATCGGGCAACGGCTCGGCACCCAAATACGTAAACGTCGCCGGATAATCCTCGGTCGGCTCCTCGCCCCACAGCGCATGGTTCTCGACAATCATATGTGCTCCCTTCGCGCAAATTATGCGCCCTTGTTTTTCGCCTTCAAGCGTACCCCACTTGAACCCGTGGCGCAGAAACACTCCGGCAATAAGTTTCCCTTCAACTGATATATCACATAATCCCAGTTCAGAGGTATCGTTGAGCAGCGTAGAATAGGGGCGTTGACCAAGCCGCGAAACACATGTGAAACGTTTCCGGCAAACCAAACGCGCGATATGCGCCTATTTAAGTTGGAGGCAACTATGGGTCTGCTCGATTCGCTTAAGTCCACCTTCACCTCGACCGGCGAGGCGTCCGTTCCGCCCGCAGCAAGCTTCGCTACCCGCGAAGGCGTCATCTATGCCCCCGTCAACGGCGTGCTCGTCAACCTGGACGAGGTTCCCGACGAGACGATCGCCTCGGGCATGCTTGGCCAGGGCTATGGCATCGAGCCCATTACCGGCACCATCTATGCGCCCGCCAACGGCCGCATCGGTGCCACCACTGTCACCAACCACTCCATCGGCATGATTACCGAGGACGGCCTGCGCGTGTTCATCCATGTCGGCCTGGGCACCGTGGAAATGAACGGCAAGGGTTTTGCCCGCTTTGTCGAGATGGGCGATGTGGTCAAGGCAGGCCAGCCGCTCATCAGCTTCGACCGCGAGGCCATTAAGGCCGCTGGTCACGAGGACATCGTGACCGTCATCGTCTCCGAGCTCGATCGTCTTAAGAGCATCGACCATGTCGGCGAGTCTGGAACGCTTATCGGCGGCAACCCGCTCGTCAAGCTTGGCGACCCGCTGCTGGTAGCCAAGACCAAGTAGCCAGGCCCCGCGCCACACAGCCAAAAGGCACCTCGTCAAGCGCCCGCGACCATTTGGCCGCGGGCGCTTTTCGTTTGAAAAACCATCCCGCCAATGCCTTATCTGTATAGCCCAAATGAGACGAGCTGCTAGAATAACGAACTGTATGGATAACTATCATTCAACCGTTATGGGAGGATACGTGAACCGCACCAAAATCGCGCAGCTCTATGCCGATGCCGAGTCGCTCGGCGGCCAAACCGTCACCGTCGCCGGCTGGGTCAAGTCCGTCCGCGACATGAAGATCTTTGGCTTTGTTACGCTCAACGACGGCAGCTGCTTCCGCGACCTGCAGGTCGTCATGAACCGCGAGGCACTCGACAACTACGACGAGATCGCCCATCAAAACGTCTCGGCCGCACTCATTTGCACCGGCACCGTCAAGCTGACCCCCGATGCGCCCCAGCCTTTCGAGCTTTCTGCCACCTCCATCGAGGTCGAGGGCACGAGCGCCCCGGATTACCCGCTGCAGAAGAAGCGCGCAACCGTCGAGTTCCTGCGCACCCAGCAGCACCTGCGCCCGCGCACCAACCTGTTCCGCGCCGTGTTCCGCATCCGCTCTGTCGCGGCTGCCGCCATCCACCGCTTCTTCCAGGAGCAGGGCTTTGTCTACGTCAACACCCCTATCATCACCACGAGTGATTGCGAGGGCGCCGGCGAGATGTTCCGCGTGACCACGCTCGACCCCAAAAATCCGCCCCTCACCGAGTCCGGCGAGGTCGACTGGAGCCAGGACTTCTTTGGCAAGCATGCGAGCCTCACCGTGTCCGGCCAGCTCAATGCCGAGAACTTTGCCATGGCCTTTGGCGACGTGTACACCTTTGGCCCCACCTTCCGCGCCGAAAACTCCAACACCACGCGCCACGCCGCCGAGTTTTGGATGATCGAGCCCGAGATGGCCTTTGCCGACCTTAACGACTACATGGATAACGCCGAGGCCATGCTCAAGTACGTCCTTAAGGACGTCATGGCAACCTGCCCCGACGAGCTCAATATGCTCAACAAGTTTGTGGACAAGGGTCTGCTCGAACGCCTAGACCATGTCGCCAACTCCGACTTCGCCCGCGTTACCTACACCGAGGCCGTCGAGATCCTGGAGCAGGCCGTCGCCGCCGGTCACAAGTTTGACTACCCCGTGAGCTGGGGCATCGACCTGCAGACCGAGCACGAGCGCTTCCTGACCGAGGAGCACTTTAAGCGCCCGACCTTCGTAACCGACTACCCGGCCGAGATCAAGGCCTTCTACATGCGCATGAACGAGGACGGCAAGACCGTCGCCGCCGCCGACTGCCTGGTTCCCGGTATCGGCGAGATCATCGGTGGCTCCCAGCGCGAGGAGCGCCTGGATCTGCTCGAGGCCCGCATCAAGGACCTGGGCATGAATCCCGAGCAGTACAAGTACTACCTTGACCTGCGCCGCTACGGTTCCTGCAAGCACGCCGGCTACGGTCTGGGCTTCGAGCGCTTGGTCATGTATCTGACCGGCGTGGGCAACATCCGCGACGTCCTGCCGCACCCGCGCACCGTGGGCAACGCCGACTTCTAATCGTCGGACGCTAGCTCGCGTCGCCACACGCCAACGCTCATCGCACAAGCGCCTCTCGACATCGGTCGAGAGACGCTTTTTTTCAACAGCATCCGTCAAGCTTTTGGCAAGTTTTTGGTCAGTTGAGCAGGGCTGTTGAAAACTCGACCCGCCGTTTGCCGACGACTACCGACCGCCCAGAGCGCCCTGCGCCCCTGGGAAAGCCCCACGTCCTAGGCTCCATACCGTCGCCACCCAAAACGGAAAGGACGTGGGCACCATGACCGAAGCCGCTGTTGAAACCTACGACACCACGACTAGAGGCGCCGCCTCGATGGCAGCCTATCGCGCCGTTCGCATCCTGCAACTATTAAGCGAAAACACCGGCGAGGACAAGGCCATGCTTTCCGATGAGTTGATCCGGCGCCTCGCCCATCCCGACGACCCCGCCCGCATGCCCATCTCGGCGGCGCGGCGCAGCATCTACACCGCCATCTCCGCGCTTCGCCATGCCGGATACGAAATTGAGTACAAACGCGGCGTGGGCTACAAACTTCTTACCCGCCCGCTCACCGATGAAGAGATCATCCGGCTCCACGGTATGGTCATGCGCAACCGCTCCACGCCTATCGCTATCCGCAAGAGCATGGCGCAGCACTTAGTTGCCATGGCGAGCGCCGACGTTCGCGGCTACCTCGATACACCCGAACCCGCTCCAAGCGCAGGCAGCAAGGCTACCAAGGCAACACGCACGCCCATCAAGCGCATCGACACGTGCGAGCTCGTCGAGCAGGCCATCGACCACGGAACCACGGTGAGTTTTGATATTTCGAGCGTCACGACGCGTGGCGAAACCGAAGCAGCACGGATGACACTCCGTCCCTTTGCCATCAGGCAGCGCGATGGCATCTCGTATTTGCTGGGAACGGTCTACGACGCCCGAGGCACCGACGATACGCTGCGCACCGTCGAGATCGCCCGTATGAGAAACGTCACCACACGTCTCCTCGACGGCAAGAAGCTCTTCGCCGCCCTAGACGAGGACGACGCCTCCTCCGCCGCATAAGACCCTCCGCCGCCCATTCGACTACCCGTACCGCCCATCCGATTCTGTATTAAAAACCCGCCAGGCTGTTGTAAAAATGGACATCAGCGCTACTATAGTTCCACTTGCACTTTGTCCCAGTGCAGTGTTTCCAGCCATTTTTATACTGGGGGTAATGATATGAAGGACATCACCATCAGCCGCAGGAGCCTTCTGGTCTCCGCTGGCCTGCTCGCGCTCGCCCCGCTCGCCGGATGCGGCGGCAACTCTGGTTCCGGCTCTGCTGCCGCCGGTTCCGACTACACCATCGGCGTTCTGCAGCTCACCGAGCACTCCGCGCTCGATGCCGCCAACGACGGCTTTGTCAAGGCCATCAAGGAGAGCGGCCTTAAGGTCAAGATCGACCAGAAGAACGCCCAGAACGACCAGTCCACGTGTAAGTCCATTGCTGACAAGTTTGTGGGCGACAACGTCAACCTGATTTATGCCATCGCCACGCCCGCCGCGCAGGCTGCCGCCGGCGCCACGGCCGATATCCCCATCGTGGGCTGCGCCATCACCGACTACGTCGCCTCCGGCCTGGTCCAGGACAACGACAAGCCCGGCACCAACGTCACGGGCGCTTCCGACCTCACCCCGGTCGCCGAGCAGCTCGAGATGATGCAGAAGGTCCTGCCCGACGTTAAAAAGGTCGGCCTGCTCTACTGCACCGCCGAGTCCAACTCCGACGTCCAGATCAAGGCCGCCAAGAAGGAGCTCGACAAGCTGGGCCTCGAGTACACCGATTTCACCGTCTCGAGCTCCAACGAGATTCAGTCCGTCGTCGAGTCTGCCGTGGGCAAGGTCGACGCGCTGTACTCCCCCACCGACAACACCATCGCCGCGGGCGCCTCGCAGGTGGGCCAGATCTGCAAGGAGAACAAGCTTCCCTTCGTGACTGGCGAGGAGGGCATGTGCATGGCCGGCGGCCTGTTCACCCTCTCCATCAATTACGAGGATCTGGGCTACGCCGCGGGCGAGATGGCCGTCAAGATTCTGAAGGGCGAGGCCAAGCCCGAAGACATGCCTATCAAGCACCTCTCGAGCAAGGACCTGGTCGTCGTCAAGAACGACGAGATGGCCGAGGCCCTGGGCATCGACCTTTCCGCTCTGGACGCGTAATGCCATACGCGGCATGCGCCTAGAGCCCGTGCTCGCGCTTTAGCCGCGTTATTCAATATCTGAGCCACAGGGGCGGGCGCTGTAGACCGGCGTCCGCCCTGCTTGTTTCAGGTAAAACAAAACGTCTGTCCGCAGCTCTTCTATGCATTGTTACCGCTATTATGGTGAATCACGTGTCCACCCTATCCTAGGAGGTATGAAGCATGCTCATTGCATTGCAGGGCGCCGTTTCGCAGGGCGTCCTCTGGGGCATTATGGTGCTTGGCGTGTTTATCACGTTCCGCCTACTCGATATTCCCGATATGACCTGCGACGGCAGCTTTGCCCTCGGCGGCTGCGTCTGCGCTGTGCTCATCGTCAATAACAACGTCGACCCGCTGCTCGCCGTGCTGGCCGGCATGTGCGCCGGCGCCATCGCGGGCGCCGTCACGGGCATCTTGACCACCGTCTTTGAGATTCCCGCGATCCTCGCCGGAATCCTCACCCAGATCAGCCTGTGGTCCATCAACCTGCGCATCATGGGCAAGTCCAATACGCCCATTCTTGCCAAGGGCACCATCTTCTCATCCGTCAGCCACATGACCGGTCTGCCGCAGTCCACCGTTGCCATCATCCTGGGCATTGTGCTGGCCGTGGCCATCGTCGCCATCCTGTACTGGTTCTTTGGCACCGAGATCGGCTCGGCGCTGCGTGCCACCGGCAACAACGAGTACATGATCCGCGCCCTGGGCGTCAACACCAACTCCACCAAGATGATCGCCCTCGTGCTCTCCAACGCCCTTATCGGGCTTTCGGGTGCGCTCATCTGCCAGAGCCAAAAGTACGCCGACATTGGTATGGGCACAGGCGCCATCGTTATCGGTCTTGCCGCCATTGTTATCGGCGAGGTGCTCGGCCGCCTGCTGCCCGGCGGTCTGACGCAGTTTAGCGTCCGTCTTGCCTCTGCCGTCTTTGGCTCCGTGGTGTACTTCCTCATTCGTGCCATCGTGCTGCAGCTGGGCATGGATGCCAACGACATGAAGCTGCTTTCCGCCGTAATTGTCGCTGTGGCCCTGTGCGTACCCGTGGTTTGGGAGCGCTATAAGCTCCGCAGCTCCTACACGAAGGGGGATGAGGCAGATGCTTAAGCTCTCGCACGTCAAAAAGACCTTTAACAAGGGCACCGTCACCGAGAAGCGCGCGCTCACCGGCGTCGACCTCACCCTTAACGACGGCGACTTTGTAACCGTGATCGGCGGCAACGGCGCTGGTAAGTCCACGCTGCTCAACATGATCGCCGGCGTGTACCCGCTCGATTCGGGCGTTATTGAGCTCGACGGCACCGACATCTCGCGCCTGAGCGAGTCGCAGCGCGCCAAGTACCTGGGCCGCGTGTTTCAGGATCCCATGCGCGGTACCGCTGCCGACATGCAGATCGCCGAAAACCTGGCCCTCGCCAAGCGCCGTGGCCAGCGTCGCGGCCTTTCGTGGGGCGTCACCAAGGCCGAGAAAGATGAGTACGTTGAGCTGCTCAAGCGCCTGGACCTTGGTCTTGACACGCGTCTTAACGCCAAGGTCGGCCTGCTCTCGGGCGGCCAGCGCCAGGCACTCACCCTGTTGATGGCCACGCTCACCAGGCCGCGCCTGCTGCTGCTCGACGAGCACACGGCGGCCCTCGACCCCAAGACGGCCTCTAAGGTGCTCAACCTGACCGAGGAGATCGTCGACGAGAACCACCTGACCACGCTCATGGTCACGCACAACATGAACGACGCCATCCGTCTGGGCAACCGTCTGATCATGATGCACGAAGGCCACGTGATCTACGACGTGGCGGGCGATGAGAAGAAGTCGCTCACTGTAGCCGACCTGCTGCAGAAGTTCGAGGAGGTCTCGGGCGGCGAGCTCGCCAACGACCGCATGCTGCTGAGCTAAAACCTGCCAAAAGGGACAGGTTTATTTTGGCAGGTTTTATCTGCGCAAACGTCAAAACCGCCGCTAAGGGACAGACGCCCTTGCGGCGGTTTTCGCATATTATGTCGATAATCCGATATTCAACCAGACATTCTGGCTAAGGACTAAGGAAACTGCCATGAAAAGACTCCCCCGCCTTGCGTTAGCCGCCGCGTTGTTTGCCGGCGCGCTCGCAGGCATCCCAAGCCTCGCTTTCGCGGGGAACCTGCCCGCCGCTATTGACGGCTCCGTGGCCGTCATGCACACCAACGACATCCACGGCAGCTACAAGTACAGCTACAACGCAAGCAAGGGCACCGGCACTGTGGGCTTTGACGGACTGGCGGTTCTCTATAGCGCCCAAAGCAGCGTCCCCGATCTTTTGCTCGATGCGGGCGACACCTTCCACGGACAGTCCTTCGCCACCATGAGCGAGGGCAAGAGCATCGCCGAGCTCATGGACACCTTCTACGCCGACGGCTACGACGCGACCACGCCAGGCAACCACGACTGGAGCTACGGTGCGGACAAACTCCGCACCATGACCGGCTACAGCACCACCGGCACGCCCTTCGCCATGCTCTGCGCGAACGCGAAGTCTACGAGCGGCGTATGGAGCTCGAGCATCACGAAGACGCTCGATCGCACCTGGGAGGATAGCGAAGATCACTCCACATTCGACTACAAAATCAAGGTCGGCGTCGTGGGTGCCATGGATGAGTCGCTAGGTTCCTCGCTGCGCGCGGACCTGGTCGCGGGCACCAGCTTCTCGAGTGCCGCGAACGCCATCAATACCGAGGCAGAGCAGCTGCGCAGGGAGGGCTGCGATGTTGTTGTGTGTATCGCGCACACGCTCGACGCCAAGACCTTTGCCACGCGACTCCGTGGCGTCGATGCCCTTATCACAGGCCACGAGCACATCAACCTTAACGAGAAGGTGACGGGAGCCGACGGCAAGACGATCCACGTTGTCGAGGCAGGCAGCGCCTTTGCCGAGGTGGGGCTGCTTTCCATTCCGTACAAGTACAACACGAATGACACCGAGACGACCGACGATGACACGGTCACGGTCCCTGCAGACGGCAGCGACGAGAAGCTCTACACCGCCAAGAACGTCAACGACCTTTTGACAGACCCCGACAAGGGCTCCGACTACCAAAGCCGCCTTGAAGCCGTCCGCAACAAGATCAAGCCGCTCGACGAGGACTTTGAAAACGAATCGAACAAGGTGCTCGGCACATCCACCACCAACTATTTCTACGGCGAGGACGCCGCAGGCACGCATGGTTGGGAAATGGTGCGCACCACCGATTTCCGCCCCGGCAAGGAGGGCGACACCACCAAGGCCCAGACCATCGGCCACGTGATTTGCGGCTCTTATCTTGCCCTGACGGGCGCGGACCTCGCTATCGAAAACGCTGGCGGCATCCGCGGCGGCATCGCGGCGGGCAACGTGACCGCTGGCAACGTCATCGCCATCTCGCCCTACGGCAACACCGTGGAGACCTGGACCATGACCGGCGCGGACTTCCTCGCAGCGCTCGAGCACTCGCTACAAATCAGCGACGATTGCAACGACAGCTACGAGCTTCAGCAGGCTTATGTGGCGGCCGGTCACACCGAGCAGGAGGCGCAAGACAAGTACAAGTGGCGCGATGACTCTGGCAGCGTTCTCTCCTTTGGCGGCATCAACGTGACGATTGATTGGACGCAGCCCGAAGGCAAGCGCATTGTGAGTGCCACACTCACCAAAGACGGCAGCACGCTCGACCCCGCCAAGACCTATACCGTCGCCACCAACAACTACATCATTACCAACACGACCGACTTTCCCACCTTTGCACACGCCACTAAGCACACCGAGTGGGGTACCTGCGAGTCAGCGCTAAGGGCGCTGATCGGGCAGAACGGCTGGGAGAGCAAGATGGCCTCACTCGCGGGCACCATCAGCTTTGGCTCCGCTGCCGTGGACCCCGCGCCCTCACCGGCCCCGACGCCTAAGCCCTCGTCTAAGACGGACACGACGACCACGAAGGTCAGCACCAAGAAGACGAGCGGTAAGCTCGCCGCAACGGGAGACCGCACGCTGGCAGTAGTTGGCGCGTGCCTTATCGGCGGCATCATCGTCATCATCCTCGGCATTATCTGGAAGCGTCGACGCTAAGCTACACCGCCGGGCCTTGCAGCCCCGCCGCGTAAACCTTATATCGAGCACAGAAGCCCGTCTGAATTTGATCGGACGGGCTTCTTGGTGGGTATCATGGTTGGACGATCATTAGGAGGTTTTCCCTACATGGAATTGTTTGAGCCGATTCTTCATTTCTTTGAGCAACGGTGGGTCCACAACATCATCTGGGCCGGTATCTTGGCCATCGGCACCGCCGTTGCCGCCAAAGTCGCGTCCAAGACCCTGCACCACCTGCTTAACCGCGACGATAACCCACTCCCAGCATCGAGCATCTTCATCAACATCGCGCGTGCCGTCATCTGGATGATCGGCGGCAGCTTTATCC
>CABUWD010000044.1 GCA_902495155.1 uncultured Collinsella sp.
CCTTCGCCGGCACCACGCCAAAGCAGTAGCTCAGCGCCGCAGACACCGCAAATGCCACACCGCCGGCAGCGCAGCACCACAGCAGGTTCGAGATGCCGCCCGTGGCAAAGCCAATGACCATGAGGACATTCGTCATGCCGATGGTATAGGCCGTAACGTGGCCCACGGCTGCAACAAGGCCTCCGACGGCGCCGCCAATGGCCATGCACGTCAGGCACCTGCCATATTTAAAGCCGCAACCGTACAGCGCCGGCTCGCTTACGCCGCCAAGAACACCCGAGATTGAGTAGCCCAGCATGAGCGCCTTCTCGTCCTTATCCGCAACGCGGAGCGACGCGCCAAAAGGCATGCCCCAAACGGCGAACGTCGCCATCGTCGCGGCAATCAGGATGCACGAATCCGTTCCCACACTCATAAACTGCGCGTACGCAAGCGATAGAACGACGTTGCTGACGCCCGCTATCTTTAGGAACTCCCAGCCCGCGGCAAGCCCCATGAGCGTGAGCAGCGACACGATGCCACCGGAATTGCCAAGCATAAACATAAGCTGGCCCAACAGCATGCCCAGATAGCTGCCCGCCGGTGCCGTAATACACAGCGAAACCGGAACCATGACAAGCATGGTCGCAAACGGAACAAACGAAAACGCCACGGCCCTAGGGATAACGCGCTTAAAGAAACACTCCACTCGCCATAGCACAGGCACCGAAAGGAGAACTGGAATAACAGTCGTCGTGTAATCGTTGACCGCCGCGGGAAGCAGACCATACACGGAAGTCATCGATGCCCCCGTCGTCGATGCGGCATCGACGAGCTTGAGCAGATCGGGCGCAATCAATACGCCGCCCAGCATCATACCCAGCTGCTCCGAGCAACCGAGCTGGCGGGCGGCCGCCCAACCAAGATAGATGGGCAAAAAGTAGTAGCCGGCGTTATAGAGCCAACTGTAGAACAGGCGATAGATTTCGGAATCGGCAGACCACAGGCCCAGCATGCCTTCGCCCATAATGACGGCGACGGTGCGGAACAACGCCGCGCAGACAATAAACGGCAGCGCCGACATCATGCTTTTGGACAGATAGTCCACCACGGCCATGGCGTTTGATGAAACCGTCGTTGTAAACGAGGTGTTAGAAACTTGTGACATGGAACGCCTTTCCCAATATGACATGCGGGCTGTCCCTTTGTCACATCGTGTGGTACCGACCGATTGCGCGGTACTTTTCGTAGCGGAGGTTTGTGAGGGTCGCGTCGTCGAGCTGCCCAAGCGCATCGAAGGCATCAAATGCCGAGGACATGACGGCACCGGCGATCTCCTCATGCGACAGGCCCTTATCGTCAACAATGCCGTCGATGATGCCGAGCGCCAGCAGATCGGGGGCCGTGAGCTTAAGCGCCTCGGCGGCCTCATTCGCGCGCTCGGTATCCTTCCACAGGATCGACGCACAGGCCTCGGGGCTCACGACCGAATAGGCCGAGCTCGAAAGCATCAGGATGCGGTCGGCCACGGACAGCGCCAGCGCGCCACCAGAGCCGCCCTCACCTGTCACCACCGAGACAATCGGCGTCTTAAGGCCGCTCATCTCCATGAGATTCTGGGCAATCGCCTCGCCCTGGCCGCGTTCCTCGGCACCGATGCCGCAAAACGCGCCCGAGGTATCGACCAGGCACAGAACCGGTCGACCAAATTTTTCGGCCTGGCGCATCAGGCGACGCGCTTTGCGGTAGCCCTCGGGATGTGCCATACCAAAGTTGCGACGCATGCGCTCTTTGGTCGTGGTGCCGCGCTCGATGGCGATGACCGTTACGGGGCGTCCGTCTTTCCAGCCAATGCCAGCCACCACAGCAGCGTCGTCGCCAAAGTAGCGGTCGCCGTGCAACTCCACAAATCCATCCAGGCCCAGCGAGATCATCTCGCCTGCCGTGGCGCGATCTGCCGAGCGGGTCTGCTTGACAATCTCGAGCGCGGTTTTTGGTGCGGCCGAGCGCTTGAACAAGTGTCCCAGCTTTTTGCCGCGGCGACCCGTATGCACGATCTCATGCGGTGCCCCCAGGCCGGGCGCGTGCCCTTCGTGCAGCGCCAGCAGCTCGCCTACCGTGAGCGCAATCTCGCCACGCGGAACAACGGCATCGCAAAAGCCGTGCTCCAGCAAAAACTCGGAGCGCTGGAATCCCTTGGGCAGGCGCTTGTGCATGTTCTGCTCGATCACGCGCGGGCCGGCAAATGCCGTCAGGGCATCGGGCTCGGCCAGGATAATATCGCCCTCCATGGCAAAGCTCGCGGTTACGCCTCCGGTCGTGGGGTCAGTGAGCACCGTGATATACAGGCCGCCCGCCTCGCTATGGCGCCTAACCGCCGCAGAGATTTTGGCCATCTGCATGAGCGAGGTCACGCCCTCCTGCATGCGGGCGCCACCCGATACGGTAAAGCCAACGACCGGCAGTCCCAGCTCGGTCGCACGCTCAAATGTGCGGCAGATCTTCTCGCCCACCACGGAACCCATCGAGCCCATCATAAAGTTGGCGTCCATAAAGAAGAGCGCCGTATCGCAACCGCAGATTTTGCCCTTGCCGCACACAACGGCATCGCGCTCGCCCGAACGTTCGCTCACGCTCTTGAGCTTGTCGGCATAGCCGGGAAACGAAAGGAAGTCCTCCGGCGCCAGACTGGCATCCCATTCCTCAAACGTGCCCTCGTCAATCGTCATGCGCATGCGGTCGCGCCCGCTCACGCGAAAGTGTTTGCCGCAACGAGGGCAGACCTCGAGGTTGTCGTGCAGGCGCGCCTCATCGATCACACGGCGGCACTCCGGGCATTTGACAAACACGTGGCGCGCGGGGAACTCGGCGCACGACTCGGTTATCGGCCCCTCAAGGACATTGACCGTCTTCGCTTTTCTATTCATCAGCATAGAGATGCCCCATCAGATCGGTGTGATACATGCCCGACAAGAACTCGTCGTTTGCCAGCACGTCGAGCTGAAGCTCGCTGTTTTCGCTCACGCCCTCAATCACGAGCTCGCCCAGGGCCGAGCGCATCTTGCGAATGGCGCCGTCACGCGTGGGCGCACACACGATGAGCTTGCCAAGCATGGAGTCGTAGTACGGCGGAACTTTAGCACCGGTAAACATGGCGGAATCCCAGCGCACGCGCGGACCACCCGGCACACGCAACGCGGTGACCGTTCCGCATGACGGCAGAAAGTCCGGCGTTTCGGCATTGATGCGGCACTCCATGGCGTGGTTGCGGACCGGCATGTCCTCCTGCTCAAAGGGCAGAGGCTGGCCGGCAGCCACGCGCAGCTGCCACTTAACCAGGTCGGTATCGGTCACAAACTCCGTAACCGGATGCTCCACCTGCAAGCGCGTGTTCATTTCCATAAAGTAGAAATTGCCGTCGTCCGAATACAGGAACTCGATGGTACCGGCTCCTTCGTAGCCGACGGCACGAGCCAGGTCACGCGCTGCCTTGTGCATGCGAGCACGAACGTCGTCGTGTCCGTCGAGGCACGGCGCGGGGCTCTCTTCGATTAGCTTTTGGTTGCGCCGCTGCACCGAGCACTCGCGCTCGCCGAGCGAAAACACATGGCCCTGCTTATCGGCCATAATCTGTACCTCAACGTGATGCGCCGGCGCGACGAACTTCTCCATGTAGCACTCGCCGTCGCCAAAAACGGCCTCGCCCTCGGCGCGTGCTTCAATAAAGGCCTTTGCCGCATCTTCCGCGCGCTCGACCTTACGAATACCGCGACCGCCGCCGCCCGCACGCGCCTTAATAAGCACGGGGCAGCCAATGCGCTCAGCCTCGGCCGTTGCCTCCTCGGGACTTTTGAGCAAATCGCAGCCCGGCACGATGGGCACGCCCGCCGCGGCAGCCGTGCGACGTGCGGCGTCCTTGTCGCCCATGCTGTCGATGACCTCGGCCGAAGGACCGACAAACGCCAGGCCATACTTGTCGCAGTCGCGCACGAAGCTCGCCTTCTCGGAGAAAAAGCCATAGCCGGGATGAATTGCCTTAGCTCCCGACTTTACGGCACAGGTGAGCACAGCATCGTCGTTGAGGTAGCTCTCGGCAAGACGCGGGCCGCCAATGCAATACGCCTCGTCGGCAAGCTGCACGTGCAGCGCGTCCGCATCGGCCGTGGAATAAACGGCGACGGTTTTGATGCCCATATCGCGGCACGCGCGGATAACACGGACCGCGACTTCGCCGCGGTTGGCGATGAGCACTTTGTCGAACATGAAGCCTTCCTTAACTTTCGTGCATGAGTGCAAAGGACATATCGGCGCGGCAGCAAACCTCACCGTTGACGCTTGCAGTACCCGTCGCAAAACGGAACGGCCCGCGCGCACGCGTGATGGAGCACACCAGATCCACCGTATCGCCCGGGCGCACCGGACGCTTAAAGCGCACCTTGTCCAGACTCGTGTAGAACGGCGTCGCGCCGCGCGCTTCCTCATCGCCCATCAGCAGCACGCAGCAGTTCTGGGCGAGCATCTCGCACTGAATCACACCGGGGACGACCGGGTTTCCCGGAAAATGCCCCTGCAAAAAGTACTCGTCGCCCGTAATCGTGATCTTGCCGTGGGCCTCGTCGCCCACCAGCTCGGCCTCGTCGAGCAAAAGCATCGGTTCGCGATGCGGCAACAGTTCCTTAAGCTCTTCTTTGTTCATGGATATCACCTATCCGATCCTCATGAGGCAGCTGCCAAACTCCACGAGGTCGCCGTCGGCCACGCAGATCTCGAGCACCTCGCCGTCTGCCTCTGCCGTTACCTCGTTGAGAACCTTCATGGCCTCGATGATGCAGAGCGTCTCGCCGGCCTTGACCTTAGAGCCCACGTGCACAAACGGCTCGTCGCCCGGCGCCGGGGCAGCATAGAAAACGCCGACCATGGGAGCGGTCACCTCGGTGCCCTTGGGCTCCGGTGCGGCGGCAGGTGTCTGCGCGGCGGGCTCCGGTGCGGCAGGCGCGACTGTGGGAGCTGCAACTGGAGCGGCCATAGCGCTCGGCATGGGCATGGGCACGGCAACCGGCTGTGCGGCGCTCGCGCGCTCGAGTTCGACCGCGGTGCCATCGGGCTCCTCAACGCGTACGCGCGTGAGGCCGCGGTCCTCCATAACATCGGCTATCTCGGCAAGTCTTTTGGAATCCATGCTCTAGCTCCTCGTATATCTACGCAGCGCGATGGCGGCGTTGTGTCCGCCAAAGCCCAGGTTGGTCGAAAGCGCCCAGGTAAGGTCAGCGCGAACCGCGCGATTGGGCGTGTAGTCAAGATCGCAGGCGGGATCGGGCGTGTGGTAGTTAATGGTCGGCGGCACCACGCCCTGCTCGAGCGCCATGGCGCAGGCCATGACCTCGATGGCGCCCGTGGCACCGATCATGTGGCCGGTCATCGACTTAGTCGACGAGACGTGCGCGGCACGCGCCGCGTCCTCGCCGAGCGCACGCTTAATGCCCGCCGTCTCGGACGAATCGTTGAGCTTGGTCGATGTGCCGTGGGCATTGATGTAGAGGCCCTCGGAAGGCCTGACGTCGCCCTCGGTCACCGCCAGCGATATCGCGCGGGCAATGCCGGCAGCCTCGGGATCGGGGCTCGTGATGTGATAGGCATCATCGGTGTTGCCGTAGCCCACGACCTCGGCATAAATGTGCGCACCGCGCGCCTGCGCATGTTCCATGCTCTCGAGCACGAGCACGCAGGCGCCCTCGCCCATCACAAAGCCGTCGCGGTCTGCATCGAACGGACGGCAGGCCGTCGCGGGATCGGGGTTGGTGGTCAATGCGCGGCAGGACGTAAAGCCCGCAACGGCATCGGGGATAATTGCAGCCTCGGCGCCGCCCGCGAGGATCGCGTCGGCATAGCCGTGCTTGATGGCGCGGAACGCCTCGCCCACCGCATGGGCCGAGGTTGCGCACGCGGTCACCACGGGCAGGGTCGGGCCCTTTGCCTTGTGGCGGATTGCGATATTGCCCGATGCCATGTTGGGGATCATCATCGCGATCATATAGGGCGATGCGCGGCGGGGCCCACGTTCGGCAATCGTATGGACGTTGTCGACGAGCGTCGTCATGCCGCCCACGCCCGAGCCCACGTAGACGCCCAGGCGCTCGCGATCGATGGCGCCTTCGACATCAAAGCCCGCATCGTGCATGGCTTCGTCCGAAGCCGCCATCGCAAACTGAACGCAGGGGTCGAGATGCTTGGCGTCACGCTTGCCAAAGTACTCGTTGCCGTCAAAGCCCTTGACCTCGGCCGCCACCTTGACGGCAAACGCATCGGTATCGAAGTGCGTGATCGGGCCGATGCCGCACGTGCCGGCGCACATGGCCGCCCAGGTGGCAAGCGCGGTGTTGCCGAGCGGCGACACGGCACCGATACCGGTGATTGCAACTCTCTGTTCCATCATGGTCTCCTCATCCAAGCCGTTCTTCGGCCCTGGTTTCTACATCGCCATTCCGCCGTCGACGCGTACGACTTCGCCCGTAATGTAGGCAGCCGCATCGCTCACTAAAAATCGCACCACACCGGCCACCTCTTCGGGCTGCGCCATACGCTTAAGGGGAATCTGCTCCTCGGTTACCGTACGCACCTTCTCCGAGAGCTTTGCCGTCATATCCGTCTCGACAAACCCGGGGGCAACCGCGTTCACTCGTACGCCGCGGGGCGCAAGCTCGCGCGCCACCGCCTTGGTCAGGCCGATCACGCCCGCCTTGGAGGCAGCGTAGTTGGCTTGCCCGGCATTGCCCATCAGGCCCACGACCGAGCTCATGTTGACGACGCAACCGCCACGCTGGCGCATAAAGGTCTTGGTGAGCGCGCGCGGCATGTTGAATGTTCCCTTGAGATTGACGTCGAGCACGCGGTCGAAGGCGTCATCGCCCATGCGCATGAGCAGGCCATCGCGGGTGATGCCGGCGTTGTTGACGAGCGCCCAAATGGAGCCAAAGTCGTTGAGGACCGCTTCCACGCACGCGTTGACGGCAGCGGGGTCGGCCACGTCACATTGATATGAGCGCGCCGTGGCGCCAGCCGCCTCGCAGGCGTCGCACGTCTCGCGCGCCGCATCGACGCTGCCGGCATAGACGACGGCGATATCGTAGCCATCCTCCGCCAGACCGATAGCGCAGGCGCGGCCGATACCCCGCGAGCCGCCCGTGACCAGTGCCACGCGACGTGAGTCGTTGCGCTCGAGCGCGCCATTGTTCAAGTTGCCCATGTCATTCCTTTCGGGTTACAGCCCTGTGGACTATGCGAACTCGTCGGCAATAGCTGCGACCTGCTCGGCCGTCTCGCACGAATACACACGAACGTCGCTCAGCGTACGCTTGACCAGGCCGGACAGCGTTTTGCCGGGGCCGACCTCAATAAATGTGTCGATGCCTTGATCCTGCAGAGCATGCAGTGTATCGACCCAGCGTACGGCATGGCTCACCTGATTGGCCAGCACCTCCGATGCCGTCTGGGGGTCCGCCGGATAGGACGCCGCTGTCATATTTGCCAAAACAGGAATGAGCAACGGGGACGGCGCGTGACCGGCCTCAATATATGCGGCAAGGCCACAGGCCGCCTCGGCCATATAGGGGCTATGAAATGCACCCGACACCGCGACCTTCATGGCGCGGCCGCCAGCCTCTTTTACTAGGACGTCGAGGGTCTGCAGCGCATCGGGCGCTCCGGCCACAACCGTCTGCTGGGGACTGTTGTAGTTGACCGGCCAGCAGTCCTCGCCGGCCTGCGCAGCCAGGTTCTCGACTTGCGCAGCATCAAGTTTGATGACGGCGCGCATGCCGCCGGGGTGACGCTCGGCCGCCGTGGCCATCAATGCCGCGCGCTCACACACGAGCTCAAAACCCGCTCGCGTATCGAATGCCCCCGCAAAGGTGAGTGCAGCGACCTCGCCCAGCGAGAATCCCGCACAGGCGGCAGGCACCACACCGCGCTCGCGCAGGGCGACGGCGACAGCCAAGTCGTGCACGAACACGCAAGGCTGCGTGTTCTCGGTCTGCGAGAGCTCCTCCTTGGAGGCGCTCCGGCACTGCTCGCTCGTCCCCGGGCGCACCTCATCGGCAATGGCGAACACCTCGGCAGCCGCCGGCGATGTCTCGATCAAGTCGACGCCCATCGCGGGGTGCTGGGCACCCTGGCCGGCAAACAAAAACGCTACGCCACCCATGCGCACGCACCCTTCAGGACGTGCTCGGCGCCATCGACCAGGTCGTCAACGATTTCGCGTGCGCTCTGGCGCTCGTTGACCATGCCGGCAATCTGTCCACACAAAAACGAACCCTCTTCGTAGTTGCCGTCCTTGGCGGCCTTACGCAGCGCACCGGTTCCCATAGCACCGAGCTCCTCGGCACTCGCACCGGAACCCTCGCTCTTGGCATAGGCGTTGGTGAAGGGGCTCTTGAGGGCGCGCACCGGATGTCCCGTCGAGCGACCGGTCGCACGCGTCGAAGTGTCGTTGGCCTTCAGGACCATCTCCTTGTACTGCTCCGAGACGGTACACTCATCGGCAACGAGAAAACGCGTGCCCACTTGGACGCCAGCGGCGCCAAGCATAAAGGCGGCCGCCACCCCGCGGCCATCCGCGATACCGCCGGCGGCCACAACGGGAATGTCGACCGCATCGACGACCTGCGGCACCAGTGCCATCGTCGAGGTCTCGCCAATATGGCCGCCCGATTCGGTACCCTCGGCAACAACCGCCGTGGCTCCACGACGTGCCACGAGGCGCGCCAGCGCCACCGAGGCAACGACCGGGATGACCTTGATGCCCGCCTCGTTCCACGCCTTCATGTACTTGGCGGGATTGCCGGCGCCCGTCACGACGACCGGCACTCGCTCGTCAATCACGACCTGCGCGACCTCGTCGGCAAACGGGCTCATGAGCATGACGTTGACGCCAAAGGGCTTATCCGTCTTGGCGCGCAGCTCATGAATCTGGTCGCGAAGCCAGTTGGCGTCGGCGTTCATGGCCGCGATGATGCCTAAGCCACCCGCCTCGGACACTGCGGACGCCAGCGAGGCATCGGCAATCCAGGCCATACCGCCCTGGAACACGGGCTTTTCGATGCCGAGCAGATCGCAGAGAGGAGTCTTGAGCATCTCTACTTCTCCAATGCCGCCTCGACCGTATCGGCGAACTCGCCGACCGTCTTGGGGTTCTCCTCGGTATCGAGCTGGATGCCAAACTCGTCCTCGACGGCGACGAGGATCTCGACGGTGCCCAGGCTGTCGAGACCAATCTCCTCGAGCGTGGACTCGGGCTTCATCTCGACATCGTCAAGACCGGCGGTCTCGCGGATAACGTCGCAAACGCGCTCGAAGGTCTTCTGATCTGCCATGGTAGTTCTCCTTTGTTTGTGCCCTAGGGGCGTTTTTTCCTATGTGCAACTACTTCCAACGAAGCAGATAGCCACCTATATCCAGGCCGGCGCCAAATCCAACGAGGGCGATGGTGTCGCCCGCATTCAGTGCGTCGGTGCGTGCCAGACGGTCAAGCGCAAAGGGAATGCAGGCGCTCGAAATGTTGCCGGTCTCGCGCAGCGTTCGAACCACGCGCTCATCTGGCACGCCGAGGCGCTTGACCGCCTGACTCAGGATTCGTTCGTTAGCCTGATGGAATACAAAATGGTCGATGTCTTCGACCGAAATGCCCGCATCGCCCGCAAGCTTATGGACCGTGTCGCAGATGGCGTTGACGCCGAACTTGAACACGCGGCGGCCATTCATGGACAGCACGCTCTTGCTATCTGCGGAAGCCTTAAACGGCGAGGTGCCGACCAGACCGGGAACGTGTAACGTCTCGACGTCGGGCGCCGTCGAAAGCTCAACGGCAAGGGGGCTGTCTCCCCCAGCCTCAATCACTGCGGCGCCTGCCCCATCGCCAAAGAGCACGCAGGTGGCACGGTCGGTCCAGTCGAGTGCGCGCGTCATCTGCTCGGCGGCAACGACCAGCACGTGCTCGGCGCGACCGCGGGCGATATAGCCCTCGGCGACATCGAGCGCAAATACGAAGCCGGCACAAGCCGCCGAGACATCGAAGGCAGGGCACGTCGCGCCTAGTCGCTCAGCAACGGCACACGCCTCAGCGGGAACAAGGTGATCACCCGTCGTCGTCGAGCAGACGATCAGATCCAGCTGGCTCGCGTCGATTCCGGACACCCGGAGTGCCCGCTCGCTCGCCGCTACGGCAAGGTCGTCAAGTGACTCGGTGGCGCAGACGTGGCGGCTCTTGATACCTGTGCGGGTAAAAATCCACTCATCCGAGGTATCGAGGAACTCAGACAGCTCGTCATTGGAAACACTGCGCTCAGGAAGCGCCGAGCCTGTTCCAAGAATCGTGAAACCCATCACTAACCTCCTTTGAGTTGTTGACGTGTTTACATCGACCAAGAGAGGATAACGCATTTCAGTCGTTGTTGACGTGTTAACATTAAATTGTCCAAATGCGACAAAGGCTTCACATTGTGTCTATCTCTCGACACCATTGCGCGATTGCCTTATTAACTTAGGAGGTAGCAGTTGTTATGGATGCCAAATTAACGATAGTCGACGTAACCGGATCGACCAACGATGACCTGCTCGAAGCAGGGAAACAGGGAGCGCCGCACGGCACAGGACTTGCCGCCCGGGCTCAAACAGCAGGACGCGGCCGGCGCGGGCACAAGTGGGACTCAACCGTCGGCAACTTATTGCTTTCGATTGTCCTGCGCCCATGCGTTAATCCTGCAAAGTACTCTGGTCTTGCCGCCGTCAGCGGCCTAGCGGTGCTCGAAGCACTCGAAAAACAGGGTCTTGCAAACGAGATTGGCCTCAAATGGCCCAACGACCTGGTCGCGCGTGGACGCAAACTCGGCGGCATTCTGGTCGCGGCCGCACGCGATAACGAAGGCCAACCTTTCGCCGTCTGCGGCATTGGCGTCAATGTGAACTATGCGCCCCAAGAGGTGCCCGATGGCGGCCTGCCGGCAATCGGTCTCTCGGACCTTAACGAGAACGTTCCTGCCGTCGACATGCTCCTCGATGAGGTCTATCACGCCGTTATAGACGCTGTAGATGCCTGGGCAGAACGCCTCAACGCCATGGAAGAAAACACCGGACCGCTCGCGCCCGTCCACGGCGAATATGTCGCTCACCTCAATTGGATCGGGGAGCACGTTATCGCCCGCTCCCCCGCTGGGGACGAGCTGGCACGCGGCATCTTTCAAACGGTCGATGGCTTTGGTCGTGCGTGCATCGAAACGGAAGACGGCTTGCGATTCTTCCATTTTGAGGAGGCATCGCTGCGTCCCGTGAGTGAATAGGGCGCCACAGCCAGCCGCTCGGCAGCCTTTCCCGGCGGTCCAAACCCATCATGCAAAACAAAAGGGCCCCGCTACCGTAACGGCAGCGGGGCCCTTTAAGCTATGAGCGATATCGCTTAGAGCTTGATGTCGATGTCGACGCCAGCGGGGAGGTCGAGACGCATGAGCGAATCAACGGTGCCCGAGGTGGGGTCGAGGATGTCGATGAGGCGCTTGTGGGTGCGCATCTCGAACTGCTCACGGGAGTCCTTGTTCACGTGCGGCGAGCGGATAACCGTGTACAGGTTGCGCTCGGTGGGCAGGGGGACAGGACCGGAAACGCGAGCGCCGGTCTTCTGAGCGGTCTCGACGATGAGCTTCGCGGACTGATCGACGACCTCGTGATCATAGCCCTTGAGGCGAATGCGGATCTTCTGGGTAGCCAACTTAAACCTCCAAAGAGTGCGAGAGATGTTCTCGCAGGATTACGTAACAGGGAGCTCGAACTTAGGCGTTCTTGCTCATGACCTCGTCCACGATGGACTTGGGCGCGGGCTCATAAGAGTCGAACTGCATCGTGTAGGATGCACGGCCCTGGGTCTGGGAGCGAAGGTCGGTAGCGTAACCGAACATCTCGCCCAGCGGCACCTTGGCACGGATGAGCTTGCTGTTCTTGCGATCTTCCATGCCCTCGATCTTGCCGCGGCGACCGGAGAGGTTGCCCATAACGTCGCCCATGTACTGCTCGGGGGTCTCGACCTCGACAGCCATGATCGGCTCGAGCAGCTGCGGATCGGACTTCTTGAGGGCGTCCTTGATAGCCATGGAACCGGCGATCTTGAAGGCGGCCTCGGAGGAGTCGACCTCGTGGTAAGAACCGTCGAACAGGGTGACCTTAACGTCGAGGACCGGGAAGCCGGCGATAACACCGGTGTTCAGGGCCTCCTGGATGCCCTTGTCGATGGACGGGATGTACTCCTTGGGCACGACGCCGCCGACGATAGCGTTGACGAACTCGTAGCCGAAGCCCTCCTCCATCTTCTCGAGCTTAATGACGGCGTGGCCGTACTGACCGCGACCACCGGACTGACGGACGAACTTGCCCTCAGCCTTCTCGACGTCGTGACCAGCGGTCTCGCGGTAGGCAACCTGGGGCTTACCAACGTTAGCGTCAACCTTGAACTCACGGAGCAGACGGTCGACGATGATCTCGAGGTGCAGCTCGCCCATGCCGGCGATGATGGTCTGGCCGGTCTCGTGATTGGTGGACACCTGGAAGGTCGGGTCCTCCTCGGCGAGCTTGGTCAGAGCCAGGGACATCTTGTCCTGCTCGGCCTTGGTCTTGGGCTCGATAGCAACGTCGATAACGGGCTTAGCGAACTCGATCTTCTCGAGGACGATCTCCTTGCCCTCGGCGCACAGGGTGTCACCGGTGGTGGAGTTCTTGAAGCCGACGCAAGCGACGATGTCGCCGGCAGCGGCGTCGTCACGGTCGATACGCTCGGCGGCGTTCATCTCGAGGATGCGGCCGAGGCGCTCGCGCTGACCGTTGGAAGCGTTGACCACGTAGGAGCCGGACTCGGCACGGCCGGAGTAAACGCGGACATAGGTGAGCTTACCGACGAACGGGTCGGTCATGATCTTGAAGACCAGGCCGGAGAAGGGCTCGTCGAAGGAAGGATGACGCTGGATCTCCTCGCCGGTGTCCGGATCGGTACCGGTGACAGCCTCAACGTCGAGCGGGCTGGGCAGGTAGTCGACGACAGCGTCGAGCAGCTCCTGAACGCCCTTGTTCTTGTAGGCGGAGCCCACGAAGACGAGGTTGAGCTCGTTGGCCAGAACGCCCTTACGCAGAGCCGCCTTGAGCTCCTCGACGGTGAAGTCCTCCTCCATGAGGATCTTCTCCATGAGCTCGTCGTCAAAGCTGGCAGCAGCGTCGAGGAGCTCCTCGCGCTTGGTGGCAGCGATGTCGGCGAACTCAGCCGGGATCTCGTCCATCGGCTCGGGGTAGGTCATGCCCTTCTCGTCGGCCTTGAAGTCCCATGCAGTCATGGTGACCAGGTCGATGACGCCCCAGAAGTTGTCCTCGGCGCCCATCGGGACCTGAGCGGCCACGGCGTTAGCGTCGAGACGATCCTTCATGGTCTCGATAGCGTTGAAGAAGTCAGCGCCAACGCGGTCATACTTGTTGATGAAGGCGATGCGGGGGACGTTGAAGGTGGAAGCCTGACGCCAAACGGTCTCAGACTGGGGCTGAACGCCGGCAACGGCGTCGAAGACGGCGACAGCGCCATCGAGGACGCGCAGGCAGCGCTCGACCTCGGCGGTGAAGTCAACGTGGCCCGGGGTGTCGATGATCTGGATGCGGTAGTCCTTACCGTCCTTGTTCCAGAAGCACGTGGTAGCAGCGGAGGTAATGGTTACGCCGCGCTCCTGCTCCTGAACCATCCAGTCCATGGTGGCAGCGCCCTCATGGACCTCACCGATCTTGTGAGTCTTACCGGTGTAGTAAAGAATACGCTCGGTCGTGGTGGTCTTACCGGCATCGATGTGGGCCATGATGCCGATGTTACGGGTATCGGAAAGCTTGTACTTAGGCTTAGCCATGTTAGTTCCTTACCTTAACTTACCAACGATAGTGAGAGAACGCGCGGTTGGCCTCGGCCATCTTGAAGACGTCCTCACGCTTCTTGACGGAAGCGCCCAGGCCGTTGGAAGCGTCGAGGATCTCGTTGGCGAGACGCTCGGCCATGGTCTTCTCCTTGCGAGCGCGGGAGAAGTTGACGATCCAGCGGATACCCAGAGCGGTGGAACGACGGGAGTTGACCTCCATCGGGACCTGATAGGTTGCGCCACCGACACGCTTGGGCTTAACCTCGAGCGTGGGCTTGACGTTGTCCATAGCCTTCTTGAAGGTAGCGAGAGCGTCGCCACCCTCGGACTTCTCGGCAACGATCTCGAAAGCGGTGTAAACGATGCGCTCAGCGGTGGCCTTCTTGCCGTCAAGAAGGACCTTGTTGATGAGCTGAGTCACCAGGCGGTTGTTGTAAACGGCGTCAGGCTGAACCTCACGACGATTAGCTGCTGCACGACGCGGCATGTGAAATCTCCTTAAGTGTCTACCGTGCGGCGCTTAGGCGGCACACGGCGAAAGTATCAAAACGTTATCTGGCTTATTTAGCCTTGGGGCGCTTAGCACCGTACTTGGAACGGGCCTGCATACGGTTCTGGACCGGAGCAGCGTCGTAGGCGCCACGGATGACGTGATAACGGACACCAGGGAGGTCACGGACACGACCGCCGCGGACGAGCACGATGGAGTGCTCCTGCAGGTTGTGACCCTCACCCGGGATGTAAGCAGTAACTTCGATGCCGTTGACGAGGCGAACACGGGCAACCTTACGAAGAGCCGAGTTCGGCTTCTTGGGGCTCGTGGTGAAGACGCGGGTGCACACGCCGCGCTTCTGGGAGTTGTGCTGCAGAGCAGCGTTCTTGGACTTCTTGGGCACGGAACGACGGCCCTGGCGAACCAGCTGGTTAATAGTAGGCAAAGCGTACTCCTTCTCGAATGATTCCAGCTTTCTGTAAAGTGCAACGGCTTGAATCGAGGGGTCAGCATCCCCCTACGAAACACGCAGTTCGATAGGATACGTGGCGTTAGCTGTGCCGTCAACAGACCACGCCGCCGGGCGTATCCCAAAATGGGCATATTTCCGCAAAGCCTACACAAAAGGAATCCCCTTCTGTGCGCGGGGGCGGATTCCCGGCCCGGGCGGCCCGCTGTTTAAGTTTGCTGCTCTACAGTCCTGCGCAAGACGGAAAGCACATTAAGTGCTTTCCTTTGCGTGCGGAACTCGCGACAAACTTAAAC
>CABUWD010000045.1 GCA_902495155.1 uncultured Collinsella sp.
CGGCGCGGCTGCGCCTATGGCACTTCAACATCATTGTCGCAGCCCCGACCCGCGGTCACGAGCGGGGGCTCCTATCTTTTTAGTGCCCTCGGATTGGGTCATAGTGTCTGTCGTTGCCAAGGCATCGGCGTTGCCTTGGCTGTCAAGCTGGATGTCGCTCGCTGTCCGTCCTCTACCTGCGGCGTTGCCTTGGTTGGCACTTAGGGACGTTCCTCTTGTGCCGGCACTTGGGGACAGTCCTTGTCAAGTCATTGGTGCAAGGGGGACGGATTGCTTTGGGTAGTCATTGCGCACATGGCTCGCATGACAGCCGTCTCTTTTATGTTTCCTTTAGCCGTTGCTGCCTAGGATGGGGGTTAGTCGGTAGGAAGGGAGCGTCTATATGGACGACGCGAGCGAGCGTGCAATCGAAGAGGACATGCTCGATCAGTTCAATTACTTTGATGATGAGGATGAGGAGCTAATCGATCGTCGCGAGCCAGCGCCGCTTGATTCCTTTGATCTGGTCGATGAAGAGACTGATGAGGACGAGGTCGGATCAACGGAGCCCCCACAGCCTTCGCGCCTTGACTCGCTGCTTTCGAGAGCCCCCATGCACCACGGCGTTCGTGCCGGCGCGCTCCATATGAAAACTGACTGGCACCAGATCGTGACGGCAGGCGATGAGCTTGCCGTCGATGCGCCGCTCACCGATAAATCATCCATCATCTGCCGCACCGGCATGCTTATGCTGGCAAGCGGAACGGGTGCCTGGCGCGTGCGCGATACCATGAATCGTGTTGCCGCCGTACTCGGTGTCACCATCCACGTTGACTTAAGTCTTCTGTCGTTTGAGTGCACCTGCATCGAAGATGGCCACTGCTTTAACGAGGTTGTCAGCCTGCCCACAACGGGAGTCAATACCCATCGCATTTGGATGATGGAGAGCTTCTTAAAGGAAATCGAGACGTATGGGCGCCGGTTTACCGTGCACGAATACCACGAGATGCTCAAGACCGTTGAGAGTTCAAAACCCGATTACTCTCCCTGGCAACAGGGCCTTGCGGCAGCTTGTGCTTGCGGCGCCTTCGTCTTTTTGCTCGGCGGCGGCCCTATCGAGATGGCCTGCGCGTTTGTGGGCGCGGGTGTCGGCAACTTTGCCCGCTCCCATATTCTCAAGCAAGGCCTTGGTCAGTTCAGCGCGCTGACGACCGGCGTTGCGCTCGCTTGCGTTTCGTATCTGCTGGCATTGCTCGGTCTTGGCCAGGTCATACCGGGGGCAATGTCGCACCAAGAAGGCTATATCGGCGCCATGCTCTTTGTGATTCCCGGCTTTCCGCTCATTACGGCGGGCCTCGACATCGCCAAGCTCGACATGCGAAGCGGTATCGAGCGCCTTTCATATGCCGTATCGATTATTGTGATGGCGACGCTCGTAGGTTGGATGGTTGCCGAGTGTGTTGGCCTGGCGCCGGACGACTTTGCCCCACTGGGCCTTTCGCCGCTTGCCCTTACGCTCCTGCGCGTGGTGATGAGCTTCGTTGGCGTATTCGGCTTCTCGGTGATGTTCAACAGCCCGGTAAAGATGGCCGCGGCAGCTGGGTTGATCGGCGCCGTGTCCAATACCCTGCGTCTGACCCTTGTCGATGCGCCGACGATGATTCCCTTCCTGGGCCTCAGCACGGGAATGCCTCCCGAGGCAGCAGCGTTTATCGGCGCGCTGGTATCGGGTCTGCTGGCAAGCTTGGCCGAAGTCAAGCTCACCTACCCGCGCATCGCCCTCACGGTGCCTTCGATTGTCATTATGGTGCCCGGTCTGTATCTCTATCGCTCTATGTATTACATGTGCACCTTCGACACGGTCAACATGCTCGGCTCTCTTGTGCGCGCAGTTCTCATCGTTGCGTTTCTGCCCGTTGGCTTGGGCGTGGCGAGAACCCTCACCGACCCTCGCTGGCGCCATACCAGCTAATTGGCGCAAGGGGGACAGGTTACTTTGCACCAAATGAGTTGCGGTGAAATAGGGACTGAATTGCTGCTTAAAGGGTCAAAACAGTCCGTATTCCACCGCAACTTATGGGGTCGGGGGATTATCGGTGCCCTGCATCTTCATAAACTCAACGCTTACGAAGCGCGCGCCGTTCGTGTTAGGGTAGTTCCACCACATAAGTAGTCGCAGACGCACGTATCGCGGGCGGGCGAGATGAAGTTCCAACAGCTCCATCTTGCCCGCCCGTTTTTGTTGCGTGGCGCCGCGGTACAACACAGAGAGGAATCTGCCCTTTATGCCTATCAACAAACGAGAGAGCCTGCTGTTCACCTTTATCATGTGCTTTTGCATGGTGCTCTGGATGAGCATCTACAACGTTGCCCTGCAGCACGGGGCCATCAACGGCGAGGTCGTTGCCACTGCGTGGCTCGGCTTCCCCGTTGCCTACATTTTTGCCATGTGCTGCGACTGGTTCGTCGCCAGCCCGCTCGCCAAGGGTTTCGCCTTTAAGTACTTGGTCACGCCGGGCAAGAGCTCGCCACTTGCCATGACGCTCGCCGTCAGCTCCTGCATGGTCGTTCCCATGGTCATCATCATGTCGCTGTACGGTGCCTGTGAGGGTCTGACGCACATGCCCGGCGGCATCCTTGCGAACCTGTATTCCGTGCCCGCGATCTGGATGATCAACATCCCGCATAATTTTGTGATGGCGCTGCCGTGGAACCTTTTGGTAGCCGGTCCGATTTCCCGCTTCGTCTTCCGTCGCGCCTTCCCTGTGGGGACGGTTTTCGAGGAGGAGCATGCCGAGCTCTTGGAGCAGGCTATGGCTCCTGAGTGCGAGTAGCTCGCTTAGGGATCTGCTGAGCGCGGGCGACTTGCTTGGTTGGAGCCCTAAGCGTGGATAGCTCTCTCGGCGACATCGCGGGCGTGAGCGGTGCACATGACCGGAGGGCCCGTGCTGCTCCGTTGCCCGACGTGCTAGCGCGCAGAACAATCTGTTGGTGCATTCGGCGGCTGCTGAAGCGTTTCGGCAGCCGCTTTTTATACGGAGTTTAAATACAACAGTCTGTTGTATTACGTAGAGTGGTATATCTCTAGCGGGAAAAATGCGAGAGACGGAGCATTATGGCGTTGCTAGTAGGACTGGACGTAGGGTCGACGACGACCAAAGTTTACGCGATGCACGAGGATATGACCGAGGCGTGGTGGGGATATCGCCGCCACGTGGCGTGTCAGACAGCGAGCGTGCGCGCCATGCTCGGCGAGCTCGCCGAGCGCTTTCCCCATGAGTCACTGCGCGTTGCGGTGACCGGCTCGGGTGCGCGCGATATCGCGACCGCGCTGGGCGCCTCGTACGTTCAGGAGGTGGTCGCCAACGCGCTCGCGATCAGCAGGTTCTATCCGCAGACGCGCTGCGCCATCGAGCTGGGCGGCCAAGACGCCAAGATGATCTTCTTCCGCACCAACGATAAGGGAGACATCGAGGTTGCCGACATGCGCATGAACGGCTCGTGCGCAGGCGGTACCGGTGCATTTATCGACGAGATGGCAAAGCTCATGGGGGTCGGCACCGAATCGGGCGAGTTCGAGCAGCTCGCAAGCCGGGGAACGACCGTCCACGAGGTCTCGGGCCGCTGCGGCGTGTACGCAAAGACCGATATCCAGCCGCTGCTCAACGAGGGCATTCCTACCACCGACCTGGCGCTTTCGGCGCTTCACGCGGTCGCCCGCCAAACGATCGGCGGTCTGGCCCAGGGTATCGACATCGAGCCGCCGGTAATCTTCGAGGGCGGTACGCTCGCCTACAACCCCACACTGGTCCGCGTGTTCCGGGAGCAACTGAATCTATCGGACGATCAGGTTATCGTCCCGCGCGATCCGCAGATCATGGTCGCGCGCGGTGCCGCCCTGTCGCTGACCGACATGTTCGCATCGTCCCAACCGATCGACCTTCCCGACGCTTTTGTCCGGCTGGATAAGCTCGAGACGGTCGCGCCCGCAAGCGGGGAGGGACGTCTTGCCCAGCCCTTTTTTGCCACACCTGCCGAGCAGGCGGATTTTACGGCACGCCATGGCAAAGAGACGCCGGCAAAGGGTCCGGATGCGTATGCGCCCGGAGAGACGGTGCGTGTGGCGCTCGGTATCGATTCGGGGAGCACGACGACCAAGTTCGCCCTGGTCGATGAGGCGGGTGAGCTTGTCGATTCGTTCTACGCGTCTAATAACGGCAGACCGCTCGACGTCGCCCAACAGGGTCTTGTCAGCTTGAAGAACCGCTGGGAGACAGCGGGAGTCACGCTTGCGATCGATGCCGTGGGCACCACGGGATACGGCGAGGAGCTTTTCGCGCGCGCGTTCCACGCCGACTACCATACGGTCGAGACGGTCGCGCACGCCCGCGCCGCGTGCGCATGCGTTCCCGATGCGACCTTCGTGCTCGACATCGGCGGACAGGATATGAAGGCCATCTGGCTCAACCACGGCGTGCTGACCGATATCGTCGTCAACGAGGCGTGCTCTGCGGGCTGCGGCTCGTTCCTCGAGGGTTTTGCCAAAAACCTCGGAATAGCCGTTGAGGATATCGCGACCGAGGCATTTTCGTCCAAAGCCCCCGCCGTTCTCGGCAGCCGCTGCACGGTGTTCATGAACAGCAGCGTCGTTTCCGAGCAGCGGCGCGGTAAGGGTCCGGGCGACATCATGGCCGGTCTCTGCCGTTCGATTATCGAGAACGTGTTCACCAAGGTCATTCGCGTTTCAAATCTCAACCGTCTGGGCGACAAAGTCGTCGTCCAGGGCGGCACGTTCCGAAACGACGCGGTGCTGCGCGCATTCGAGCAGTATCTGGGCAAACCCGTCACGCGTGCGCCCCACCCGGGGCTGATGGGCGCTATCGGTATCGCCCTGCTCGCGCGCGAGGAATGCCGCAAGGGCGACGCCGGCACGTCGTTTATCGGGCTCGATGCCGTGGAGCGCTTCGAGCATCGCGAGTTCGGCGGCGTTACCTGCCGTCGGTGCAACAACCGCTGCCAGCGCGCGGTCGTGGCATTTGGCGACGGCTCGCTTTACGTCACGGGCAATCGCTGCCCGCGCGGCGGCGCCATCTCATGGGATGAGCTCGTGCGCGAGGTTCCCGCGGCGGAGGAGCTGCGTCCGCAGGGTGCTTGCGAGGCACAGGCACCCGGCACGGGGCGCGACCGGACCGCGGCTGCCCCCAATCTCTTTGTCGACCGCGAGAAGCTGCTGTTCGAGTCGTACCCCACGGTTCCCGTCAGCGGGGGGCGCGATGTCACGATCGGCATTCCCCGTGTGCTCGAGTTCTGGGACACCATGCCGTTCTGGTCGACGTTCTTCAGCACGCTCGGCTTTAAGGTGCGCGTCTCGGGACGCAGCACCAAGGCGATGTACGAGCGCGGTCTGGCGCACGTCACATCCGACACCGTGTGCTTCCCGGCCAAGCTCGTCCACGGGCACATCCGCAATCTCGTCGACGCCGGCGTCGACCGCATCTTCATGCCCATCATCACGACGGTGCCCACCGAAAACACCGCCTCTACCAGCGAGTGGATGTGCGCCGTCGTAAAGGGATACCCCTACGTGATGCGCAATTCCGATAACCCGGAGGAGCGTTTCGGCGTTCCGTTCGATACGCCGCTGTTCCACTGGTACGACGAGGGCGACCGAAACCGCCAGCTCAAGGCGTGGTGCAAGGAGACCTTCGATATCGATGCCGACCTGGTTGCCAAGGCGACCGAGCAGGCGGACCGCGCGCAGGAGACGTTTGAGAACCAGCTGCAGCTGCGCGGCAGGCAGGTGCTCGAGAACGTGCACGAGGACGGCGGCTACGCGGTGGTGATCGCTTCGCGCCCGTACCACAACGACCCGCTGGTCAACCACGGGCTGCCCAAGCTCTTCTCTGAGCGCGGCATCCCCGTGCTGACGCCCGATGCGGTGCCGGGGGTCTGCAACGTCGATCTTTCCAACAGCCGCATCGACATCGTGAACAACTACCATGCGCGCATGCTGTCGTGCGCGGTCATCGTCGCATCGACGCCCGAGCTCGAGCTCGTGCAGATGGGCAGCTTCGGCTGCGGCCACGATGCGTATCTCACCGACGAGATCGCGCGCATGATGGGCGAGATGGGCTCCAAGGTTCCGATGATGATCAAGCTCGATGAGAGCGACGTCGCCGGTCCCATGGGCATTCGCGTGCGTTCGTTTATCGAGTCGGTCAACCGTCGTCGCGCGGAGGAGCGTGCCGAGGGCGCCCGGGTGCACGCGGTCCATCCGCTCGACGACCCGTATAAGGTCAAGTACACCAAGCGCGACCGGCACGACAAGATCGCGCTGGTCCCCAACACCTCCCATGCGTTCTGCAGGCTCATGACCGCGGCGATGCGCAATCAGGGCGTGCGCGCCGAGGCCCTTGATATCGGGCGCGAGGATGCCATCCGCCTGGGCAAACGCTATGTGCACAACGACATCTGCTTCCCCGCGCAAATCGTGATCGGCGAGGCGCTCGCGGCGCTCGAGAGCGGTAAGTACGACCCGCACGACGTCGCCGTGGTGACTGGCAAGTATATCGGCGACTGCCGCCTGACGCACTACATGCCCCTGCTGCGCCGCGCGCTCGACGACGCGGGATACGACTATGTCCCGGTGCTCACCAACGACGACGTCGATGCCCACAATGCGCATCCGGGCTTCAAGCTCGGCCTTGGCCCGAGCATCCAGATCGCCTACGGTCTTCCCATGATCGATGCCCTCGAGGCCATGCTTAGGCGCATCCGTCCCTACGAGCTCGAGAAGGGCGCGGCGGACGCTGCGTTCGACCGCGCGCTCGATGAGGTTATCGAGGGCATGGAGCGCTCCGGGCTGAGAGGCCAGGCGACGGGCTTCAAACGCGCGCTTGCGATCATGGACGCCGTTCCGTACGACCGCTCGAACCCGCATCCGACCGTTCTCATCGTGGGCGAGTACCTGCTCAATTTCCATCTCGGCGCCAACCACGAGATCGAGCGCTACCTCGAGGACAACGGGCTCGAGGTCATCGAGGCGCGCATGACCGACGTGATCCGCAAGACCTATTTCTACAAGCATGCGCAGTCGCGCGAGTTCCACGTCGACCTGTCGCTGCCCGAAAAGGCCTGGTACGCCACGGCGGACAACCTGTTCGAGCTCGCGCACGACCGTTGCGACCGCCTGGGCGCGGCGAGCCCGCTCTACGAGCCGCCGACGCGCATGCCCGAGCTCGTGCGCGCGAGCGATAAGATCCTGCACCATACGTTCGATGCGGGCGAGGGCGTGCTGATTCCGGCGGAGATTCTCGAGCACGCCAAGCGCGGCTGCCGCAACTTCGTGATCCTGCAGCCGTTCGGGTGTCTGCCCAACCATGTCGTGGGGCGCGGGCTCATCCATGCGCTCAAGGAGCAGTATCCCACGGCGCAGTTCCTGCCGCTCGACTACGATCCCGACGTGAGCTTCGCCAACGTGGAGAACCGTCTTCAGATGCTCATCATGAACGCCAAGGCGCAGGGGTGCGGTGAGGCGCATGGCGAGACCGCGTAAGGACGCCGATGCGCCCGATGCACGCACCCGTATCATCGAGGCGTTTTGGGAGCTCATCGAGAACAACAGCATCTTCGAGCTGTCGGTTGGCGAGGTGACCCGCGCCGCCCAGTGCAATCGCGGAACGTTTTACTACTATTTTCACGATTTCGATGAACTCGTCGCCATCGCCATAGCCCAGCTGCTGCAGGATAACGAGCTCATCACCGATGCCCTCTGGCATTTTTCGAGCGAGGGCGACCTTTCGGCGTTCGACCGGCGCGACGTCCGCTGCCTGCTGCGGCGCATCGTCATCACCATGAGGGCGGGTGCCGCCGAGCAGGTCGTGCAGGGCATCCATACGATCATCATCGACCGCGTGAGAGAGATCGTCCACCCCGACGGAGAAGAGCTCAAGGCAGATTCGAGCTTTGCGGTGGGCTTTCTGGTCTCGGGCATCATGGGCTTTGTGATGGCGGTCGGCTTTGCCCGGGAGGGCGGCGAGGAGATAGACCTCGAGCAGCCGGGGGACAGCGCGTGCGCGTACCTGAGGGCGGTCGCCATGCAGACGGTGGAAACGGTCGCGCAAGTCGAGGGCGTCGATACATCCGAGCTGCTCGAACGCGTCTCCAAGGAGGCCGATGCCTATCGCGCATCGCGTGCGACGAGTCCCGACGTGGTGAAAGACGCCTAGGGTTTCTCTTGCGGGGCGCCTGTCGCGCATCGCGCGGTGAGTCCCGCGATGCGGTCATAACCTGCATTCATGTGAGCCGGGTTTATAGATATTCCTCCAGCTGTTAACATAGACAACCTGTGGGTAAAGAGACAAAAGCGCCGCCGACGGGCGGGCGTTTTGATTTCGATGAACTCATGTAAGGAAACGAGCATGTTAGATAGATTTACCGATCGAGCGCGCAAGGTCATGTCGATGGCCAAACAGGAGGCGCTCGATCTGCACTCAAATAAGGTGGGCACCGAGCACCTGCTGCTCGCACTCGCCAAGGAGGACGAGGGCATCGCTGCCGAGGCGCTGCGCTCGCTTGATATCTCCTACGACGACATCATGGACACCCTCAAGGAGGTCCAGACCACGGTTCCCGAGCCCAGCGAGGAGACCGAGGCGGCCAAGCTCGCCTTTACGCCGCTCGTCATTAGCGTGATGGAGCGTTCATTCCGCGTGGCGCGTGAGAACAACCAGACCTACGTGTCGACCGAGCACCTGCTCATCGGTATCGTCGAAGAGGGCAACGGCATGGCCATGGACATCCTCATGCGCCTGGGTGTGTCGTCCGCCTCCATCAAAAAGGCTATCGAGAAACTCACCGCCAAGGACCAGGACAAGAAGCGTCCGCTCGCCGGCGCCGGTGCTGGTCGTCCCGGTGCGGGCCTGCCGTTCTTTAGCGGCTCGGATGCCTCTCAGCAAAAGGGGAGCGGCACCGACACGCTCAAGCAGTTCGCCACCAACCTCACTCAAAAGGCGCGCGACGGCGAGCTCGATCCCGTGATTGGCCGCGAAAAGGAAGTCCAGCGCATGATGGAGATCCTTTCGCGCCGCACCAAGAACAACCCGCTCATTCTGGGCGACCCCGGCGTGGGCAAGACGGCCATCGTCGAGGGCCTGGCGCAGCAGATCGCTGCCGGCAACGTGCCCGAGAATCTCATGAACCAGAACATCTGGACGCTCGACCTGCCGGGCCTCGTTGCGGGCGCCAAGTATCGCGGTGAGTTTGAGGAGCGCCTCAAGAACGTGATCCAGGAGGCCACCGAGGCTGACGACGTCATCCTGTTTATTGACGAGATGCACACCATCATCGGTGCCGGTTCTGCCGAGGGCTCCATCGACGCGAGCTCCATGCTCAAGCCCGTGCTTGCACGCGGTGCCTTCCAGATTATTGGCGCCACCACGGCCGAGGAATTCCGCAAGTACCTCACCAAAGACCCAGCCTTCGAGCGTCGCTTCCAGACTATCGATGTCGAGGAGCCGAGCGTCGAGGACACCGTCAAGATCCTGACCGCGCTTAAGCCGCGCTACGAGGAGCACCACCATGTGCGCTATACGCAGGGTGCTATCGAGGCCGCCGCGAAGCTTTCCAACCGCTACATCCAGGATCGCTTCCTGCCCGATAAGGCCATCGACCTCATCGACGAGGCCGGTGCCCGCGCTCGCATCGCCGCGAATCGTGCGCCCGAGCCGGTGCGCGAGGCCGAGCATCGCATAGAGGAGCTCAAGGCCGCCGCGCAGGAGGCCACCGAGAGCGACGACATGAACAAGGCCGCCGAGATCACCGAGCAGCAGAAGGCCGCCGAGATTGAGCTCGCCGAGGCCAAGGCCGCCTGGACCGCCGAGCTCGACGCCAGCCCGCTCACCATCGACGTGAGTCAGATTGCCGACATCGTGTCCGTGACCTCTGGCGTGCCGGTTTCCTCGCTCACCGAGAGCGAGAGCCGTCGCCTGCTGCAGACCGAAAGCGTGCTCAAGACCCGCATTATCGGCCAGGACGAGGCCGTCGAGGCCGTCGCCAAGGCCGTGCGCCGCAGCCGCTCGCCGCTCAAGGACCCGCGTCGTCCCGGTGGTAGCTTTATCTTCCTTGGTCCCACCGGCACAGGCAAGACCGAGCTCGCCAAGACGCTCGCCGAGTACCTCTTTGGCAGTAAGGACGCGCTCATCAGCTTCGACATGTCGGAGTTCGGCAGCGAGTTCGAGGTCTCCAAGCTTATCGGTAGCCCTCCGGGTTACGTGGGCCACGACGAGGGCGGTCAGCTTACCAAGGCCGTTCGTCGTCACCCGTACTCGGTCGTGCTGTTCGACGAGATCGAGAAGGCGCACCCCGACATCTTCAACATTTTGTTGCAGGTGCTGGAGGAGGGTCGCCTGACTGATAGCCAGGGCAAGACGGTCGACTTCCGCAATACCGTGATCATCATGACGTCCAACGTGGGCGCCCGCGAGATCGCGCAGGATGCGAGCGTTGGCTTTGGCACCACCGGCGAGCAGGGCCTCACCTCGAGTGAGATCAAGGGCCGTGCGATGGGCGAGCTCAAGCGCCTGTTCCGCCCCGAGCTGCTCAACCGTATCGACGACATTGTGGTGTTCCAGAAGCTCTCGGGCGAGAACCTGACCAAGATCGCGCACCTGCTGGTGGACGACCTGCGTCAGCGCCTGATTGCCAACGGCATGAACATCAAGCTCACCGATGCGGCCTATGACAAGATCGTGGCCGAGGGCACCGACCTCACCAACGGCGCGCGTCCGCTGCGCCGTGCTATCCAAAAGCTCATCGAGGATCCGCTGTCCGAGGAACTGCTGGCTGGCGAGTGGGGCGAGGGCGATACCGTCCTGTGCGACGTGGCCGATGGCAAGTTTGTCTTTAGCCACGGCACGGGCGAGATCCCGGCACCGCGTCCGGTGGGCACGCTCGGTGGCGATACCGCCCCGGCGGCACCGCACACCGGCAACGCCGCGCCCGTGAGCGGCGGCGTGACCTCGGGCCCCGGCGGCATGATGCAAGCCGGTTCCGGCGCGCTGTAGGGCGTGGCGACAATTTGATACGCGCAATCGAGGCGCTCCGGAAAGGGCGCCTCGATTTGTAGAGCTGCGGAAGTTGTGACCGTTACGCTATACGGTCCACCGTTAGCCGATGATGCGAGGGCGCTCGGCGTTTTCGACTGGTTTATGCACGCAAAGTCTGGGAATATACAAGTCGCACGTCTTACTGTCTAACCAGTTGCGCCAAGGAGGCACCATGGACTACAAGATTACCGGCTACGAGCCCGCCCAGCTGTTCCATTTCTTTGAGGAGGTCAGCGCGATCCCCCGTGGGTCTGGCAACGAGAAAGGCATCAGCGATTTCCTGGTCGCGTTTGCCAAGGAGCGCGGTCTCGATGTGTATCAGGACGAGGTCTACAACGTCATCATTCGCAAGCCCGCATCTGCCGGCGCCGAGAATGCCCCGACCGTAATGCTGCAGGGCCACATCGATATGGTGTGCGACAAGTTGGGCTCCGTTGAGCACGACTTTACGACTGATGGTATCGACCTGGTCGTCAGGGACGGCGTCCTCACCGCTAACGGCACCACTCTGGGCGCCGACAACGGTATTGCCGTCGCTCTGATGCTCACTGTTCTCGATGACGATTCGATCGTTCACCCCGCCCTCGAGTGCGTATTCACCACCGACGAGGAGACTGGCCTGGTCGGCGCCGAGACGCTCGACAAGTCCCAGATTAGCGCCCGCACCATGATTAACCTTGACTCCGAGGAAGAGGGCGTTGCTACCGTCAGCTGCGCCGGCGGTGTCGTCGTTACCTACACCTGCCCGATCGCGCGCGAGCACAAGACCGGTAGCACCCTCACGCTCGACATCTCCGGCCTGCTGGGCGGCCACTCCGGCAGCGATATCAACCTGGAGCGCGGCAACGGCAACCTCATCATGGCCCGCATCATCGACCGCCTGATGGTCGCTGGCGAGCCCGCCATCGTTAGCTTTAACGGCGGCACCAAGGACAACGCCATCAACCGTGAGTGCAAGGCTGTTCTGGTCTACGCCGACCACGCTGCCGCCGAGGCCGCGGCCCAGATCGCAAAGGGCATCATCGCCGACGTTACTGCCGAGCTCGAGGTCTTCGACCCCGGCTTTACCTGCACCGTCGAGATTGCCGACGACGCCGAGGTCGAGGCCATGGACCAGAAGTCCGCGCTTGCCCTCATCCGCGCCCTGCGTCTTGCTCCTAACGGCGTGATTCGCCGCAACGTCGCCACCGACGGCTCCGTCGAGGTTTCCTCCAACATCGGTGTGGTTGCCACTTCTGACGACGAGGTCAAGATCATGCTGTCCCCGCGCTCCTCGATCACCTCGCTGCAGAACGAGTTCAAGGACCGTCTGCAGACGCTGGCCGATGTCCTGGGCTTCGACGCCAAGTTTGAGTTTGAGTATCCCGGCTGGAGCTATGCCGAGCATTCGCCGGTCCGCGAAGTCTTTGTCGAGAGCTATCGAGAGCTCTTTGGCTCCGAGCTGCGAATCGAGTCCATTCACGCCGGCCTTGAGTGCGGCCTGTTTGCCGAGGCCCTGCACGGCCTGGACGCCATCGCCGTGGGTCCGACGCTCTCCGATGTCCACACCCCGGACGAGAGCATGGAGCTCGCTTCTGCCGAGCGCTTCTACGAGCTGCTCATCGACGTCCTCAAGCGCCTTGCCGCGTAAAGGTTGCGCTAGCAGCAGTCCGAGTCACGTGCTAGCGGATTGCAAATGACATTACGAGAGGGGGCATTCGAGCGTTTGCGACGGGTGCCCCCCCTCTTTTGTTTGATAATTGCGAAATTACGGTCACCTAGTCCATTTCTGCCCTGATGAGGTCGAGGGTGCGCTGGCAGTTTTCGCGGACGGGGCCGAGCATATGCTCGCGCAGGTCCGCCATGCCGGGCAGGTCGGCGTATTCGTCCATGACCTCTTCCATGCAAATGGGTACCTCGTAGGCGAGGTCCATCATGGTCGCAAAGCAAAACTTCTCGGATAGCCCGGCATCGGTAAGCGCCGCCTCCAGCGCGGGATCGCCCATACCGTGGTATCGGCGGATAGCGCCTGGACCGATTCGCCCCACACGATTTTCGCCGCCAACGCTCATGGCGAGGCGCGCCCGGCGGCGCATGCGCTCATACGCCAAACCCGACGCGACATCGTACATTCGAGCCATCATGGCTGTGCCGTCGTTTCCAAGGAGCAGGGAATAGTTTTTCGCGTGCGCATCCGGTGCGCCGATAATGGCGTTGAAGAACAGTATCTGCGTAAACAGATACAGGTTAAGTTGATGGTGGCTCGTATTTACGAGGAGCTCTTGAATGTCGCGTGTGGTCGGGCCGCCGTCTGCCGTGTACTTTTGGGCGGGCATCACCCCAAGTGCCTGACAGAGGTCTTCTTGATGTAGACGCCTGATTGTCCCGTCTTTGACTTTCATGCGGTCATAGCGCTCAACAATGAGGGCGGGTTCGTCCTCAAACATACGATATTCGACGTTTGCCGTTGCGATACCGGCGCGCTGGGCGCTTTTCATGCAGACAAACTCATTGAGAGCCTCGAGTTTAAATCCGATAACGCCATTTTTGAAAATATGCGTCGTGGGCGAGGAGCCCATGCATTCGCACCAGCGGCCGTTTATGAACGCGAGCGCGAACTTGCCCTGGTTGCCTCCAAGTGACCAACTTTCATCTAGACCCATCCACGATGCATCGCGGTCATCTCTGATCGACTTGAGACGAAGAGCAATTTCGTGGTTGTCTATAGGGCGGTATTCGCCAGCGCGATGCAGGACGGCGTCGGTATCTTCTTCGGCACAAAACTGCACGCCGCCCGGACAGTCGAGTCCGATATGGCTGAGCAACGCAACGGGATTGTTGGGCCTAACGTCGAATTCGGCGGCAATCGCTTTTCGTTGGTCCTCGCTGTCGGGTAGAAGGCCAAACAGGTACGGATTCATGACCTGTTGTCCGTATGTGCGATTCGATACGGGTATGTTGGTCGATAGGGCTGGCCCGTCATAGTCATGATCGTAGGTAAAGCTGATAAGACCGTTCTCATCTTGCGTGAGCGTTCCAGCAGGCACGCCGCAAATAATGGTCCGAAGTGATGTTCTGGCCATTGGCTATTTCCCTTCGGGCATGGCTTGGCTAGATGCGTTTGTGGCAATCGAGACTCCGAGATTGGACATGGCGAAATCGGCGAAGACCTCGTCGTAGAGTGCGGATGTAAAGGGGGCATCTGCAAGAGCCGGAATGGTTGTGCTGCGACGGTTGCGATGATGAAGACGTTGGGCGTGATGGCGTCTGGAGGTGCTGCAAGGTTGATCAGCATGCGGGGCGTCGACTGGTTGCTCATTTTTCGTTTCGCCTATATCCCCTTGAGCGGCGAGCGCCAGTCCAAGAGCACCGAAAACTGCCAGCAGCTTGTCGAGCCGAATGCCCGTGGCATCTCCCAGCTCGAGCGATGCGAGCAGGCGCTCCGAAACACCGGCTTTTTTAGCGAGGGCCGCACGGGTGATTCCCTGCGCCTCGCGTGCCTGGCGCACGTAGATGCCAGCTTGGCGCGGTGTGGTGATGGGAAGGGTATCCACGGCGATCTCCTAACGTGCAGACTTTTGCATCCTAGTATGACATGCAAAAGTCTGCATGAAAAGGCCTCATGCAAAACTCTGCATGAGGCCTTGCCCGGACGTTTAGTTATGAAGGGTGTTTTACAGCACCAAAATCCCCAGGTGCTCCAGCAAGATCTTAAGCCCGATAAGGATAAGCACAACGCCGCCCACGATGGTGGCGGGTTTTTCGTAGCGCGCGCCAAAGGTGTGGCCGATCGCTACGCCGGCGACGGAGAAGATAAACATTGTGATGCCAATGAGCGATAC
>CABUWD010000046.1 GCA_902495155.1 uncultured Collinsella sp.
CTTGGTTTTGAAAACACTCCGCAGCGCGAGGCCCGTCTTCAAAACCAAGCCCGGCCCCGGCCGGACAGCCCACGAACGCTACAGGTTCTTGACACCCATCGCGCGCATGGCGTTCAGGATGGCGATGATCGCCACGCCTACGTCGCCGAACACGGCAAGCCACATATTGGCGATGCCCAGCGCCGCAAGCACCAGAATCAGCAACTTAATGCCCAGCGCAAAGATGATGTTCTGCCAAACAATCGACATGGTCTTGCGCGCCACGCGGATCGCGCGGGAGATGTTGGACGGCTTGTCATCCATGAGCACGACGTCCGCCGCCTCAATTGCGGCGTCCGAGCCCATAGCGCCCATGGCGATGCCCACATCGGCGCGCGTGAGCACGGGTGCGTCGTTGATACCGTCGCCGACAAAGGCGAGCTTGCCCTTGCCGCTTTCGGCTGCCAGCAGCGCTTCAACACGCTCGACCTTGTCGCCCGGCAGCAGCTGCGCGTGGAACTCGTCGAGCCCCAGCCGCTTGGCCACCGCAGCAGCCACTTCCTCGCGGTCGCCCGTGAGCATGACGGTGCGCTTGACGCCGGCGGCGTGCAGGTCGCGGATCGTCTGCTCTGCATCGGCCTTTATGGTGTCGGCAATTACAATGTGGCCGGCATAGATGCCATCGACTAGCACGTGGAGGATGGTGCCGACGACCTCGCAATCGGGCGCTTCGACTCCGGCCGCGGCGAGCATCTTTGCGTTGCCAACGACGACGTGCTTGCCGTCGATGGTTGCCGTCACGCCGTGGCCCGCGTCGTTGGCGGAGTTGCTAACGCGCTTGGGGTCGACCTCGCCCTGGTAGGCGACACGTACGGACTGCGCGATGGGGTGATCGGAGAACGACTCCGCAAGGGCTGCGACTTCGAGCAACGACTGCTCGGTATAGCCGGCCTCGGGGTGTACCGCGACCACCGAGAACGTGCCGTTGGTGAGGGTGCCCGTCTTGTCAAAGACGACGGTGTCCACGTCGGCGAGCGTCTCGAGGTAGTTAGAACCCTTGATGAGAACGCCCAGCTTGGACGCGCCGCCGATGCCGCCAAAGAAGCTGAGCGGGACGCTGATCACGAGCGCGCACGGGCAGCTGACGACCAGGAAAGTCAGGCCGCGCAGGATCCAGTCGGACCAGGCGCCGGTGACCAAGCCGCCGCCGAGCGCGAGTACCGCGGCAGCGCCGGTGACGGCGGGCGTGTAGATGCGGGCAAAGCGCGTGATGAAGTTCTCGGTGCGCGCCTTCTTTTCGCTGGCGTTTTCTACGAGCTCCAGGACGCGCGCGACGGTGGACTCGCCAAAGGGCTTGGTGGTGCGCACGTGGATGAGCCCCGTCATGTTGATGCAGCCGCTGATGATATCGTCTCCGGTTTTGGCCGGGCGGGGGACCGACTCACCGGTAAGGGCGGCGGTGTCGAGCTGGGTTTCGCCTTCGACGATGACGCCGTCGATGGGCACGCGCTCGCCGGGCTTGACCACAATCACGGTGCCGACGGCGATGTCATCGGGGAAGACCTGTTCGAGCGTGCCGTCGGGTTGCTCGACGTTGGCGTAGTCGGGTGCGATGTCCATCATGGCACTGATCGACTTGCGGCTCTTGCCCACGGCGTACGCCTGAAACAGCTCGCCGACCTGGTAGAACAGCATGACGGCGGCGCCTTCGGCCATGTGCGGGTCGGTATCGGGGAAGAGCACCATGGCAAACGCGCCGATGGTCGCGACTGCCATAAGGAAACTCTCGTCGAAGGCCTTGCCGCGGCGGATGTTATTGAATGCCTTTTGCAGCACGTCGTAGCCGGCAATCAAAAACGGTATGAGGAACAGCATAAAGCTGGCGTAGATGTCGCCCGGGGTACCGAATGCGGCGGTGAGGGTGCCGAACTCATCGAGGGCGTACACCACGGCAAAAATGCCCAGCGCTACCAGGATGCGGTTGCGCTTATGCTCGAGTGACTCTTTCTTCTTGCGCTTCTTCTTTTTCTTCTTGGGGTCGGCGGTGGCCATGACTCGTATCCTCCCATTTGAATGTATGAACACTCGCTCATATAATTTCGCGAGCAAAGGCAGCGGCAATCGCGGCCTTGCAGGTTGGCGTAAACCTGGGCTAGAGAATGATCTCGCAGTCCGGCTCGGCGTCGGCCGTAAACTCTACAACGCG
Organism: uncultured Collinsella sp.; assembly: GCA_902495155.1. Taxonomy (GTDB): domain Bacteria; phylum Actinomycetota; class Coriobacteriia; order Coriobacteriales; family Coriobacteriaceae; genus Collinsella. Next base: position 2,186 of record CABUWD010000046.1, read on the forward strand.
GTTGAGCACCTCGTCGAACTCAGCATCATCAGCCTCGAGCGTCAGCTTCTGGGTCATAAAGTTGACGGACACGGATTTGACGCCCTCGAGCTTGGCCAGCTCGTCCTGAAGCTCACGCGCGCAGTTGGCGCAGTCGATCTCGTCGAGTTTAAACTGCTTTTTCATGGTGGGTTCCTTTCTCTGTATTTGCGGCTTGGGTGCAGGCCGCGCTGGTACCGTGGTTGGTCGCTATTCGCAGATGTGGCTCATGCCTTGGTTGAGCATGGTGTAGACGTGGTCGTCGGCGAGCGAGTAGAGGATATTGCGCCCGTCGCGCCGGAATTTAACCAGGTGCGACTGCTTGAGTGTGCGCAGCTGGTGCGACACCGCGGACTGCGAGGTTTCGGTCGCTTCGGCGATGTCTGCCACGCAGAGCTCGCGGCCCATGAGGGCGTAAAGGATCTTGATGCGCGTGGTGTCGCTGAAGACCTTGAACAGGTCGGCGAGGTCGTAGAGAAGCTCCTCGTCGGGAAGGTCCTCGGGCGAGCAGGTGGTGGGGATCGCGGGTTCGGTGGCCTCGATGTCGGGTTTCGTTTCATCAACGCGGATGCTCATTGCAATATCCTTTCATATGAACATGCGCTCATATAACTTGCTTTCGATTATATGAGTGTATGTTCATATGTCAATGACGTTCAGGTAATTCGTTGTACAAAATGATGGGGAATAGTGGACGAGATCCCGGACTGAGCGTTTTTTGATAGTCGATGCCAAGGTGGGTACCCTCGTGCCGTGCAAAAAATGGAGTATTCTGCAACTATAGGGGGTCCGCTAATTTATTGCAGGTCATATAATGCAGTTCAAGAGTTATCTTAGGGTGTTAATCCGATGAGTTCTTCCTCAAATGTTGCCTAACGCTCTCACGCAAGAGTGATTTCGCTTCACATTTGGATCCACTCGAGGGTGATAGACACCCGACCCTGCTGAATACTCGCAATTTTGCACGTCGCTAGGGTACCCACCTTGTTAGCCGGCCTAGTCTCCGGCCCCGAAGACCCTGCCCTCGGGCGCGAGGCTGCTTGTTTGGGCAAATGATGGGCTGTCGGATTCGACAGTCTGCATGTCATCGATTGCCGGAACTTCATTAATTGTCGGGTCATCCAGCGTGATGCCTTCGAGCGTTGCTTTTTCGAGGTCGATTCGTTGACGCTCTTCGGAATCCTGGCGAAGCTGCTTCTGAATTCGCTTTTTCTCTTCTATAAACCTTCTGAGCACAAACTGTCTCAGGTCCTCTTGCATGATTTGAAAGTCTTTTGGCAGACGCGAGGGGCGTACGCCCTCTTTCCGCTGGATTGCTTCCATGACCCTAACGAAAGAGCTGGCATGCATAAAGGAATAACGACTGACGGTGATGATTCCGTACCCCATGGACGCAAGTGCATTCTTGCGCTCCTCATCGATGGCGCGGTCTTCTTCCGCGTCATGATAAAAACCGTTGTATTCAATGTCTGTGCGAGATTTCTTTAGATATGCATCCATAAAGAACTTTTTGCGTCTCGTGAGATTCTTTGCGGCAGCGGTGACCTGTACCTCGTAATCGGTCTCAATTCCCTTAATACCAAGCCCTCCTTCGCTTTTGGGCAGCGTTAACATCATGACAAAGGCTGTTTCCATAGGAGACCGGCATCCGTCGCGCACACATTGGATCGCCTTTCGGGCAAGAGCCAGACCGTCGCATCTGGTAATGGAATTAAAGAACTGTTTCAATCTCTCGGTCGAGTTGAGCGCGAAACGCTCGGTATAGGAGGTGGGAGAGTCGGTTCCAAGGGAATAAGCGCCGCATAGTTCAAAGTAGTACTCCACCAGTTCGCGAAAAGGAAGATAGGTGGCGGCCTGAAGTGCGCAAAGCTCAACGCCAACAATGAAGATGCCATCTTCAAGCTCTATAAAGCGTGAGTTCGAGAATCGTTTTGAAGAAACGTGGCATTGACAGTTCATTGCATGGCGCGCATTCCTGCGATCAAACACCATCACCTCGAGGGAATCATTCGCGTCGAGGGAAACATCATGTTTGGTGAGCCATTCTGCGGCTGCGTCAAGGAGCGTTCCGGTGGGACATGATCCGTAAATCGCGGCAGGGTTACAGGACTCGATGCCTTTCGCAGACACCGAATGCGCGGCCTGGTAGACCGCTTTTGCAGTGGTATGTGACAATACGATACTCATGATATATATCGTGTCAGCTAATGCCGTGTTGACGGCGCTGAGTGGAAAAGCCGTTTTAGAGGTCTAACCAAATGCTGTCCAAAAGCTTGACGCAATTATGAGTTGGTATGCCCTAAATAAAAGTTTTCGCAGCTTAGCTATAGCATATAAATACTCAATTGCCGCACATTTGATAGTGATGCATCACCATCCGACAACGAATTACGTGTCGGGAATTGGCCGAAATCGTTCGCAATGAGTGTTCAGAATTTGTGATGGCAAATCTATCTGTGGAACGTAGGGCGGCCCCGCTGCGGGGTTTCCCGCTGCGGGGCCGCTCGTGATCTACGCCGGGGTTTGTCGCAGGCGTTTCTACTTGGCGAATAGGTTCTTGAGGTTGAACTCGGCTTGGACGGTGCGGAGCATGAGGTCGGTGTCGTCCAGGCCCAGATGCTGCTCGTTGGCGTCGGCGGCGAGGGTTCCACGGCGGCGCGCCCAGTTCTCGAGCGCGGCGGGGGCGGATTCGCGGGGGAGCGAGCGGACGTCGGCATCCAGGCTGCGGCAGATCTGGCGCGAGTCGATGACGATAATCTTGCCGGCACGACGCGCCTCGGCGTAACCGTCCAGGTGAATCTTGAACCAGCTGTCCTCAAACGCGGCGTTGTGTGCCATGTACGGGTACTTCTTCATGAGCTTGAGCAGCTGCTTCTGCAGCTCCTTGTTCTCGCGGAACGGCTCCTTTCCGTCGATGTCGTCCCAGGTGATGTGGTGGATATTCGACAACGGCACATCCTCGCCGCGGTAGATATCGGGCAGGCCGCAGTAGTGTGCCTCGGCGTCGTGCGGGACGGCGTCGCTGGTGAGCTCCATGATCTCCCAGCCCACGTTGATAATGTAGCCGCGCTCGGGCGCACGTCCGGTGGTCTCGATGTCGATGCCGAGCACCGTGCCCTGGATAGGCTTGCGGGCGTACGCCACGCCGAGCGCGTCGCGGTCGCCGCGGATTTCGCGCATGACGGACGCAGCGGTACGCTTTTGCATCTTGCCGATGGCGGCGCAGGTGTCGGCATCGGACAGGCCGCGCGAAAGCGTCGCGGGCGTCACGTTGCGCAGGCGTGCCTCGCCAATTTGGTCGCACAGGTCGCGGTTGCGGTCAGCCAGGTCGCGCACGGTGGCAAAGTCGAAGCTGGGGTCGCCCTCGGCGGTAAAGTACTCGGTTTCGAGCACTTTGAGGGCCTCCTCGCCCTTCTGGCGCTCGGATTCCATGGCGCCGTGATCGCCATAGATAAACATGGGAATAAACGGCTGGCGCTCGTATTCGAGTGCTTGTGAAACGTTCATACAACTGCTCCTTGGATGGGCCGCGTCGTGCGGCTCAGTGTCATTAAGATGTGGCGAGATGATAGTTTACCATGGGCAACTATTGGCATCGCGCCTAGGACAACTACAATACCCTAGTTGACCGCTAGGACTTTTACAATGCTGCCGAAAGACACGAAAGGTTCCATCCGTCATGGATTTGCTGATTGATATTCTGCTCGACGCCGGCAAGGACACGCTCTCGCTGGTACCGTTCTTATTGGTGACATATTTGGCCCTCGAGACCCTGGAGCACGTCGCGGGCGACAGCGTTAACGGCGCCATCAAGCGCGCCGGCGCCGCGGGTCCCGTGGTTGGCTCGTTGCTGGGCATGGTGCCGCAGTGCGGCTTTTCGGCAATGGCGGCAACGCTGTACGCCGGTCGTGTCGTGACCTTGGGCACGTTGGTGGCGGTGTTCCTTTCGACCTCCGATGAGATGCTGCCGCTGTTGCTCGCCGAGCAAGTTCCCGTGCAGACCATGGCGATGTTGCTCGCCTCGAAGGCGCTGATCGCGCTGGTCACGGGCTTTATCGTGGATGCGGCTATCCGCGGCCTTCGTCGTAATGCCCGCGCGCATGCGGCGATTCGCCGTACCGTGCTGGGGACCGCTGCCAATCCGGCTCATGTGAACTGCGCGCACGACGACCATACCGGGGGCGACATCATTGATGAAGTGGCCGAGGCGGGCGTAAGTGCTGATCACATCCACGAGCTGTGCGAACGCGATCATTGCGGCTGTGACGAGTATGAGGACGAGCACGGGCACGACCACAGCCACGATCATGGTCACGCGGACGAGCACGAGCGCCACCACGACCACAGCCACTCCTACGAGGGCGCGCCCATCGTGTCGATCATCCGCAGCGCGATCTCGCATACCGTGCAGGTGTCGGTATTCATTTTCCTGGTGACGCTGATTCTGGTCGCCGTGCTCGAGACCTTTGGCGAGTCGGCGATCGAGCAGTTCCTGCGCGGCAACGAGACGCTTGCGGTCCTGGGCTCGGCGCTTGTCGGCCTGATTCCCAACTGCTCGGCCAGCGTCGTCATCACGCAACTGTACCTGGAAGGCGCGCTGCAGCTGGCCCCGATGCTCGCCGGCACGCTCATTTCTGCCGGCGTGGGCTACCTGGTGCTGTTCCGCACCAACCGCAGCGCCCGCGAAAACGTCGTGTTCCTGGTCATGATGTACGTCATCGGCGCCGGCTGGGGCCTTATCCTATCCGCCGTTGGCCTTTAAGTAGATTATTGGGACATGTCTTACGATCTACCCCTGTGACCAGGGCATTCCCCGCTGCCAAAACAAAAAGGTAGATTTTTAGGCATGTCCCAAAAATCTACCTTGGTTAGCGCAGCAGCTCGGTGAGGTTGCGCTTAAAGCGGGCCCGGTCTTCGCTGGTAAATGCCGCCGGACCGCGAGTGCGACCGCCGGCGCGGCGCACCTTCTTTTCCTCGTGGCGAATAAACAGTTGCATGTCGATGGTCGCCTTATCGTAGACGCGCCCGCGCACGCCGATGGCGGCGGCATCGCGCCCGAGCACCATGCTCGCCAAGCCAATGTCCTGCGTCACGACTACGTCGCCCGCCTGCAGGCGTTCGACAATGGCAAAGTCGGCGCTGTCGGCGCCAACGCTCACATCGAGCGTCGTGACCCAAAATCCGCGTCGCGCGTGCTCAGCATCGCGCGGGTCGTCGCGGCGAATGTGCCGTTCTAGGTTTTGCGTGCTGTTGCCGGCGATAACAACGGCGACGCCCGCCCGCCGCGCGCAGTCAATCGACTCGCGCGTGACCGGGCAGGCGTCTGCATCAATAAAGAGCGTTCGCGGCATCTAGTGCACCAGTTTGCCAAATTGAATAGCGCGAACAATCAGCGTTACGCCAAACACCAGCAGTGCGGCGCCGCTAAAGATGACGAGCATCTTGGCCGACCACAGCGGATAGATAAACACGAACATGCCGGCGATGATGGAGAGTGCGCCGCTCAGGATGGCGAGGGCGCGGTTGGACGAAAGCTCGGACTCCAGAATGGACATGACACCTTCGACGATCCAGCCAAAGCCGGCCACGATAACCACCATCGTGGTGAGCGTCGCGGTCGAGAAGGCCTGGTTGCGCAGGATTATGACGCCGCCCAAGATAATGAGTAGGTTGGAGATGATGCTCGTCACGCGCCAGCCGGTGGGCAGCAGTGGCTCGAAAACAGCGGTAAACAGCCTGATCGCGGCCGTGATCACAAAGTAGAAGCCCAAGACGGTCGTTAGGAAGACGAGGGACTTGGCGGGCGCAAACAGCAGTGCGATACCAGCAATGAGCGCTAAGACGCCCGTGATGGCGTAGATCCAGCGTACGGCCTTGACGGCTTTGCCCGCCATGCTTTTCTCGTCAAATCCAAACTGGCTCGATTTTTGGTCATCGTTCTTAAAGATGCCCATAATGTCTCCTTTCCGTGCGGCGTAAGCCTTGATCGTTACAACCAGTATCGCCTAAAGGCTCTGGCGTATGGGTCGGGGAGGGCGAAACGTAACCCAAAGGTCCCGAATTGTTTCCGTTGTTCCCCAGGTCGCGATTTTCTATTCAACAGGTGTAGAACATTGCAGCCCTGTTCGTTATTGCCTACGTTTTAGGTTAGATTTTCCTAAGGACAATTGGCTTGTATTGGGGGTCCCTATGAACGAAGCAGTTCCCGAGGCACCGTCGAGTGTCGAATCGATGGCAAAGCAAGGTTGCGAAAAGCTCGGCCTGGACGCGTTCGATGCGTTGGTTCGCCGCGCCCGCACGTGCCGCCGCTTTGACGAGTCCATGCGCGTGCCGCGCGAGTTTTTGCTCGAGCTGGCGGAACTGGCGCACCTGGCTCCCTGCGGCGCCAACGCTCAACGCCTACGCTTTCATGTGGTGAGCGGTTCCGAGGACTGCGCTCGCGTGTTTGACGAGCTTGCATGGGCCGGTGCGCTCAAGGATTGGTCGGGTCCCGATGAGGGCGAGCGCCCGACCGGCTACATCGCGATTCTTGCCGAGCGCGCCGTTCCGGGCAAGCCCGCCGCTCCCATTACCGAGGTCGACACGGGCATTGCCGCGCAGACGATGATGCTCGCCGCCCGCAGCGCCACGCCCGAGGTGGCTGCCTGCATGTTCAAGGCTTTTACGCCCCACGCGTTCGATGCCATGGGGCTCGATAACGACAAGTATGAGCTCAAGCTGATCATGGCGTTTGGCGTTCCGGCCGAGACGCAGGTGATCGATGCGATCGATTCCAACCCCGACGGCTCCATCAATTATTGGCGCGACGAGGCGCGGGTGCACCACGTACCCAAGCGTCCGCTTGCCGACGTGCTGCTGTAGTTGTGCGTCGTTGCGGTGCAATCCGGCGGCAAAATCACCACAAAGGCTCCTGTCCCCTTTGTGGTGGTACGAGGGGAGGGTGTGTGGCAGATCTGTATTTGGTGCGGCATGGGCAGACTGAGCTCAATGTGCAGAGCATTTTGCAGGGTTGGCACGATTCGCCGCTTACGGAGCGCGGGCGCGAGCAGGCGCTGACGGCGCGTACGGCGTTTGCGGCGCGTGGCGTGGCCTTTGATCATGTGTATTCCTCGCCGTTGGGCCGGGCGCGGCATACGGCCGAGCTTATCGTTGGCGAGGGCCGTTCCATTGAGCTGGTCGATGACCTGCGTGAGTGGCATTTTGGCTCGCTGGAGGGCACATCAAATCGCGAGATGCCGCCGCAGCCCTGGGGTGATTATCCGGTTGCCTTTGGTGGCGAGTCGGAAAGTGAGCTTCGCACACGTATGGTCGCGGTGCTGTCCCGCATCATGGCCAGGCCGCAGCACGACTGCGTGCTGGCGGTTTCCCACGGCTCAGCCTGCCAGGAGTTTCTTGAGTATGTGACTGGCGGGGGAGAGCTGCCCGACAACGGTGCCGTGCTTCATTTTGGCTATTGCGACGGGGCGTTTTCGCTCTTGGGTTGGTAACGAACGAAAGGACCCCTATGAATAAAGATCTGTATCTGGTCCGTCATGGACAGACGATATTCAACCTTAAGCGTATCATTCAGGGGTGGAGTGACTCGCCGCTTACGCAGCTGGGTTGCGACCAGGCGGCGCGCGCCGGCATGTTTTTACGTGCGCGCGGCATTGAGCCCGATCATGCTTACACCTCCACGCTTCATCGCACCGAGCAGACTATCGCCAACTTGTGGCCGGGCTTGGCGTACGAGCGCCTGGACGGCCTGCGTGAGTGGTTCTTTGGCGACTTTGAGGCCGAGCGCGTGATGCTTATGCCCGAGCGCCCGTGGCGCGATTTCTATCGTCAATTTGGCGGCGAGGGCCAGATCCAGGTGCGCGAGCGCATGGTGGCGACGCTGACCGAACTCATGCAGCGTCCGGACCATACGTGCGTGCTCGCGGTAAGCCATGGCTCGGCTATCAAGGAGTTTATGGATCACGTGAAGGGTTCGGCGGCCGACGAGCGCGATCGCGTGCCGGGCAACTGCTCGGTGCTGCACTTTGCGTTTGATGATGCGACGGATACGTTTGAACTGGTTGAGATTTTTACGCAGGAAGACTACGCGCGCGAGCTGGGGCTTGAACCGCTTGTGGCTACTGCGGGTCCGCAGCGCGGATAACGCGAGCGCGGCGGCACGGGTCGTCGGCATAACTTCTCGACGCAAAAGGGGCGGAGATGCATGTACCTGCTGCATCTCCGCCCCCTGTTTGTTGAGCTGCCGATTTTTGTGCTGGGCGGTCTGGTCTTGCTAGAACCGCGCGACCTGGTGCGTGAGCAGACCTGTCGGAACCTGCGGCGCGGCGCCGCTGACCTGCGCGGCGGGGAAGAGCACGGCAACGGTAAAGTTGAACGGCTCCTTGCCGGTGTACGTTCCGGCGGCACGGGCCTCATCGGCCAGCAGCTGCGACGCCCCGGTCAGAGCGGCGGCGTAGGCGGGGTTGTCGGCCAGTGCCGGCTCCGGTGCTTGGTCGAGCATAGCGCGGATGGCCCCGACGGCGTCCTCGCGCTTGACCTCCCACGCGCGGTGCGTAATGCCCGCGGGGTCGGTGACGGCGTAGAGAGACGCGCCCTCTTTGGCGGCGCCCAGGATGATATCCATGACGGGCGAGGCCTCGTAGACGAGCGATACGGGGCGCGGCTGCACCTTGAGCTCGGCGATCGCGCGCGCGGCGGCGGCCACGTCGGCGCTGGCATCGCCCTTGCCGCCCGCAAGTACACTCGTCGGGCAAATCGCCACGACACCCGTCACGCGTCCCGGCTCGCCCGAGCATTCGTACACGTAATACGCCGCACCCGGGTCCTTGAGCATCAGACCATCGGCAAGGGCTCCGCGCAGAGCATCGTTGCCGCTCAGGATGCTGCCCATTGCAGGCAGCGCCTCGAGCACGCGGTCCTGAGCTGGGCGGATGCAGGGAAACGGAAGTGCTTTCATGGGCGGTCCTAACGCACGAGTCGGTTTGTTCGCGGCTTATTATGCCCCAACTTGGCCGCTCGCGTCCCAGAGCACGTTATCGGCGAGCGCGATTAGCACCTGCTGACAACGAACGATATCGGCGTGGGGCACATATTCGTTGGGCTTGTGCGCGAGCGCGAGCGACCCGGGACCGTAGCTCATGCAATTGCGGTTACCTGTCTTGCCGGCAATGACGGCGGTGTCGGTGTAGCCGGTAAAGAAGCCGACGGTCGTGTCCGCGTCCGTCACGTCATCGGCGGCACGCTTGAGCACTGCTAGAAGGGGAGAGTTCGGGTCGCGCTCGATGGCGGGGCGGTCGCCCGTCACGGTGTAGCTGCCATGGCAACCGGGAACGGCGGCTTCGGCGACGGCGATGGCCTGCTCTACCATGTGCGTCGCGGCGGCCGTATCGGTCGGCGGGGTCAGACGCATGTCGACCCAGACTTTGGCGCGGTCGGGCACGACATAGGGGCGATATCCGCCCTCGATTTGGCCAAACGTGATGGTCGAAGGCCCCAGCTCATCGTGCGCGGGCAGCGCCACAAACGCGCGACGGAGCGAACACACGACCTCGGCCATGGCGGCGACGGCATCCGCGCCCTTCCACGGCTGGCTCGCATGCGCCGTCACGCCAGCCATTTCAATCTCGAACCACGTACGCCCCTTGTGCGCCACCTGGATCTGTCCGTCGGTGGGCTCGGTGTCCAGCACCCATTCACGCGAGCCGACCCAGCCAGCATCGATCGCGGTCTCTGAGCCGCGCATAAAGTCTTCCTCGTCGACCGAGCAGATGAGCGAAAAGCCGCGGCGGGGCAACGCGCCATCCGCCGCCACGCGCTCGAGCGTATGGACCAGTGCGGCAATGGCGCAGGCCAGGCCACCCTTCATATCGCAGGCACCGCGGCCGTAGAGCTTGCCGTCGCGCACGACCGCCCCGAGCGGCGTAATGTCCGCGTCCCAGCCATCGCCCAGCGTAACGGTATCCATATGGCAGATATAGACGAGTCGCGGCTCGTCGCTTTGGCCCGGCACGGTGACCATAAGGTTGCGGCGCCCGGGGAGTACTTCGAGCTCTGCAATCTGCACGGCATCGAGTACCGGATGGCTCAGCTGCGCCAACTGTTCCTCAACCAACGCTTTGATATGCCGCTCAATTTCATCCTCATACGCGCCCGGGTCTGAGCTGTCGATTCGCACAAGCTCCTGCGCAAGCCGCCAGGCAAAGTCCTTGTCAACCATATGCAACCTCACAATCAGTCTGCTTTCCAAACCGATTGTAAGCCTCCTAAGAGATCCGCGGTGTGCGCGCAGCAGTATTTACCGTTCGCAGGCCGAGCCAGCGCGTTTGCCGTCCGAGCGGGTTCACAAACGGCGCAGTGGGTACGTAGCCTCTATGGACGACATGCTGTGCGACATATCTGCCTTTCGGTATCACCGGATACCTCCACAGGTCTTGGCGATAATGCCGGACCTGCCCGAGTCTGCGGACGATCCGCGCAAGGAGCGCCTTTGCGAGCATCCGCTCGTCACGCATTTTCTGGGCATCCCGTTGCACGTTTTGGCGCAGGGAAGCTGCGGACGTAAGGGCGATCGCATTGTCAGGCATGTTTGGAACGGGGAGAGGCCGTTTGGCTCCGTGCGGCAGACAGAGTTTGGCCTCGATGCCGCGTCCCCACTCTTTACCCTGCTGACCCTGGCCTCCTCGGTCTCAAACGAGCGTCTAATCATGTGCATGTATGAGATGTGCGGCACCTTTGCCGTGTGCAAGATTGCGCCTCAGGTAAAGTCGGCACTTGTGCAGGCGTATGGGGGCCGGTGGGGTGACGCGCAGTTGGGCTGGGAAAACGTAAAGGATGTCTCGGGGAATCCAACGGACTTGTGGAAACGACCGCCCTTGATCGAGCTCTCTGAGCTTACGGAGTACGTCGATAAGATCCGGGGGCTCCGCGGCGCTAAATCGTTCACACGTGCCGCGAAATGCATTACAGGGATGGCGGCATCGCCGCTCGAGGTCCAGGCATCGATGCTGTTTGGTCTTTCGAGGTTACGCGGCGGCGAAGGGCTGCGCCTTACCAATAACGTCGAGATTCGTATGACGCGCAGCGCTCGTCTGATTTCGGGGCTCGACAGGCGCTATGCCGATATCCTGCTGGCAAATAAGGACGGCAGCCGAGAGTGTCTGGTTGAATGCCAGGGTAAAGCCATACACGGATCCATAGAATCCAAGATCTCTGACTCCGACCGAACGACGGCCTTGCAGGCGATGGGATATCCCGTCGTTTTGATGACCTATGGCCAGCTGGCCGACTCCGATGCCTTCCGCGTGGTGATGGAGCTCATCATGTCCTATCTCGATGCGCCGCTGATAGACAAGACACCGCGGCAGCAGGAGCTCGAACGCCGGCTTCGTGAGGAGATATTTATCGATTGGTCGGGAATGTAGTCGTGCAGGTGGAAAACGGTCGCGCGAACTAGAGTTTTGGGCGCGAAAAAAGCTTCAGTTTCGCCTTGGAAGGACTTTAAAAATGCTATCCAGAACAAGTTGTTTCGGAAAATCGACAGTCAACTTGGATGTGGTATACAGAGATCGATTTTTACCTACTAAAGCTCCAGATAAAGCTGTTTATCAAAGCGGGTGCGCTCAGTAATTTGGGTATGACTGTCGATTATCCGAAAAAACTTGTTCTGGGTAGCATTATCAAAACCAGCCGGAGCAAAGAAATCGGCCCCCGTTTCGCGAAAACGGGGGCCGAATGGGCTTCATGGCCTGCCTGGCAGGCTTGGCGCCGGCGCTATTTGATCACGCGTACGCGATACATCGACGGAATCTGCTTGAGCGCCTCGATCGTGCTGCTGTCCAGGTGCTCGTCGGTGTCGAACATGGTGTAGGCGTTCTCGCCGGCGGACTCGTTGGTCATACGCTGCACGTTGGCGTTGTCCTTGGCGAGAATGGCCGTGATCTGGCCGATCATGTTGGGCACGTTGGCGTGCAGGCAGGCGATGCGGCTTGCGGCGCGCGCCTTGCCCATGCTGCAGGCGGGGTAGTTGACGCTATGTGCGATGTTGCCGTTCTCCAGGTAATCCTTGAGCTCGCTGATGGCCATATCGGCGCAGTTGGCCTCGGCCTCGCCAGTGCCGGCGCCCGAGTGCGTGGTGATAAACGTGTTGGGCATCTTGACGGTCTTGGGCGTGGCAAAGTCGCAGCTAAACCAGCTCAGCTTGCCCTCGCGCAGGGCAGCGTCGACGGCGTCCTCGTCAATGATGGTCTCGCGTGCGTAGTTGATGAGCACGGCGTCGGGTGCCAGCAGGTTAATCTGCTCGGTGCTGATCATGCCGATGGTGTCGGCCTTGCTGGGCACGTGTACGGTGAGGTAGTCGCAGCCGCGGCAGAGATCCTCGAGCGTGCCCACACGCTGCACCTCGCGGCTCAGCACCCACGCGTGCTCGACGGAAATGAACGGGTCGTAGCCGTAAACGTCCATGCCCAGGTCGACGCAGGCGTTGGCGACCTTGGAGCCTACGTTGCCCAGACCGATGACGCCGATGCGCTTGCCCTTGAGCTCGCGGCCCACAAAGGCCTTCTTGGCCTTTTCGGCATCGACCTGAATCTCGGGGTCGTCGGCGTTGTCGCGCACCCAGTTCATCGATTGCACCACGCCGCGGCTCGA
>CABUWD010000047.1 GCA_902495155.1 uncultured Collinsella sp.
ACCTGGGACGAGCTCATGCAGCTCGAGTACCTCATGAACAAGTTCGGCGACCGCGACCTCGAGGTCTACCTGATCCACGCCGCCGAGTGGAACGCCATGGGCCACAAGCGCATGACCGAGAAGTCCGTCGTGCTCACCGCCTCCGAGTCCGGCACCACCCCCGAGGTCCTCGAGGCCGTCAAGAAGATGAAGGACATGGGCGTGCGCGTCTACGCCATGACCAAGCCCGAGGGCCCCATCGGCCAGGCTGTGGGCGCCGAGAATTGCGTCAAGATGGCTTCCGATCATGGTAACGGCGGCTGCGAGATGGGCTACTACCTCGCCGACTGCTTCGGCCTGCGCCTGCTCAATCGCCGTGGCTGCTTCCCGCAGTTCGATAAGTTCATCGAGCAGACCAAGGACGTTTGGACCCACCTGGTCGACATCCGCAAGAGCTTCGAGCCGCGCGCCGAGGAGCTCGCCAAGAAGTACGCCCTGGCCCCCTACACCATGTTCATCGGCTCCGGCGCCCTGTGGGGCGAGACCATCCTGTTCTCGATGTGCATCCTGGAGGAGATGCAGTGGAAGCGCACCCGCTACATCACCTCGGCCGACTTCTTCCACGGCACCCTCGAGCTCGTGGAGCCCGGCGTCCCCGTGTTCCTGTTCATGGGCGAGGACGAGAACCGCAAGCTCGACGAGCGCGTCCGCGCCTTCCTGACCCGCGGCGTGACCGGCGACACCGACATCAACATCATCGACACCGCCGAGTTCGCGATCCCCGGCCTTGACGACGAGTTCCGCGTCATCGTGTCTCCGTGGATCCTCTCCTCGCTGATCACCGATCGCCTTGCCGCTTACTACGAGACGGTCACCAAGCACAACCTCAACTACCGTCGTTACTATCACCAGTTCGACTACTAAGAACAAATAACGTTTGTGTCATTGGGCCCCGCTCTTATATGGAGCGGGGCCCCGTTTGGGTTGGAGAGTAATTATGGGCTACCCCCAGCTTGCCGTTATGAATATCAGCCATCGCTACTTTGATCTTGAAGAGTTCTTTTCTTCGGCGGCGGCCTCGGGCTACACGTGCTGTGAGCTTTGGACGGGGGCGATGCATCTGTATGTCGATTGCCATGGATACGATTCGCTCGAGCAGGTGCGAGAGCTTTCGCAGCGGTATGGGGTCCGGATTGTCGGCATTTGTCCCGAGCAGAATAACCCTAAGCCGTGGAATATCGCCGCGCGCGGGAAGGAATCGCGTGCTCGCACGCTTGCGTACTTTAAGAACGTCGTCGACATTGCGGTGGAGCTTGGCGCCGAGCAGGTCATGGTTTCGAGCGGCTGGGCGTTTTTGAATGAGCCGATCGAGGATGCATGGGTGCGGAGCGCTTCGATGCTTCGTTCGATTGCCGAGTATGCGGGCGAGCGCGGTGTGCGCCTGGTGCTTGAGGCCCTGCAGCCGGTGGAGTCGATGATCGTGAACTCGGCGGCCGATACGAAGCGCATGATTGACGCGGTTGACCATCCGGCGCTCAAGGCGTGCCTTGATATGGGCGCCATGGCAGTGGCGGGGGATACCATCGACGATTATTTCGATGCGCTCGGCGATGATGTCGCCCACGTACACTTTGTCGATGTTGCGGCAGATGGCACCACGCATCTTGCCTGGGGTGACGGCGATCGCGATATGCGTGCCGACCTGGATGGGCTGGTGGCGCGCGGCTATCGCGGAGTTGTTTCGGCTGAGACCTATGATTGGCGCTATTTCGCCAATCCCGCGGCAGCCGACGCTCAGGTTATGGCGGAGTACCGACGCGCGATTGGCGCCTAAGTGGGACAGGGCGCCGAGTTGGCGTTTGACGCTTTTTGAGAAACGGGACGTGCTTTCCGCTTGAGGCTTCTGGCGGAAAACACGTCCCAGAACAGGCGCTCAGAATGGGACACACTTTCCGCTGAGGACCTCAACCGGAAACCGCATCCCAGTTTTTGGCTGGCGGGCGGGACGCGCTTTCCCCTATGTTTCCAAATGAATACGCTATGAGCCGCGGAGGACGATTCTCCCCGCAAACACTCTAGTATGCTAAAGTACTCAGAAGACCGGCGGAGCTATGCCGGTCTTCTGCTCTATATGAAACACAGCATGAGGAGGCTCACCAGATGACGGCCACACCGTGGGGATTCCGGGATATATTGCCCGAGGAGGCTCAGGCGCGCGAGGAGATTGCGCTGACGGTGAAGGGCTGCTTCAGGGAGCATCATTACCTGCCGGTCGAGACGCCGCTGCTCGAGGACAAGGGTTCGCTCGAGGAGGGCGGCCGCATTGCGGATACGCCGTTTAAGCTCTTTGATGATGACGGTCGCTTGCTGGTGGTTCGTCCCGACAACACGCTGCCGATCGTTCGCCTGGTTTCGACCCGCATGCGCGCGGCCGATCTGCCGCTGCGCCTGCGCTACGAGGCGCCGGTGGTTCGTGAGTGCCAGCGCAATGCTGGCGGCTCGCGTCAGTTTACGCAACTGGGTTTTGAGCTCATCGGCGCGGGCGACACCGCGGGCGACGTCGAGATTGTCTCGCTCGTGGCCGAGGCGGTGCGCAAGCTGGCGCTGCCCGATGCGCGCATTATCGCAGGTAGCGTGCGTCCGTTTAAAGAGCTGCTTGCGGCGTGCGAGGATCGCGAGCTGGCTGCCGAGGCGCTGCGCTGCGTGCACGCCAACGACTTCGTGGGCCTCGATGCCCGCGTGGCGGCAAGCGCCGAGTCCGATGCCGTCAGGGCCGCCATTAGCGAGCTGCCGCGTCTGCACGGCGGTGCCGAGGTACTCGACCGCGTGGATGCGCTTCTGACGGCGGCGGGCATTGTCGCGCCGCTCACGCGCGAGCTGCGTGCCCTGGTCGAGGGCCTGGCTCCCGAGGACGCCCAGGTGCTGTCGTTCGACTTCTCCATCATGAACTCTTTCGATTACTACACGGGCCTGGTCTTTAAGGCCTATGCCGGCGGCCTGCCTGATCCGGTGGGTTCGGGCGGACGCTATGACTCCATCTTTACCGGCGCATTTGGCGACGGCATCGAGGTGCCGGCGGCGGGCTTCGCCTTTTCGCTCGAGCGCTTGGAGGCTGCGCGCACCTCGGCCGAGGACGCCGCTTCCGATGGCGATCACGCAGCGGGCCGTGGCGCCGAGGGCCCGCTGCGCATCGCCGTGCCCAAGGGCTCGCTTAAGGCCGACACGCTCGACGTGCTCGAGGCCGCGGGCCTGGATGTCTCTGAGCTGCGTGACCCCGGCCGTCACCTCATCGTGCGCGGTCGCGACACGCGTGCCGGCGAGGGTGCAGTCGGAGATATCGAGTTTGTCATTGTGCGCCCCAGCGACGCGCCCGCCTTTGTGGGCTGCGGCGGCGCCGACTGCGGCATCTGCGGCTGGGACTCGCTTATCGAGGCAGACCTCAACCTGCTGCAGCTGGTCGACCTGGGCTATGGTCTGTGCACCTTTATCGAGGCGGAGCCCGCACGGCGCGCCGGTCAGGCCGAGCGCAACTATGCTCGCCGCGGGTCGCTTCGCGTGGCCACCAAGTATCCGCGTATCGCGAGTGCCTGGTATGCCGAGCGAGGCGTGAACGCGGACATCGTTTCGCTGCACGGCAACATAGAGTTGGGCCCCATCGTCGGCATGACCGATCGCATCGTGGATATTACCGCCACGGGCGCCACGCTGCGCGACAACGACCTGGTCATCACCGGTCGCATCATGGACTGTACGGCCCGCTTCTTCGTCAACCCGGGTGCTGCGCGCCTGGATCCGCGCGTGCGCAATCTGGCAGATCGCTTGGCAGCCGCCGTGAAGGACAAGCATTTTGAGCCCGTTGCGGGCTCGGCACAATAGCGCGAGCGTGCACGGGCGCCCCCATATCCGGGCTGCGGGCCGATTGGCGCCGCCGCCCGGCCTCTCGTTTTTCGAACACAACCTCGACCGATAGGGGATACCGATATGAAGACCATCAAGCTTGCTCCCGGTGAGCGCCTCGTTACCAACCAGCTCAACCGCAAGGGCGTGCTGCCGCAAAACATCGTCGACGCCGCCCGCGATATCGTGGCCAACGTGCGTGCCAACGGCGATGCCGCGGTGCGCGATTACTGTCAGCGTTTTGACGGTGTCGAGCTGCAGAGCTTCCGCTTGCCGCAGGAGCAGATCGATGCCGCGCTCGAAGGCCTCGATCCCGCTTTTGTCGCTGCGCTCGAGAAGGCTGCACGCCAGATTCGTGAGTTCCACCAGCGCGAGGTCGAGCAGAGCTGGTTTACCACGCGCCCGGACGGCACGATACTCGGCGTTAAGGTGACCCCGCTCGCGGCGGCTGGCATCTATGTGCCGGGCGGTCGCGCGCAGTATCCCTCCACCGTGCTCATGAATGCCATTCCCGCCAAGGTGGCCGGCGTCAAGCGCGTGGTCATGGTGACCCCGCCGCAAAAAGACGGCCTGATCAGCCCGTATACGCTCGCGGCTGCCAAGCTCGGCGGCGTGGATGAAATCTATATGGTGGGCGGCGCTCAGGCCGTGGCCGCGCTGGCGTACGGCACCGAGACCATTCCGCGCGTCGACAAGATCACCGGTCCGGGCAACGCCTTTGTTGCCGCCGCCAAGCAGATCGTCTCGGGCGATGTGGGAATCGATATGGTCGCCGGTCCCTCCGAGGTCTGCGTGCTGGCCGACGCCACGGCCAAGCCCATGGTGGTCGCGGCCGACCTGATGGCCCAGGCCGAGCATGATCCGCTGGCGGCCTGCTATCTGGTGACCCGCGACGAGCAGTTTGCGCGCGAGGTCGAGGCGGGTATCGACATTCTGGTGGCGCAGTCCCCGCGCGCCGAGATCACACGCGCCTCGCTCGATAACGAGGGCACCATCGTGGTTGCCGCCGACATGGCTGCCGCCGTCGAGGCCGTGAACACCGTGGCGCCCGAGCACCTTGAGCTGCACTGCAAGGACGCGATGGGCCTGCTCGGCGGTATTCGCAACGCCGGCGCCATCTTTGTGGGCGCGTGGAGCTCCGAGCCGCTCGGCGATTATGTTGCCGGCCCCAACCACACGCTGCCGACCGGCGGCACGGCCATGTTCTCCAACCCGCTTTCGGTTGAAGAGTTCGTCAAGCGCTCGAGCGTTATTTGCTATACACCCGAGGGCCTGCTCTCCGACGCTCCCGCCACACAGCGCCTCGCCGAGGCCGAGGGTCTGTGGGCACACGCGCTTTCCGCCGCCCTGCGCCGTCGCGCGCTGGAGCAGGGCGAGGATGCCGTGAGCGCCGAGTCGCTCGCCGCGGCCGACCTGACCAAGGTCGCCTGGCCGGGCGACGCCGTGACGACGGTTGCCGAGGGCGTGGACCTGGCGGCTGCGGGCGGTGCCGCTGGCACGACCGGCGGGGAGGCCTAATATGGCCGAGCTGACGCCCCGCATGAAGGAGCTCGTCCAGCCTTACCTGGCCGGTATTGAGCCCTACGATCCCAACTTTACGCCCACGCGCATCAATCTTTCGGCCAACGAGAACACCTATCCCGTGCCCGCCGGCGTGCGCGAGGCGATCGACGCCGCCCTGGCTGCCACACCGCTCAACCGCTACCCCGATCCCATGTCCAACGACCTGCGCGACGAGCTTGCCGCTTGGCATGGCGTGACGCGCGAGAACATCTGCGTGGGCAACGGCGGTGACGAGCTGCTCTATAACTACCTGCTGGCGTTTGGCGGCGCGGGGAGGACCCTGCTCAACTGCCCGCCGTGCTTTAGCGAGTACGCGTTCTTTGCGTCGCTCTGTCAGACCGAGGTGCGCGACGTGTGGCGCGATCCGGCGACCTTTGAGCTCGACCAGGCAGCTGTGCTCGCGGCGGCACCCGAGTGCAACCTGGTGATCGTGACCTCGCCCAACAATCCCACGGGCGATGTGGCGCCGCTCGACTTTGTCGCTGCCCTGTGCGATGCGTGCCCCGGCATGGTCATGGTCGACGAGGCCTACGTTGAGTTTGCCGACGATTCGTTTGGCGCGGCCACCACGGCGCAAGGCCTTATCGCCGAGCATCCCAACCTGGTGATTCTGCATACGCTGTCCAAGGCGTTTGGCGCCGCCGGCGCACGCTTGGGTTACGTGATCGCGGCGCCCGAGGTTATCGAGGTGTTCGCGGCGATTCGCCAGATCTATTCGGTCAACGTGCTGAGCCAGGCCGCCGCGCTTGCCTGCGTGCGTGCCCGTGATGCCTATGCGCCCGTGGTGGCGCAGGTCGCATCCGAGCGCGAGCGCGAGCTGTGCGCCCTGCGCGCGATGGCTGCCGAGGGCATGCCCGTGGAGGCATGGCCGAGCGCAGCGAATTTTGTGCTCGTGCGTACGTCGCATGCCACGCGCGTGCGCGAGCGCCTGCGCGACGAGTATTCGATTTTGGTGCGCGACTTTAGCTACGCACCGGGCCTTGCGGACTGTCTGCGCATTACCGTGGGCACGCCGCAGGAAAACGATGAGGTGCTGGCTGCGTTTGCCGCGCTGGTGAAGGAGGAGATGTAGATGGGCCGTTATGCCGAGGTGCCCCGCAAGACGGGGGAGACCGACATCGTCGTAAAGCTTGACCTTGACGGAAGCGGCGTGTGCGATATCTCGACCGGCGTGCCGTTTTTCGACCACATGCTCAACGCCTTTGGCCGCCATGGCCTGTTCGATTTGACGGTACATGCGGTAGGCGACGTGGAGGTCGACGCGCACCACACCGTCGAGGACACGGGCATTGTGCTGGGCGAGGCGTTCTGCCAAGCGCTGGGTGACAAGGCGGGCATTACGCGCTTTGCCGATGCGGCGATCGCCATGGACGAGACGCTCGTGATGGCAGCCGTGGACATTTCGGGCCGCGGGCAGGCCTACTGCGAGCTGCCCGTACCGACTGAGCGCGTGGGCAGTTTCGATACCGAGCTGGCCGTCGAGTTCTTCTACGCCTTCGCGCGCGACGCCAAACTCACGCTGCACGTGCGCGAGCTGGCGGGCGGCAACTCGCATCACATTATCGAGGCCGCCTTTAAGGCCGTGGGCCGCACGATGCGCCGCGCCTGCGAGCTCGATCCCCGCGTGCAGGGCATCCCCAGCACCAAGGGCTCACTGTAACCTGCCAAAAAGGGACAGGTTTATTTTGGCAGGTTTTATCTGCGGAAATGCTGTCTCATACGGTGGGCGAACGTTTAACCGACCAAAATAAACCTGTCCCTTTTTGGCAGGTTTTGAATGAGATAAGGGAGGGTCGCGTGGGCGAACCGAAGATCGTGGTGGTCGACTACCACAAGGGCAACTTGTCGAGCGTCGTGCGCGGGCTCGCGCGCGCCGGTGCTGCCGCCTGCACGTCGGACGATCCGGAGCAGATCCGCAACGCCGACGGCCTAGTCATCCCGGGTGTGGGTGCGTTCTACGACGCGATTGCCTTTATGCGCGAGAGCGGCGAGGCGGACGCGGTGCTCGACGCCGTTGCCGCCGGAACTCCGCTGCTCGGCATCTGCCTGGGCCTTCAGCTGTTTTTTGAGCGTGGCGACGAGGGCGTGCCGGTGGACGAGGGTGCGGACGTGGACGACGATGCCTCCGTGCAGGTCGGCGGCCCCTGGGTCGATGGCCTGGGCATCATGCGCGGCTCGTGCACGCGCCTGGAGTCGAGCCGCCTGAAGATCCCGCACGTGGGTTGGGATCAGGTGCACATGACGCCCGCCGGTGCGGCCGATCCACTGCTTACCGGTTTTGCCGAGGGTACCAACATGTACTTCACCCACAGCTATGCGGTGGCAGACGATGCCGATGCCGCCGATGTGCTGGCGCGCACGCACTATACACGGAGTTTCCCGTGCATCGCGCGCCATGGCAACGTGTGGGGCTGCCAGTTCCATCCCGAGAAATCCTCCGCGCTGGGTCAGCGCATTCTTAAAAACTTTGTGAGCATCGTCGAGGGGGCCGGCCGATGATTCTGTTTCCCGCAATCGATTTGATCGGCGGCAAGGTTGTGCGCCTGGAGCGCGGCGACCGCAGCCGCTGCAAGGTATATTCCGACGACCCCGTGGCTGTCGCCCGCTCCTTTGCCGAGCAGGGTGCGAGCTGGGTGCACGTCGTCGACCTGTCCGCTGCTTTTGGCGAGGACGAGGACGCGTGCGCTGCCAACTCGGCAGCGATTAAGGCCATCTGCGGCGTCGACGGTCTGTCCGTGGACGTGGGCGGCGGCGTCCGTTCGCTCGCGCGCATCGACGAGCTGGCCGGCTACGGTGCGCGTCGCATTGCGCTGGGCACCGTGCTGGTGACCGAGCCGGGTTTTGCCGAAGTGGCAGCCCAAGGCTTTGGCGAGTTGCTGGTGGCAGACATCGCCGCACGCGACGGTCAGGTCAAGGTGAACGGCTGGCGTGACGGCGCGGGCGTGGCACTCGACGACGCCGTGGCGCAGCTCACCGAGCTGGGCTTTAAGCATCTGGTGTATACCGATATCGCGCGCGACGGCATGCAGACGGGCATCGACGTGGCAGCATATCGCCATGTGGCGCAGGTCGCGGGCTTTCCCGTCGTGGCTTCGGGCGGCATCTCGACGCTCGACGATATCCGCGCACTGGCCGCGGTGGGCGAGGATGCCATCGAGGGCGCCATTACCGGCCGTGCGCTCTACGAGGGCAATTTTACGCTGGCCCAGGCGCTGGCCGCCGCCCGAGGGGATGAGTAGCCCATGCTTACCAAACGCGTGATTCCCTGCTTGGACGTCAAGGGCGGCCGCGTGGTCAAGGGCGTCAACTTTGTGAGCCTGCGCGATGCTGGCGACCCGGTGGAGCTGGCCCGTGCCTACGACCGCGAGGGTGCGGACGAGGTCGTATTTTTGGACATTACCGCGACGAGCGACAACCGCGCGACGACCATCGAGATGGCGGCGCACGCGGCCGAGGAGCTCGCTATTCCCTATACCGTGGGCGGCGGTTTTCGCGACTTGGCGGGCATGCGGACCATGGTTGCCGCCGGCGCCGACAAGGTGTCGCTTAACTCTGCCGCCGTGCGCGATCCGTCGCTGATTAGTCAGGCCGCCGCGGCGTTTGGCAGCCAGGCCGTGGTTGTGGCGATTGATGCCAAGCGTGTGGGCCTGCCCGGCGCATCCGGTGCCGATAAGTGGGAGGTCTTCACGGCGGGCGGTCGCAACGCCACGGGTATCGATGCGGTGGCGTGGGCCGAGGAAGCGGCTCGTCGCGGCGCCGGTGAGATCTTGCTCACCAGCATGGATCGCGACGGCACCAAGGCTGGCTTCGACCTGGCACTCACCCGTGCCGTGGCGCGCGCAGTGCCGATTCCCGTCATCGCGAGCGGCGGCGTGGGTACGCTCGAGCATTTTGCCGAGGGCGTGATCGAGGGCGAGGCCGACGCCGTACTGGCGGCCAGCGTCTTTCACTTTGGAACCTTCAGCATCCGTCAAGTGAAGGAGTATATGGCCTCTCAAGGCATCCCTGTCAGACTGGACTTTTAGCGCTGCGGACTGCCCAGGCACCGCATCTTGCCGCTCAAACCGTCGCTCGCGTACCAAAGTACGCGTCGCTCCTCTTTCGCGGCAACCTGCGGCACCTGGACAGCCCTCGCCGACCTGTGGAATTTCGTTTGTTACTTGGGAGAAATGATGACTGAGGTAGTAGAAGCGGCTGATCTTAAATATGACGCCCGCGGGCTGATTCCTTGTGTGGTTCAGCAGTATGACACCGGTGAGGTGCTTATGGTTGCTTGGATGAACGAGGAGTCGGTGGGGCTGACGCTCAAGACCGGTACCACGTGGTTTTGGAGTCGCAGCCGTCAGGAGCTCTGGAACAAGGGCGCGACGAGCGGCAACATGCAGGAGGTCAAGGAGCTCTGGGCCGACTGCGATAGCGATACGCTGTTGGTCAAGGTCGACTCGCCGGGTCCGGCCTGCCACACCGGCAACCGTACCTGCTTCTTTAAGCGCGTGGAAGGGGGAGTGCGATGAAAGTTGTGACGCCGTTCGAGGTCGCCGACTGCAACACCGAGCTCCTTCGCGCGGGCGTGCCATGCCGCGTGCACCTGACTGATGCCTGCGGGGCGCAGTCGCTTTGGCTCGAGGCCGAGAAGGAAAGGCTCGATGAGGCCCATGCCGTCATCGTCGAGTTCTTTGAGAAAAAGGGCGCAAAGCCTCGGTTCGATGAGACCGGTACCTACTTTACGCTGCAGTAACGAGAGGAAATAACCATGGGAGTCAGAACAGCTAACGTGCAGCCGGGAAATATCGGCGAGACGCTGACGGGACTGGCCGAGGTGATTCACGGTCGTCGCGATGCGTCGCCGGAGGAGAGCTATACCGCCCGTCTGCTGACCGACGTCGAGGACGAACTGCTCAAGAAGCTTGCCGAGGAGGCGAGCGAGGTCATCATGGCCTGCAAGGACAACGACCACGACCACATCCGCTACGAAGCCGGCGATCTGGTCTACCACCTGCTCGTGACGCTCGAACGCTACGGCATCACCCTCGATGAGCTGGCCGGCGAACTCAACGCTCGCCGCCACTAGTCATTGGCAGTCATTGGGGACGTTCTTAAGCGACTAGTCGTTAGGGACAGTCTTTCGGGAGTTGCCAATGAAATAGAAGTTGCGGTGGAATAGTTCTTGTTTGACGGTCTTAGGGCCATAAACAGGAACTATTTCACCGCAACTCATGAAGGGATGTCTAGGCGAGGGGCGTGGACTCCCATTCGCCGGTGGGGTGGGGGATGTCGAAGGTTCGATAACCGCAGTCGTAGGCATGGGCCTGAGCCTCGCGGATGTTCCAGCAGATGTCGCAGGCTCGGTGTGCGTCCGAGCCAAAAGTAATCGGCACCTCGGCGTGGGCGAAGCAACGCAACAGCCCGGTCGCGGGATAGTAGTCGTCGAGGCCCTTGCGCGGTGCGGCGGTCGAGACCTCAACGCGGCGACCCGTATCGTGGGCGCATTCGGCCATCTGCTCCCAAAACGGCGCGGGGTCAAAATCGGGCGCAAAGCCTTCCTTCGAAAAGCGCATGACCAGGTCGGGATGGGCCATCACGTCAAAGTTGAGTGAGCTTTCGCAAGCACGGCACCAGTCGTCGACGTAGCGCTCCCACACACCGCGCACGCCTAAGTTTTCCCAAACGTGCAGGTTGGTATCGTCGTCGATCCAGCCGCAAAGGGAATCGGGCGTATCGGGGCGCGCGACGTCCTCTGTCTCTGCCGTGCCCGCAGCGCCTGCCGCAATATCGCCCGGGTCGCCAATCCAGTGCACGCTGCCCAAGCGCACAATGGCACCCGCGGACCAGCGCTCAACCAAAGGCTCGCAACCTTCGTACCAATCGCACTCAAAACCGTAGATAAAGGCGAGCTCCGGCGCAATCTGCGCGGCGAGCTTGCGGGCGTCCTCAAAGGCCAGACGATGTGCTGGCAAGTCGCCCTCGACGACCTGCACCTCGCAGTTAGCATCCATGCTGGCAGGCAGGGTGAGGTGGTCGGTCGAGACCATGACACGGCATCCGGCCGCCGCGGCGGCGCGAACGTTGTCCTCAAACGTGGCATGGCCGTCCGAAAACGAGGTATGGGTGTGGCAATCGACCAGCGGGCATGCGGGCATGGCGACTCCTTTGCATTTGGTGAATCCGCTCCATTGTAATGGCGCGGCCCCCGATGCGACGAGCGCGCTGCGGCCGAAATCGACTGGAAAGGTGGGTTGCGTGCGAGGGTCGCCACGCGGCATCGGCCCCGCGTCAAAACATGTACGTCAGCCTCCAAAACCGACAAAAAGTGACATGTTTGGAGGCTGACGTACACGTTTGGATAGGAGCGAGGGCGGCTATGGACGAAAGTCACGCCTGTGCCACGTCCGATGTGCTAGCGTTTGGGTGAATAAAACGAGCCCGTGCGGAAAGGATCCGGACCGTATGCAACGTGGAAGTACATCTCCGCTATCCCGCGAGACCGATGCGCCCGAAACCATCGTCAAGCTGGAGTGCGACATCGACGATGCGTCGCCCGAGGTACTCGCCTATGCCGCCGACCGCCTGCGCGAGGCAGGCGCGCGCGAGGCGCACTGGCTGCCCCTTTACTGCAAGAAGGGCCGTCCCGGCTGGCAGCTGCAGGTAATCTGCTCGCATGAGGATATCGAACATCTACAGACGATTATCTTTTTGGAAACCACGACCAATGGCATCCGTCGCCAGGTTATGGAGCGCGTTTGCCTGCCACGCCGCTTTGAGCGCGTAACGACGCCATGGGGCGAGGTGTTCGTCAAGGTGGCCACCCTGCCCGACGGCAGCGAGCGCGCGGCGCCCGAGTACGAGGACTGCGCCCGCCTTGCCCGCGAGCACGGTGTGCCGCTCCAGCGCGTGATGCAGGCAGCACAAGCCGCGGCTCTGCAATTTGAGTGACACGGTCGGCGACGCGCCACACCCACCCCATCAACCTCACCGAAAGGACCACCATGAAATACCTCATCGCCTCCGACATCCACGGCTCGGCATACTGGACCGAGCGCCTGGTCACCGCCATCGAGTCCGAGCAGCCCGACCGCATCGTTCTGCTGGGCGACCTGCTCTACCACGGTCCGCGCAACGACCTGCCGCGCGACTATGCTCCCAAGCGCGTGATTCCGCTGCTCAACGCCCTAGCCGACCGCATCATCGCGGTGCGCGGCAACTGCGACGCCGAGGTCGACCAGATGGTCCTCGACTTCCCCGTCATGGCCGACTACGCCACGCTTTTCGACGAGACCGGCCGCGAGCTGTTCCTGACGCACGGCCACGTCTTTGGCGCCGGCATGCACAACAGCGTCGACCACGCGCCCGCGCTGCCCGAGGGCTCCGCGCTCGTCTACGGTCACACGCACATCAAGGTTAACGAGGCAAGCGCCGCGCACCCGGGCCTGTGGCTCTTCAACCCCGGTAGCGTGAGCATCCCCAAGGACGGCTCGCACAGCTACGGCATCTACGAGGGCGGCGCGTTCCGCCACGTGGTCATGGAGGAGGAGTAGCCATGGCGCAGCACATGGCTCAGCAAAATGCCGAGGGCTCGCGCGATCTGTCCACGCTGGTAGACGCGTCGACCGAGCTGCAGCATCTGGTGCAGACCATCTGGCGTCTGCGTCAGCCCGATGGCTGCCCGTGGGACCGTGAGCAGACGCACCGCAGCATTGGCAAGAACATGATCGAGGAGGCCTACGAGGCGCTCGACTGCATCGAGGCGGACGACGCGGTTCACCTACGCGAGGAGCTAGGCGACGTGCTCATGCAGGTCGTGCTGCATGCGCAGATTGCTGCTGACGCCGGCGAGTTTACACTGGCCGACGTGGCGCGTGATATCGATGCCAAGCTCATCCGCCGTCATCCGCACGTGTTTGGCGATGTAGATGCTGACAGTTCCGACGAGGTACTCAAGATTTGGGACGAGGTCAAGCTTGCCGAGAGGGCTGCCAAGGACAAGGCCGTGGCGGCGGGCGAGGCCGCGCCCGAGGGTCTGCTCGACGGCGTGCCCACGCATCTGCCGGCGCTGATGCAGGCTCAGAAGGTGTCGCGCAAGGCGGCTGCCGTGGGCTTTGAGTGGGAGACGGTCCAGGACGTGTGGGACGAGGTCGCCGAGGAGCGTGCCGAGTTTGAGGCCGAGGCCCCTGGCTCGCCCGAGCGCGAAATGGAGTTTGGCGACCTGCTCTTTGCCTTGGTCAACGTCGCGCGCAAAGAGGGGATCGACGCCGAGAGCGCCCTGCGCGCCAGTACGGCAAAGTTCCGCCGTCGCTGGGCTGCGATGGAGCAGATGACGGCCGATGCCCACGTGGATCTGGCCGAGCTCTCGACCCACGGCCTCAACGACCTGTGGGATGCCGCAAAGGCGGAGGAGTAAGACTGCGGGAACGACGGGCTGACACGCCTCATCGTTCCCGCTAAATTTTTCGAAAATCAAGTGTATCCCTCGGCTAACTTAGGGCATAATGCAAAAAGTGCGACATGGCTAACTTACGGAGACGCACCGATGGTGCACGGTCAGCCGGTCGCTTGCATCCACTACGTTTCCAAGTGAGAGGGAGACAACATGAGCGATATTTTGGACGTCTACGGTCGCGAGGTGCTCGACAGCCGCGGCAATCCCACCGTCGAGGTCGAGGTCGTGCTCGAGGGCGGCAGCTTTGGCCGCGCAATGGTGCCTTCGGGTGCTTCGACCGGCGCCTTTGAGGCCTGCGAGCTGCGCGATGGCGACAAGGGCCGCTACCTGGGCAAGGGCGTTTCGCAGGCCGTCGAGCACGTCAACAACGAGTGCGCTAACGCCGTCGTGGGCCTCGACGCCTTCGACCAGCGCGCCGTCGATGCCGCGCTGATTGCCGCGGACGGTACCCCCAACAAGACCAAGCTCGGTGCCAACGCCATCCTGGGCGTGTCGCTGGCCGTCGCCCGCGCCGCTGCCGAGTCGGCGGGCCTGTCGCTGTACCAGTACCTGGGCGGCGTCAACGCTCATCTGCTGCCCACACCTATGATGAACATCCTCAACGGCGGCGTGCATGCCGACAATAACGTTGACTTCCAGGAGTTCATGATCATGCCCGTGGGTGCTCCGAGCTTTGCCGAGGGCCTGCGCTGGTGCGCCGAGGTCTACCACACCCTCAAGGGCGTGCTGCACGAGGCCGGCCTGGGCGGCGGCGTGGGCGACGAGGGCGGCTTTGCCCCCAACCTTAAGACCAATGCCGAGCCGTTCGAGTACATCACCAAGGCCGTGGAGAAGGCCGGCTTTAAGCCCGGCATCGACTTCATGTACGCCATGGACCCGGCCTCGACCGAGTTCTACAACGCCGAGAC
>CABUWD010000048.1 GCA_902495155.1 uncultured Collinsella sp.
GCGAGGAGCGGATCAAGAAGTCCCTCGGGTGGCTGAGCCCGATGGAGTACCGCAGGAAGCTTGGATACGCCTAGGCGCGGTCCAAGAAATCGTCCGCACCCCCTTTTCAAGCTTCCACGGGCCTTTTAGGAACTATTCCACCGCAACTTCCAGGTTGGCCATCCGAAACCGACAGCCTTGGACCGCGAATCCTACTGTTCGCCACGAAATGGGCCTATCTACTACGTTTAACCGATTGCCCTCGACCATACCGAAATCCGAAAAATCAATACCGCTGGTAGACGGCTTGCTGATTTTCCGAAAATGCCGCTATGGTCGACCCCTGCGGGCCAAACGTAGTAGATGGGCCGCTTTCGTGGCTCAGCACCGGACCAGTCATTTAGGGACAGGGCTTTTTTGACCACATTTGCCAGCCTATCGCTAGAGTAGTCAAAACAGCCCCGTCCCAAATTAGCTACCCCGGCCTTCAATGGGTTCGCAAAAGCCAAACGACAGCCCGTATTTCACCGCAACTTAGGTGGGGCGGCATCGATTCCCGTCACCCCGTGCACTTACGAAAATGGCTCTGGTCCCAAAAGGAACCAGAGCCATTCATCTATCTTATGGAGCGGGCGACGGGAAGTCCAAGGGTTTGCTTCGCAAGCCCTTGTTTCGCTGCGGGCCATTGGCCCTTGCGTACTGCGCTGGAAAATACTCACGCATTTTCTCAGCTTCGCACCCTGCCGGGTTCGATTCCCGTCGCCCGGCACGCTTATGAAAACGGCTCTGGCACCAAATGGAGCCAAAGCCGTTAAAACTATCCTATGGAGCGGGCGACGGGAATCGAACCCGCGTCATCAGCTTGGAAGGCTGGGGTTCTACCATTGAACTACGCCCGCAAGATATGGTCGGGACGACAGGATTTGAACCTGCGACATCCTGCTCCCAAAGCAGGCGCGCTACCAAACTGCGCCACGTCCCGAAGGTGTTGAGCAGCTAAGGTCTAAACCTTGCGTGTCCCAAAGCGAAGGAAATTATAGGGGAAACTCCCCGCCTGTGCAAGCATTGATGCCTTAGCTCCTCGAATGTGCAACAAAACGACTATGGAGCAGGCCGATCACAAACGCCACCACGGCAACCGGCACCCACGCGGCTCCAATGTCCGTCAGCGGCAGCGCATCGAACGGTAGCCACGCGCCTGCAAAGAACGCATCGCGGACCGAGGTGATCACGCTCTGCACTGCGACGACGCCGCCGACCCAAACCCACACTTGCGGATGCACGTCGCAAAAACCGTGCACCAGGCCCATAAGTACCAGCACGATGGCAACGGGATACAGGGCATTGAGCATAGGCACCGAGAACATAAGGATCACGTCGAGACCCACGTTGGAGAGCACGCACGAAAACGCTGCGAACACAAAGGCGAGAATCGCGAAGGGGCGGCGCATGGCCTCCTCGGAAGCCTCCGCTCCCCCTTCGACCACATACGTCTCGCAGAAGTAACGCGAGCAGCAGCTGATAAGGCCAATACACACGTTCATGCAGGCGAGGAAAAAGATCGCAAAGACCACGACCGTGCCCGCAAGGCCAAAGTGCATGGAGGCAGAGCGGGCAAGGATGGCGGCGCCGTTGGTGGCATCGGGCATCACGGTGCTGAGCTGCGTGCCGGCAAGCGCCAGGCCGCAGTAGATGACGGCCATAAGCACGCCGGCGATCACACCGGAACGCGAAATCTCAAAGGCCACGCGCTTGTCATCGGTAACACCCAGCTCGTGGATGGTCTCGGCGATGATGATGCCAAAGGCAAGCGACGCGAGCAGGTCCATGGTCTGGTAGCCGGTCAAAAAGCCCTGGACCGCGGCACCGGCATCATAGGGAGCCTGAGGCGCGGCAGCCGGTCCCAGCGGCGAGATCACGGCAGCACCCACGACTAGCACGATGAGTGCAATGAGCGCGGGGCCCGTAATGCGGCCGAGCACGCGCGTGATGACACCCGGGCGCAGCGTGAGCACAAACGCGACGACGAAGAACCCGATGGCAAACACCAGACGTGCCGTGCCGAGCGAAACGCCCTCGGGTAGCAGCGGAACCAGCATTTCGAAGGCCGTAGAGCTTGTGCGAGGAATGGCCAGGCACGGACCGATGGCCAGATAGACCGCCGCAACGAAGAATTCGCCAAACTTGGGATGCACGCGGCCGGCAAGCTCGCGCGCCGTTCCGGCAAGCGCCACGGCGATAAAGCCCATGACGGGCAGGCCGATGGCAGCTATGAGAAAGCCGAGCATGGCAACCGGCGTGGCAGAGCCTGCCTGCAGCGCCAGCAGCGGCGGAATAATGAGGTTGCCGGCGCCAAAGAGCATCGAGAACAGGGCGATGCCGACGGTGACGACATGGTCGGAGCGCAGACCGCGCGGGGCGGATGAAGCCATGAGAGCACCTTTCGAATCGAAACAAAAACGGGACGGGCAAAAACACCCGTCCCGCAAGTATAAACGGTCTAGCAGCTTTAGCAGGCTAAATCGCGCAAAGCGTCGATCGCGGTGTCGACTTCCTCGTCCGTGTTGAAATACCCAAACGAGAAGCGAACGACACCCTGACGCTCGGTCCCCAGCGCACGGTGCATGAGCGGAGCGCAATGGGCGCCGGGGCGCGTCGCAATCCCCCACCCTTGCATGAGTGCATCCGAGATCTCGGCCGAATCGATATCGCCCACGTTGAGCGACACGATCGCAGAGCGCGTCGGCTGGTCAAAGGCACCATAGAGCTTAATCCCCGGAATCTCGCGCACACCGGCAAGGAAGCGATCCGCCAGTGCTCGCTCGTGTGCCGCAATCGCCTCGACTCCACCCTGGGCCTCGATAAAGTCGAGACCCGCGGAAAGTCCCGCGATGCCGTGACCGTTGAGCGTGCCCGCCTCCAGGCGCGTGGGCCACTCAAGCGGCTGCAGTGCATCGAAGCTGTGCACGCCCGTGCCGCCCATGGCCCAGGGCGCCACGTCGACACCCTCCGCCACGGCCAGACCGCCGGTGCCCTGCGGGCCCATCAGCCCCTTGTGGCCGGTAAAGCACACGACGTCGAGCCCCATGGCCTGCATATCGATATGCGCCGTGCCGGCAGACTGCGAGGCATCGACGATCACGAGCGCACCGGCCGCATGGGCCATGGCAGCTACGCGTGCAATGTCGACCGCGTTGCCGGTCACATTGGAGGCGTGCGTCACCACCACAGCACGCGTGCCCGGCGTGACCAGCTGCTCGAGCTCGTCGTAGTCGAGCACGCCGCTCGCATCGCAACCCGCATGCTCAACCGTCACACCCTGCTCTGCCGCCAGGCGGTTGAGCGGACGTAGCACCGAGTTGTGCTCAAGCACCGTCGAGACCACGCGGTCGCCGGGGCGCACCACCCCGTTGATGGCGGTGTTGAGCGCCGCCGTGGAGTTGGGCGTAAAACACACATGGTCCGCCCTCGGGCAACCAAAAAGGCGCGCAAGCTTGGCACGGCAGCCGTGAACGGTGCGGGCCGCGTCGAGCGCACCCGACGTTGCACCGCGTCCGGCATTGCCGAGCGAGCACATCGCCTGCACCACGGCATCGATGACCGTCTGCGGCTTGTGCATGGTCGTCGCCGCGTTATCCAGGTAGATCATCGCACGACCTCCCACATATCAATCACGGTGAAGCCCTCGGTGGGGACGCCTGCCGCGGCGAGTTCGCCGCGCAGCAGCTCCTCATCGACAGGCAACGCTTTCCACGCCAGACCGCAGCCGGCAGCGACCTCCCCGGGAACGGGAATCGTTCGCCCGGGAAGGCCGCGCTCGATGCACAGGGACTCGCACCCCATGGCGGCCGCCGTGGTAGGAAACGTGATGACAAGCGCCGGGCGCTTCTCCCTCATGGCAACTCCAACCAATACGCTACGGGCGCACGACGCGCACGGCCTGCTCCATCTTCTCCACGATCACGTACATGTTGGTGACCTCGCCCACGGCAAGCTGGTCCTTAATGCCATAGTGGTCGAGGCAGGTGCCACAGGTAAGAATCTCGACGCCCTGCTCGGCCAGTCCCTTAAGGTCGTCGAGCACCGGAGAGCCCTCGACGGTGAGCTTGGCGCCGCCGTTGTAGAACAGCATGGTCGCGGGCAGCTCCTCCTGCTGCGTCACGGCAAAGATGAAAGCCTTCATGAGCTTGTGGCCCAGCTCGTCGTCGCCACGGCCCATGCAATCGGTGTAGACGGAAATGACGAGTTTGCCCTTGCCGGCGCTGGTATCGCAGAAGGCAGCGCCATCCTGCTCGGGATCGGCAACGGCAACGGCGCTAGAGGTCGCCACGGTCACGTGCCACTCGGCGTCAGAAACCTTCTCGACCGAGGCCGTGCAGCCCTTCTCCTGCGCCATCTTGGAGATGTTCTTGACGGCGGTCTCGTTGTCGACCGAGGTCACGACGGCGCCCTCGCCATCGAGCTGTTTCAGGGCTTTGAGCGTCTTGACGACGGGCAGCGGGCAGGCATCGCCCATGGCATTGACTTCAATCTTGGTAGACATAGCAAATTCCTTTCGAAAGAACCGTTCTAGAGAACGGCAAACAGTTACATAAACGTGCGGGCTAGCGAACAACGCGGACGGCAGGACCGCCCGGCTCCGCCTCGCACACGCGCCCGACAACGGCCGCGATGCGCCCCTCGGCATGCAGGCGACGCGCAAGCTCATCCGTATCGGCAGCAGGCGCCGCGATGAGCAAACCACCAGACGTCTGCGGATCGTATAGCGCATCCAGCATGCCAGGCTCCAGGCCCTCGTCGGCAGCCACGCGTGGGCCAAAGAAGTCCTGGTTGCGGTAGGCGCCGGCGGGGATAATGCCAAGACGCGCCATGTCGAGCACCTGGTCAAAGAGCGGTACCGTTCCCGACGCAAGCTCGATCTGCACGCCCGAGCCCTCGGCCATCTCGCACGCGTGCCCGATCAGGCCAAAGCCCGTAATGTCGGTGCAGCCGTGAAGCTCAAGTCCCTCGGCCAGACGAATCGGGGCCTCGTTGAGGGCGCGCATCGAGTCAAACATGGCTGCGGCCTCGTCCTGCTCGATGAGCTCGCCCATAATGGCCGTGGTGATGATGCCCGAGCCGATCGCCTTGGTCAGCAGCAGAACATCGCCTGCGCGTGCGCCGCTGTTGGCGAACATGCGGTCGAGCGCGACAAAACCGCTCACGGACAGCCCGTACTTGGGCTCGTCGTCGTTGATGGTGTGGCCGCCCGCGATGGAGCAACCCGCCTCGACGCACTTGTCGGCGCCGCCTGCCAGAATCTGACCGGCAACTTCAACGCCCAGACAACTGGGTATGCAGAGCAGGTTCATAGCATGGCTCGGCCGCCCGCCCATGGCGTAGATATCCGACAGCGAGTTGGCTGCGGCAATCTGGCCAAACAGAAACGGGTCGTCGACCATCGGCGGAAAGAAGTCGATGGACTGCACGAGGCCCAGGTTCTCCCCTACGCGGAAGACGCTCGCATCGTCAGAGGTATCGAACCCCACGAGCAAGTTGTCGTTATGCACATTGGGTAAATCGCCCAGGACCTGGGCGAGGGCTCCGGGAGCCAACTTAGCGGCTCAACCGCTCGCGGCCGTCATAGACGTGAGCTTAATCTGATCGTCAGCCATCGATACCTCCTCTCAAACACAAACAATGCATCCCAGTATACGCATGAACGCGCTTCCACGGCCGATACATCACCCTAGCGCCTGTGCGCGAATCGCCGCGCCGATCGCTCCGGCAAAGCGAGCCTGGGGCGAGGTGGTCACCGGCGACCCCAGTAGCTCGCCCAACCGTTCAACGACATAGGCGTTTTCGCACAGACCGCCGGTCAGATAGTACGGGACGCCCGCCGCCTGGCCGGCCATAGTCGCCACGCGCGACACGACGCTTTCGATCACGCCACGCGCAATGTTCTCGCGCAGCTCGCCACGACCGATCAGGCTGATGACCTCGCTTTCGGCAAAGACCGTGCACATGCTGGATATCTTGGTGGGCTCACCGGAACGCGCAAGGTCGGCCATCTGCTGCTGGGTAATGCCCAGGCGGTCGGCCATAATCTCCAGAAAGCGCCCCGTGCCGGCGGCGCACTTGTCGTTCATGGCAAACTTGGCCACGCGGCCACTTTTTAGCTGAATGACCTTGGTGTCCTGGCCGCCCACGTCGATCACGGTGCCGTGGTCGCCAAACAGGCGCACGGCACCGGTACCGTGACAGGTGATCTCGGTCACGACCTTGTGCGCATAGGGCACGGCGACACGGCCGTAGCCAGTCGCGACCACGCGAACATCGTCACCCGTCACGTCATAACCCGCCGCTGCCAGTGCCTCGCGCAGCCGCTCGGAAGCATCGACCGAGGAGAACCCGGTTGGCTGCACGCACGTCCACGCCACCGAACCCTCCCCGTCGACCACAGCAGCCTTAGCCGCCGTAGACCCGATATCGATCCCGATCCCTATCATGGCTCTCTCCCAATCTAAACATCAAAGACAGCGGCGCGTTCAGGCGCCTTAGCTCTAGGTTTCTCAGGTGCCGGAGATTGCCCCGAAAGAGGAGCGCAGCGTACTTTGGGTACGCAAGCGACGGTTTGAGGGGCAAGATCCGGTGCCTGAGAAAGCTAGAGGGTTTCGATGAAGGCGGCGATGCGGGTCTCAATCTGACCCATGTCGCCGTTGCTGTAGTCGGTCTCGATCTTCATGTACGGAATATCCGCACCCTCGACGACCTCCTGCATGCGCGCACTCTCAACGTTGAAGGTGTGGCACGCCTGGAGCACGCTCTCCACTACGCCATCGACGTGATACTTCTCGCACATGGCCAGCGTGTTATCCATACGACCGTCGTTGGGCGTCATGACCGAGCAGTTAATATCCAGGTAGCGGTCGGCGATGGCGCGAAGGATGTCGGGAGCCTCCGGGTCGATCATCATGGCCGCCGTGCGCTCGCCCGAGCAGTCGTCCATGCACACGACCACACCGCCGTTGGACTCGATGGTGCGACCGATCTTGTTGATCACGCCGCCCACCGGGCAGCCGGTGATCAGAATGCGCTTGGCATCCGCCGCGACCGGGCGCTCGCCCGCGTCGTAGGCCTCGCGCAGCTTGGCGACCTTTTGCTCCAGCTGCTGCGTATAGGCCGCGATATCAAAGCTGAACGTACCGGCGAACATGGTGCTCATCAGGTCGACGCCGCTCATGGCCGCCGGCTGGTTGGCCTGCAGTGCAAACATCTCGAGCTGGGCCGCACGCAAGCGGTTGCGACGACGGACGGCAGCGCGCAGGTCATCGTCGGTAATCGTGATGCCGTAGAAGCCCTCGAGCTCCTCCTTGAGCAGGCGGCACTCCTCGTACCAGCCTTCACGCTCGTAGACACGATAGCGACCCTGCGGAAGATGCAGAATGTGCGTGCGCTTGAGCTCGTTGAGTAGCTCATACATCTTCTTCTTGCCGTCGCAGGTGGTCTCGCCGATGATCATGTCGCTAAAGTACGTAAACGGGCACTTTTGCGAGTAGGCAAAACCGTAGGTCGACTTGATGAGCGGGCACAGGTTTGCCGGCAGCACCTTTTCGGCCTCGGGAATCACCTCATCGGACGTACCGCACAGAGCCACGCTCGCAGCCCCCGCGGCATCGATAATCTCGAGCGGCGTATAGCTGCACAAAAAGCCGACCAGGCGATTACCCGCCTGCTTATAATCCTTGACGCGAATAAACGCCGCCTTGCGCTGCTCGTTGAACTCCTCAAACGTGGACGGCAACGGCTGCTCAATATATTCCGACATATAACTCCTTAACAAACCTTTTAACCAACCAAGGAGACGGCTTTCCCAGGTGCCCGTGGTTGCCGTGAAAGATGAGCGCCGCATACTTTGGTAGCAAGCGACGGTTTGAACGGCAAGATCGGGTACCTGGGGAAGCCGCCGGGACGGATAGCTCTAAATAGTTTCCAGGAAGGCCTCGATGCGGGTCTGGAGCTGGCCTGCATCCTCGCCGGCGTAGTCGGTCGTGATGTGCATAAACGGAATGCCGGCCTCCTCGGCGGCCTTCTCCACGGCAAACGACTCCATCTCGTAGAGCGTGCAGAACTGCAGGGCCACGTCGACGATACCGTCGGCATGCAGGTCCTTGGCCATCTGGACAATGTCCTTCATACGCTGGTCGTTGGGCGTAAAGACAGCGCAGTTGATCTTAAAGTAGCGCTCGGCGATGGCGTCGAGCATCTCGTCGACCGTCTCGCCGGACTCGTCGACCAGATCCTTGTAGTAGCGCGAGCCCGTGCAGGACTCCTCGCCCACCACGACGCCGCCGGCCTTCTCGATGAGGTTGAACAGCTTCCAGTTGGGCACGGCCAAGGGCGTGCCGGTGTACAGGATGCGCTTGGCCCCCTTGGGCGCCACGCCCTCGCCG
The DNA here is from genome assembly GCA_902495155.1 of uncultured Collinsella sp. Lineage (GTDB taxonomy): Bacteria > Actinomycetota > Coriobacteriia > Coriobacteriales > Coriobacteriaceae > Collinsella. The sequence goes on from CABUWD010000048.1 coordinate 8,412, forward strand.
GCCTCGACACGCTGCTCGCACTCAGCCGCCATATCGTTAATGGCTCCGGTCAGACGCGGCGTGTCGTCCATAAAGGCGGCCTGGACGGTCAGCAGGCTGTCGAGACCGCTGATGGGCGCAGGGTCGGCAGCGCGCGTGGCAGCGAGGCGCTGCAGGGCGCGACGCTTCTCATTGACGGCGCGGATGGCGGCCTTCAGGCGCTCAGGCGTAATCGTGACGCCGCACTCTTCCTCGATCTTGGCGGCGAGTTTCTTGACCTCGGCCTTCCAGGTCACGAGCGTCGACTCGTCGTGTACGTTGGGAATATCCATGACGTACATGTTCTTTTGCGTGGCAAAGAACTCGTAGGCCTTCTTCTTGCCATCGCAGGTGTTCTCGCCTACCACCAGGTCACTCGACTCAATGTAGGGGCAGACCTCGCCCAGCTTAAAGCCGGCAAAGCTCTTAATGAGCGGGCAGGTGTTACGCGGCAGATGCTCCTCGACCTTGTCCGTTGCCCAATCAGCGCCAGAGCACAGGCCCACAGGAATGCCGTCACAGGCAAGTACGATCTCCTCGGGCACGTAGACGCAGAACGAACCAACGATCTTGGTGGCCTCGCCGGCCTCCTTCTTGTCGAGCATCTCCTTAATACGGCCGCTGTGGATGTTGGTGGCGACAAAATCCAGGTAGGACGTGGACTTGGGGCGATTGTTCTGCGTCAGGAACATATCGCCGTACATCTGGCCCACGGCGCCCAGCAGCATGTCGTGGTCGGTAAGATTCATGCCGAGGCTCTCCCACATCGGATGGAAATCGAATTCTTCAGCCATGGCGGTTCCCCTCTCGAACCAAAAATGAATAGCTACGGTATTGCTGCACGGTGGGTGGCGAAAACCCAGCCGTGCTCAAACCCGGGATTTTGGGGAACCTGCTTTGCAGCTGATTATTTAGTTGTGCGTCGTCTCTCCCGGAGCCGTGAACATACCTGCTCATATGCGGCTCCGAGCCATATACAGGGCGCGCGCGGCAACGCGACGCGAATATGTCATCTGCAGCACCGGCGCACCCTCCTTTTCTCGTCGAAGGTAACTATATCAACGGTTGTCGTCCAGACGAACACCGCCGACATGCGTACGACAGCGTCGTGTGCCGTCGTTTAATAAATAATTATCTGTGTTGATAAGAGTTTGTCATCCATCATTCGGCGAACGGCAAGACAAAGCCGCCGAGGCTTATATCCCCGACGGCATTACCCGGCGCTATCGACAAACCAAATGGATCTTACTCGCATCGAAGTGCATGCGCAGCGTCTCGCCTGCTTGCGGCAGCTCGTCGACAGGCACGCCCACCTTGTTGACCTTCCACTGCAGACGCGTGGGCGCATCGACGCGCGGCACGTCCAGCAGCACCAGCCGCTCAAAGCGCGAATCGCTCACACGGGCCACATGTAGGTCATAGCTGTTGCGGCCCCGCTCGGCACGGTTGTCCATATGGAAGTAGCTCGCACGAATGCCCAGGTACGCTACGTCGTCGGGCACCTCACGACCTACATTGAAGGTCATGCCCCAGTCGAGGGCCTCAACTTCTTCGTCGCCGATCTTGCGCGCCCGGCTTGTGTTCTTGCAGCCCGTCAGGCGCAGTGCCGCCAGCGTCTGCGGACGGCGGACCACGTCCTCGACGGAGCCGACCTCCTCCACGCGGCCGTTATGCATCACGCAGATGCGCTCACACAGACGGCACGCCTCGTCGATGTCGTGGCTCACGTAGAGCACGGTGCGGTTGCATACATCGAACAGGTCGAGCATGTTCTGTTCGAGGGCGCTCTTAAGATAGGAATCGAGTGCGCTCATGGGCTCGTCGAACATAAAGATGCCCGGATGCGCCGCCACCATGCGTGCAAGCGCCACACGTTGCTGCTGACCGCCCGAGAGTCGTGCGGGATAGCGGTCGGCAAAATCGGCCAGACCGAAAATGCTCAGATAGCGCCCGGCGAGCTTTTTGCGCGCGGCGGCGTCGCCCGCATCCTTTACACCGGCGCATACGTTGTCGGCCACCGTCATGTTGGGGAATAGCTGATAGTTTTGGAACAGCAGAGCGCATTTACGCTCCTGAGGTGACAGGTTGATGCCCGCCTCCGAGTCAAAAAAGGTCACGCCGTTGACGGCGATCCTGCCCTCGTCGGGCGTCTCCACGCCGGCAATGCAGCGCAGCGTGCAACTCTTGCCGCAACCCGAGGCACCCAACAGCGCCACGCGCTCCTCGCCAGCCTCAAGCTGCATGTCGAGCACAAACCTGGGATAGCGCTTTTTAATATCCAGAACAAGCGACATAGCTTATCGACCTCCCTGCGGCGCCGCATCATCGCGCATGAGCTCGGCCAGCGCCTCGCGATCGATACGCAAGGCATCGCCGCCCGCCGGGTCGAGCGAATCGCCCTGTCCGGCAAGATCTTTGACCTGTTTGCGCTCCACACAGGAAAGGCCCCGCTCGCGATACTTTTGCGAATGAGCGGTGTACATATTGATAAACAGGATGACCAGGAAACTAAACACGATTACGACGGCGACCCAAAAGAGCGCCACCGACGTGTTGCCGCTCATCCACTCAAAGTAGATGGCGATGGGAATGGTCTGCGTAATACCGGCGTAGTTGCCCGCAAAGAACAGGGTGCAGCCAAACTCGCCCATTGCGCGGGCAAAGGCGAGCACCGTGCCGGCGGCAATCGAGGGCCAGCCAAGCGGCATCATAAGCTTGGTAAAGATGCGACGCTCGGACCAGCCCAGCGTGCGCGCCGCATCGAGCATCTGCGTGTCGAGGCTCTCGAAGGCGCCGAGTGCCGTACGATAGACGAGCGGGAACGACACCACCACGGCAGAGATCACCGCCGCCGGCCACGTAAAGACGATCGAGACGCCGTGCGCGATAAGCCACTGGCCCACCCCGGTCGAGCGGCCAAACAGCATGAGGAGCAGAAAGCCGCAGACCGTGGGCGGCAGCACCATAGGAATCGTAAAGACCGAATCGAGCAGGCCCTTGATGCGGCTCGAGGTACCCATAGTCTTCCACGCGGCGAACAGGCCCAGCGCAAAGGAGATCAGCAGGGCAAGGCCGCTCGTTTTAATGGACACCCAAAGCGGGCGATAGTCGATGTCGCCCAAAAAGAAGGCCAGAGAGGTCAAGGGGCCCTGCTCATCCCGCAACACGACAGACGATGCTTCTACCATTCGAGCGCTATCAAGCCAACGCGCGCCGCCCTTGGCATCACCCGAGGCTGATGCGATCACCACATAGCGGTCCCCATCCGCACCGCGCTCGTCAAAGCCATAGGTATACCCGCCGGCATCAAACGTTGTTTCCGCCGTCACATACCAAGGAAGATCCACGTCCCCTAGCTGCGAACCTCCCATGCAGTTTGCGCTGTCGAGCTCACAGACGAGGGCCTTGAGACCCGATACGCACTCGTTATCCTGCGGATCCAATCCATACTTCTCGACCGCCTTGGGCGATATCCACACCATAACGCGATCGGCAGCAGGCGCCACTACAAGGTCCACGTCCTCGTCAACGGGAAACCGGTAGCCCTCAGGCTGGCCCTCCATGGCACGAGCGGTCCCCTTGGCCAACCGCTCAAAACCCTCGATCCCATAGGAAAGCCCATGAGCGGTCGCAGTAACCTGGGTCCCGTCCTCAGCGTCCCCAGCAAACGCAAATCCCGGCACCCAGCAAAGCGCGAAGATCAAAGCACAGGCGACAAGCATGCGGAATCTATTAAGCACGAAAAGCTCCAAGCGAATACAAGGACGGAGTGAAACACAAAACGATGGAATTATCGCGCCAAGCCGCACTACGCGGAAAGCTCAAAGCCGTATTTAGCCCAAATCTTCTGGGCCTTCTTGTTGGACAGGCAAAAGTCGATGAACGCCTTGGCTTCGTCGGCATGCTCGGAGCTCTCGGCAACGGCACCCGGGTACACGATGGGCTTGTGCGAATCCTCGGGGCACACGAAGGCCTCCTCGATGCCGTCGTAGCGGAAGATATCGGAGCTGTAGACAAAACCGGCTACGCAGTCGCCCGTAGAGACATAGGCGGCGGCGGTGCCCACCTTATCGGCCAGTGCGACCTTGTCGGCGATCTCGGGAGCATACTCGCCGTCGTCGCCCTCGGTACCGGTATAGAGCCCCACGGAAGCCAGCGCCTGGTTGGCGTACTTGCCGGCGGGGACGGTCTTGGCATCGCCAATGGCGATCTTGCCGTCCAGATTCGCGACGTCGGCGATGGCCTCGACCTTGGTGTCGGAGCCCTCGGCGCGAATGATCACGAGGTCGTTGACGAACATGTCCTCACGCGTATCGACGTCGACGAGCTCGGCGGCTTCGGCGTCGTCCATGGTGCCCTTGGAGGCTGTGATGAGCACGTCGACAGCGGCACCGGCGCGCATCTGCTCGACAAGGTCGCCGGAGGCCTTAAACTGCGTGTCTGCAAACGTGGTGCCGGTCTGCTCTGTGTAGAGCTCCTGAACCTCGGGCAGAGCCTTCTCGAGCGAGTTGGCGGCAAAGACCTGCAGCTCGACAGCCTTCTTGGAAGATGCCTTAGCAGAACCGGCATCGGATCCGGCCGGCTCGGACGTCTTGCTGCCCGAGCAGCCAGCAAGACCAAGGCCGGCAGCGGCGACAGCAGAAAGCGAGACGAATCCGCGACGAGAAACCATATCGAACATATTCAACCCTTTCGGACCTTGTGCCCGGGTACCCCACCGCGGGCTTTAATCTGCAATCAGATTATACTTTTGCGCGAATAATGTTAGTGAGAAATTATTCTCGCCTGAGAATATAGTTTCGAGTTACCGTACACCTCGGCGTCGATTCGGCGGAAAACAAAAGCGGAGCGACCGATAAGGTCGCCCCACCGCAGGTAAATAGCTTAGTTGGTATGTCCGCCGCCCGCTGTCATCTGAGCCGCGTGCTCCAGCTGGTCCGCTATGGCCTCCCAGCTTTCGCGGGCGGCCTTCGTGGAACCGGGAAAGTTTACGACAAGCGTATGACCTCGTTGCATGCAAATAGCACGCGAGAGCATAGCGCGGCGCGTCTTGGTCATCGAGTACGCACGAATTGCCTCTGCAATACCCGGCACATCGCGGTCGCAGACGGCACGCGTCGCCTCGGGCGTCACATCGCGCATCGAAAGCCCCGTGCCGCCGCAGGTGAGCACGACATTGGCGTGGCACTCATCGGCGGCTTCCACAATGGCATCACCAATCTCGCTGACGTCATCGCGCACGACCACATGTGAGGCGACCGTCCAGCCCTGCGCCTCGATAAGTTCCTCGAGTGCAGCTCCAGCCTCGTCCTGGGCAAGATCGCGCGTATCCGAGCACGTCACAATCGAAATCTTCAGCTCCATAGCATTCCTCCTACAACACCGTTCCCTCGGGCAGGTCGACACGCACGACATCCACGACGTCGCCTGCCTTGAGCTCACACGGCCCTTCGTCAATACGCAGCAGACAGTTGGCACGCTGCATCGTGCCGAGCAGCGCCGAATTCTGCGTCTTGGCCTCGGTCACCAGCAGCTCATCGGTCTCGGGGTCGCGCAAAACCGTGGCGCGATCGAAGAAGCGTCGGTCCTGGCGCTTTTTCACACCGTGGGTAAGAACCGCTCGCTGCACGGGGCGCGCCCCCTCGGCAAAACCACGCATCTTGCGAATCGCCGGGCGCGCGAGCATCTCAAAGCCCACATACGCCGCGGCCGGATTGCCTGAAAGCCCCAGGTAGGGCTTACCCCCGAGCAAGCCAAACGTGATGGCCTTGCCCGGACGCATCGAAATGCGGTCAAACAGCACCTCGCCCTCGCGCCGGACGAGCGCCGTCACGTAGTCGTAATCGCCCGCCGAGGCGCCACCACTTGTAATGACAAAATCGCACTCTCGCGTGGCGCGATGCACCAGCTCGGCAATCGCCTGCTCATCGTCGGGCGCAATACCGTAGAACACCGGATCTGCCCCGGCATCGAGCGCCTCGGCCATCAGCGCCGAGGAGTTGGAATCGCGAATCTGACCGCGCGCCGGTACCTTACTCGGTGCGACCAGTTCCGTGCCCAGCGAGATAATGCCCACGCGCGGGGCGGCATGTACCTTCACGCTCGCGTATCCGGCGCTTGCCAGCAAGCCGGCGCCCGCCGGGGCCACGACCTCGCCGGCATGCATCACAACATCGCCGGCATGGGCCTCCTCGGCGGCAGAGCGAACGTTCTCCCCTACCTTGGCAGGCGCCGAGAAGCGAACGTGCGAGCCCTCGTTGCCGTCGCCATCGA
>CABUWD010000049.1 GCA_902495155.1 uncultured Collinsella sp.
GATGGAGCGCGCGGGCATGCTCGTGGATCCCGATCGACTGCGCAGCCTGTCCGAGGGCCTGGCGACCCAGATCACCGAAGTTGAGCGAAGCATTCGCAACCTTGCCGGTGACGAGACCTTTAACATTGGCAGCCCCATGCAGCTCTCGCATGTGCTTTTTGATGTGATGGGCCTTCCGACCAAGGGTCTCAAAAAGACCAAGCGCGGCTATTATTCGACCAACGCCAAGGTACTGAGCGACCTTGCCCGCGACCACGAGATCGTGCGCCTGATTTTGGACTGGCGTGAGAAGTCCAAGATCAAGTCAACCTATCTGGACACGCTGGGCCCGCTGCGCCGTGGTGACGGTCGTGTGCACACCACATACAACCAGACCATCACGGCAACGGGGCGTCTGTCTTCGAGCGACCCGAACCTGCAGAACATCCCGACGCGCTCGGAGCTGGGTCGTACCGTCAAGACGGCGTTTTCGGCAGGCGAGGGAAGCGTCTTTTTGGCGGTGGACTACTCGCAGATCGAGCTGCGTCTGCTCGCGCATCTCTCGGGTGACGAGCACTTGGTGCGCGCCTTTAACGAGGGCGAGGACTTCCATGCCGAGACGGCGGCGCGCGTGTTTGGTGTGCCGGTGTCCGAGGTAACGCCCGATCTGCGCAGTCGCGCCAAGGCCGTGAACTTTGGCATCGTGTATGGTCAGCAGGCCTACGGCCTGTCGCAGTCGCTGCATATCTCGATGGCCGAGGCGCGCGACATGATCGACCGCTACTACGAGGCCTACCCGGGCGTGCGTACGTTCCTCGACAACGTGGTGGCGCGCGCCAAGCAGACGGGCTATGCCGAGACCATGTATGGCCGCAGACGCCATATTCCCGAGCTCAAGGCCAAAAACCCGCAACTCCGCGGCTTTGGCGAACGCACGGCCATGAACCACCCCATGCAGGGCACCGCAGCAGATATCATCAAGATCGCCATGGCCCGCGTAAGCCGCCGCCTGGAAGAAGAGGGCTTTGCCGCCCACATGATTCTGCAGGTACACGACGAACTAGACTTTGAGTGCCCCGTCGACGAAGTCGAGCGCCTCACCACCATGGTCCGCGACGTCATGGAGCACGTCGTAGACCTACGCGTACCGTTGATCGCCGAAGCCAGCACCGGCATAACCTGGGCCGATGCCAAATAGGGAAGCAACCACAGTTCCAAAGTAACCAAAAACAGAAGGACGCCCCTTATCAACAAGGAGCGTCCTTCGTTCAATTAAATTCAGCCTAAGTATCTAGACACTCAAGACGCCATCCATGCGGCAAGCAAGTCAACGTAGCCATGCCCGGGGCCGGCCGTTTGATTTTTGTAGATTCCGCACGAGCCGAAGGCCACTTAATGTGGCCTTCGAGCGAGCCCAGGACCTGACCGAGCAAAAATCAAACGGCCGGCCCGGTCATGGCGACGAGATAGATTACCGAGCCGCCAGGATGGCGTCGATGAGCGTCAGTACGCCCCCGTCGTTGTTGCTCGGAATGCGCCACTTAGCATGCGCGTTCATATGCTCCTCGGCGTTGTCCACGATAAAGCTGTGACCGACGCGCTCCAGCATGGGGATGTCGTTGTAGGTGTCGCCCACGGCAGCGGCATCGGCGATATCGATGCCCAGGTGCTCGCACAGGTGAGCGACGCCGGCGCCCTTGTCGACACCCAGGTTCATAAAGTCAATCCACTCGCGCCCGGCGTTGGTGACGTAGAGCTTGTCCGAGAACTCGGGGCTATAGGTCTCGCGGAAAGCGGGCTCGGCGTCGTAGCCGGGGAAGAAGACCGAAATCTTGTTGGACTCGATATCAATGCCCTCAAAGCTGTCGACGTAGTTGATTGTGTTGTAGTAGACGCTGATCTCGTCGTGGTACTGATGGTCGCGGGCAAGCACGTAGAACTCGTCGAAGCAGCACAGGACGGGGACAGCGCGAGGATCCTCCGAGGCACGGCTCAAGACCTGCTGGTACAGCTCCACGTCGATATTGCTCTTATAGATATAGCTGCCTCGATAGATCACGCACGCTCCGTTGTCGGGACAAAAAGCGATGCGGTTCTTGATGCCCTCGAACATCTCCTCGAGCTTGGGGGCCGGACGTCCGCTAGCGGGGCAGAACACGATGCCAGCCTCGGCGAGTTTGTCCAGGCGTTCGTCGAGGCCTTGCGGCAGCACGCGCTCGTCGGTCAGTAGCGTCTTGTCCATGTCGACGGCGATGAGCTTAATGTTTCCGATATTGGCGTCCGATTCGTAAGTTTGCATAAAGGCGAGCCTTTCGTTTCGAAATTGTTTCAGACGTTATAACCATCAACTCGTAGTCAGGCGTATTTTCGCAGGATTGGCGCGCGTTTGCATCACCATTCACAAACTAATGAAAAAACTTTTCAGAAATTTGAATTTGTCGCTTGTGCTGCGGGCACTTTAGCGTAATATAGCGACCATCGAAAACGGAGACGGCAAAACAACCGCTCACCGAGGAAAAGGTACCGTTTACGATATTAGAATTGCGCCCGGCGATAGGTGAAAGGAGAGGCAGATGCAGTTCGTAAAGATCATCACTACTGTAGACAATGCCATCCGACGCCAGCGCGCAATTTCCCGACGACGATAACAATCGTCTCTGTCCGCATGGGGCGAATTGCCTCAACAGAGTCATTTTGAGGTCGTTGGGTTTTAGCACGACATTGCTGCATGTTTCTAGGGCATGTATGTGCTGATTTTTGCTATTTAACCTGATATTGCACGGTATGTGACCTTGAAATGACTTGCAACTGACCGATGTTCTAACTAGCTACCAAGGGCGAAAGGAAACAGCCATGAGCAAGGAAAAAGTCGTTCTCGCATATTCCGGTGGTCTTGATACATCCGTATGTGTCAAGTGGCTCCAGGACGAGAAGAATCTCGATGTCGTTTGTGTCTGCGGCAACGTGGGCCAGGAAGAGACCGGACTGGATGCCAAGAAGCAGAAGGCGCTCGACCTGGGCGTTCTCGATTGCCAGGTGCTCGACCTGCGCGACGAGTTCTCCGATGAGTTCCTGACCAAGGCCATCGCCGCAAACTCCATGTACGAGAACAAGTACCCGCTGCTTTCCGCCCTGTCCCGCCCGCTGCTCGCCAAGAAGCTTGTCGAGGTCGCTCACGAGTTTGGCGCGACCTACGTCGCACACGGCTGCACCGGCAAGGGTAACGACCAGGTCCGTTTTGAGGTTGCCGTCAAGGCCCTCGACCCCGAGCTTAAGGTCATCGCCCCGGTTCGCGAGTGGGACCTGAAGTGCCGTCCCGACGAGGTTGCCTATGCCCACGCCCACAACGTGCCGGTTCCCGAGGGTGCCAACGACAACCCCTATTCCATCGACGACAACCTGTGGGGTCGTGCTATTGAGTGCGGTCACCTGGAGGATCCCTGGAACGAGCCGCTCGACGACGCCTGGGTTATGACCAAGAATCCCGAGGACACGCCCGACACCCCGACGTATACCGAGATTGAGTTTGAGGCCGGCAAGCCCGTCGCCGTCGACGGCAAGAAGATGAAGCTCTCCGAGATTGTTATCGCCCTCAACAAGATTTCGGGCGACAACGGCTTTGGCCGCCTCGACCTGGTCGAGGATCGTCTGGTGGGCCTTAAAAGCCGCGAGTGCTACGAGGTCCCCGGTGCCCTGACGCTTATCACCGCCCACAAGGCACTCGAGGACATTTGCGTCGAGGGCGACCTGCTCAAGACTAAGATTAAGCTCGAGCAGGATTGGGCCACCGCCGTGTACAACGGCCAGTGGTACAGCCCGCTCAAGAACGCGCTCGACGCCTTTATGGCCGATACCCAGAAGTTCGTGACCGGCACCGTCCGCCTGAAGTTCTTTAAGGGCAACTGCCATGTCGTCGGCCGCAAGAGCCCCTTCAGCCTCTACGACTACGGTCTGGCTACCTACGACCGCGACACCACGTTTGACGAGAAGGCCAGCGCCGGCTTTATCGAGATCGATACGCTGTCGCTCAAGACGTGGGCAAAGGTCCAGGGTCCCAGCTCTGCCGCCGCCCAGGCCTAAGGCTTTTCCTTCCCTTGGTATCCGCGCGGCCCATCCGCGTGATACAAAACGGGCGCACGGGGTCCCTACCTTTCGTTATGCTTGCTGACACTTCTTAACATCGGTGGCCCCTACGTTCCGCCCGCATATATGACGCCGCGACTGCGGCTGAGTCCGAGCCCCGCCGGGGTTGTCCGGCGGGGCTCCTTCTATCAATTTGGCGGCTCTGCGCCTATATATATGAGGAGTATCCATTATGTTCAATGCTGTCGTGCATGCTTTACTTGCCCTCGCGCCCGAGCTCGATGCTGCAAAGGTCGAGGACGTCCCTATGAGCCTGAAGGCTTGGATTGACGGTTCGCAGGGCAACATCCGGAGGGAGACGTTGGGCGCCAAGTGCATGGTGCGTCACTTCTTTGCAAATTAGCTACATGGCCCCGTACGCAGTGGGGAATGTGTAAAACTAGCGGTTGGTAAATCGCTTTAGCGACATGGCGCATTGCTTTGGGCGCTTGTTTTGGTATTTGGAGAAAGGAGACGGTTCCATGGCTCTTTGGGGCGGTCGTTTTGAGGCGGGCGTGGCCGAGGTCACGCAGGAGTTTGGCGCGTCGCTGCCGGTCGACAAACATCTCTATAAGCAGGATATCGCCGGCTCTAAGGCGCATGCCAAGATGCTGGCGGCCCAGGGCATCATCAGTGTCGAGGACGAGCAGGCGATTGCCGAGGGCCTGACCGGAATCGAACAGGATATCGATGCCGGCAACTTTACCTTCGACATCAACGATGAGGACATTCATATGTCCATCGAGAGCGAGCTGACGCGTCGCATCGGCGAGGCTGGCAAGCGCTTGCATACCGGACGTTCGCGCAACGACCAGGTGGCGACCGACACGCGCCTGGGTGTCAAGGCGCTGGCCAAGGAGCTCATGGAGGCCAATCTTGAGCTGCGCCATGTGCTGGTGGATGCGGCCAAGAAGTACGACAAGGTGATTCTGCCGGGCTACACGCATATGCAGCACGCTCAGCCCGTGCTGCTGTCGCATCATCTGCTGGCGTATTCCTGGATGTTCGCGCGCGACTTTACACGCCTGAAGGCCGCCTTTGATGCCGCCGACAACTGCCCGCTGGGTGCTGCCGCGCTTGCCGGTACGAGCTATCCGCTCGATCGCCAGATGACGGCTGCTGAACTTGGCTTTGCGGGCGTGATTCCCAACTCGCTCGATGCAGTTTCCGACCGTGATTTCCTGCTCGATCTGCATTACGCCGGCTCCGTCATGGCTATGCACCTGTCGCGTCTTTCCGAGGAGATCGTGCTGTGGTCGAGCTCCGAATTTGGCTTTATCACGCTTTCAGACTCCTACTCCACCGGCTCGTCTATCATGCCGCAGAAGAAGAATCCCGACTTTGCCGAGCTTATCCGCGGCAAGAGCGGTCGCGTGTACGGCAACCTGGTGCAGCTGCTTGTGACCATGAAGGGCCTGCCGCTCGCTTATAACAAGGACTTGCAGGAGGACAAGGAGGGCGCTCTTGATACCGCTCACACGCTCATGCAGTGCCTGTCCGTTATGGCCGGTATGATTTCGACCTGGACCGTCAACGAGGATGCCATGGCGCGCGAGTGCGGCGTGGGGCACCTTGCCGCCACCGATGTTGCCGATTACCTGGCTAAGCGTGGCCTGCCGTTCCGCGAGGCGCATGCCGTGGTGGGGCATCTGGTCCTGATGTGCGAGAAACGCGGCTGTAATCTTGAGGACCTGCCGTTTGAGGTGTTCCAGGAGGCAAGCCCGCTCTTTGAACGCGACATTACCGAGGCGCTCGACATCCCGTCGATTGTCGCCGCGCGCACGACCGAGGGCGGCACCGCTCCTGCCGTCGTTGCCGTGCAGCTGCAGCGCGCTGAGGCGCAGCTCGTGGCCGATGAGGGCGTGTTTGGATCGCTGACCAAGGTCGTCGAGATGGGTCACGGGGCAAAGTAGAGGTTTGGCTGAAGACGTATTGTCCATTTATTGATAAATCGTTTTCGCTTGACGGGCGCCTGCTGATGTAGGCGCCCGTATTTTGTTGCTATGGGGGAGGGGCTTGTCGAGAACTTCTGTAGGACCTTTGGGCAGGTTGTGAAGGGGGTACGTTCGCGGATGGCAACCGACCGCCTGCTCTGTTCGATGTGGTTGATGAGCGGTCGGATGGTACTCTTATCGGGCTTCGAAACAGAAGTGACACATATGGAGCGCTTTAATAAATTGCAGCGTTTCAATAAACAGCTTTTTGTTTAACTGCAGCTAAAACTCTGTTACGATGCAGTCCAGGCGGGTGCCGGAATGGGACTTGGGCACGCGCGAACCTACTTGAAAGGCTACCTTATGGCTATCGAGAAGACCTTCATCATGATAAAGCCCGACGCCGTGCGCGATCGCAAGATTGGCGAGATCGTTGCTCGCATTGAGCGCAGCGGCCTTGTCATCGAGCGCATGGAGATGACCACGCTCGAGCGCGCTACCGTCGAGGAGCACTACGCCCATCTGGCCGACAAGCCCTTCTTTGGCGGTCTCTGCGACTTTATGACGAGCGGTCCGGTCGTCAAGATGGTCGTTTCCGGTCTCTCCGCTGTTTCCAAGATGCGCACCCTTATGGGCGCTACCAACCCGCTTGATGCTGCTCCTGGCACCATCCGCGGCGACTTCGCTGTCGATGTCAACGCCAACGTGATCCACGGCTCCGACTGCCTGGAGAACGCCGAGATCGAGATCAAGCGCTTCTTTGGCTAAACCAGCTTTGACTCCTTAAAGCTGTTAGCGTGTGGCTTTGGCGCCGCGGAATTCCATCCGCGGCGCCCTTTTTATTCCACCCTTTTTATTCCAAAATCTATGAAGGGGCCCGCTCGGACATGTGTTCCGAGCGGGCCCCTGCTGTTAGCTTGTGGTACTGAGTAGTTTAGGCCTCGTCGACGACCTTAAGGCCGCGAGTCTGATCGATCTCATTGAGGAGGTTGACGCGACGCTCGTGACGGCCGCCCTCAAACTCGGCGTCGAGCCACTCGTCGACGATCATCATGGCGAGCTCGGAGCCCACGACACGGGCACCAAAGGCGAGCACGTTGGTATTGTTGTGCATGCGGGAGAGCTTGGCGCTGAAGGGCTCGGAGCACACGACGGCGCGAACGCCCTCGACCTTATTGGCGGCCAGGCTGATGCCGACGCCTGTGCCGCAGATCAGGATGCCCAGATCGACGTCGCCGTTGGCTACTGCCTTGCCCACCTTGTAGCCGGCGATGGGGTAATCAAAGCTCTCGGAGGTGTCGGTTCCAAAGTTCACGACCTCACAGCCGCGCTCCTTCAGGTGCTCGGAGATGATGTTCTTGAGCTCGACGGCGGCATGGTCGTTGCCGATACCAATCTTCATGAGTGGTTCCTCTCTGGTCCGTGCGGCGGAATTGCTAAAGGTTTTACCGCGTTCGACTGCATGATAGCGCGACTTTTGTGTAAACGCTCGGGCGTTTTTTGATCAAACGCTTTAGCATGCAACAAGACTTACTTCTCATGAATGAATGCCGTCAGTTTGCGCTTGAACGCCGTCCGCCGGAACTTGGGTTGCGGTTTTTGATGCATTGTTATCAAATAAATAGAGTTAACTATTATTGAGAGCCCAGTCCGTTATGTAAGCAGGAGATACCTATGCCTACCGATTCCATCCGCGATGCCGCTTTTTGCGATGTCTTGAACCGCGAGCTTGTCTGTGCGCTCGGCTGCACCGAGCCCATTGCCGTTGCCTATGCAGCGGCGCTGGCGAGCCAGACGCTCGGTTGCGAGCCCGATCATATGGATGTTGCCTGCTCGGGCAACATCATCAAGAACGTTAAGAGCGTGACCGTGCCCAACTCGGGCGGCATGCACGGTATTGAAGCGGCGGCCGTGCTGGGTGCCGTGGGCGGTGACGCCAAGAGCGCGCTCGAGGTGCTCGAGAGCGTTGACGACGAAGACCGTGCTCGCGTGACCGAGCTTCTCGCCGATGCCGGTTACTGCGATGTATCGCTTGTCGAGGGTGTGCCCAACCTCTACATCAAGGTGACCGCCACGGCCGGGGGCCATACTGCGGTCGTCGAGATTACCGACCACCACACCAATGTCACGTGCCATACGCTCGACGGTATTCCGGTATGCGGCAAGTCGGCGGGGGAGTGTGCCGCCTGCGCAGAGCGCGTCGTGGCCGAGCGTGCGGCAGATAGCGCCGACACACCCATGTCAATTGAGTCCATCATCGACTTTATCGAGGACGGCGACATTGATGACGCCCGCGCTGCCGTTGAGCGTCAGATTGAGCTGAACGGTGCGATTAGCGCCGAGGGCCTGGCGCACGCTTGGGGTGCCGAGGTGGGCCGCACACTGCTGGGCGCACGTGCCGATGACGTCGCCTGCCGTGCCCGCGCCCGTGCAGCCGCCGGGTCCGATGCCCGCATGAACGGCTGCGCGCTGCCGGTCGCCATTGTGTGCGGCTCGGGCAATCAGGGCATTACTTGCGCGCTGCCTGTTATGGAGTATGCCGAGTACCTGCGCTGCGACCATGAACGCCTGGTTCGTGCCGTGATGCTGTCCGATCTGATCGCCGTGCATATCAAGAGCTATATTGGTGCGCTCTCGGCGTTTTGCGGTGCTATTTGCGCCGCATGCGGTGCCGGTGCCGCGATTACCTGGCTGTGCGGTGGCACGCGCGAGCAGATTGGCGCGACGGTTTCGAACACGCTCGGTAACGTGGGCGGCATCGTGTGCGATGGCGCCAAGGCAAGCTGTGACGCCAAGATTTCCGCTGCCGTCGATGCTGCGATTCTGGGCCACGATATGGCCATGCAGGGCCGCGGCTTCCGTGCCGGCGAGGGCCTGATCCAGGATACCGTCGAGCAGACGATCGCCAGCATGGGCTATGTAGGCCGTGTGGGCATGAAGGACACCGACATCGAGATCCTAAACATCATGATCGGCAAAACCCAGGTCTGCTAGATATTAAGTTGCGGTGAGATAGTTCCTAAAATTACCCGGATGAGGGGCAAACAGGAACTATATCACCGCAACTGCGCTAGAGGTTCTGTTGCCTACGACAGTTCGTCGGCTACTTGTTGCTCGTAGAAGGCTTCGATTACGGCGTTGAAGTCGCGGGCGAAGTCTTCCATGGTTCCGCGCCAGGTGGCTCGGCTGGGCTTGCCTTGGCCCACATAGGCAGTCTGAATGCCACAGGCGGGGCTGGGGAAGTCGCGTTTGGGATCGTTGCCCACCATAAGAACCTCGTGCGGCTCGAGCCCCATCACCTGAAGCTGCTCTAGATAGTAGGTGGCATCGGGCTTGCAGCGGGTGGTGTTTCCCATGTGCGTGACGAGCTCAAAGGGGGCGTCGGCCAGATCGCCCCAACTCATGCGGCACTCGATGGCCCCCTGCGGAAAACTGGGATTGGTAAAGAGCGCGCAACGCAGTCCTGCATCCTGTACGGCCTGAAGCGCGGCGTGTGCGCCCGGCATGGCGTGGGCGTTGATGACATCGTCGTTCTTGTACGGAAGAACTTCGCGGTCGTAGTAGGTAAACGCCTCGTAGATAAGTGGGTCCGAGAGGCAAATGCCGCACCGGCGCTCAACCTCTTCTTGGTAGAACTCCAGATTGGTGCGATTATCCGTGCCGCTTCGGCGATTGGCGTTGAGGTCGACCAAGATGGTGCCGAGGCGTGCCATCGTGCCACCGTGGCTGCGGCGACCGATATCCGCGAGCATCGACGAGACATCCTTAAAATAGCGAAGGATGAACGCGTTGAGGTTGATGCTAAGAAGCGTTTCGTCCATATCGAAAACGACTGCTTTGAGCACGCGGGCACCTTTCTCGAAAAATCGTTCCAGAATCGTTGGCTCCGGATACTTTACCTCAAAGGCGTATGGGCAAACTGCTTATCGTCAAGTTGTGGAGGCGGCTGTCCATAAGATTACGAAAAAGTCTCCACACGAGTAAAAAATCGCAGTTCACGCTTGAAATCGAACTCATTTCCCCGTAACCTATACGAACGTGATTGCATAAGCGTCACATTAGTATCTGTCGGCTCCCGAGTGTTCCTAAACGTTGTGTGCTTGTCGCACCCTTCTGTAGGTCCTAGCAATCGGGGCCCCGTAGTTCGAAAGGGGTCCACCTTTGAGTGAGATTCAGAACTCGTCCATTTTCTCTCTTGACGATGTCAATGAGGAGGAGATGAACAACCTCATCGACGGTACGATTACCGACTTTGATGAGGGCGATCTCGTTAACGGCACTGTCGTTAAGATCGAGCATGACGAGGTGCTCGTTGACATCGGATTCAAGTCCGAGGGCGTTATCCCGGTCCGCGAGCTGTCCATCCGCAAGGACGCTAACCCTGCAGACATCGTTGCACTCGGTGATCCCATCGAGGCTCTGGTTCTCCAGAAGGAGGACAAGGACGGTCGTCTGGTCCTGTCCAAGAAGCGTGCCGAGTACGAGCGTGCTTGGAACCGCATCGAGGAGAAGTTCAACTCCGGCGAGAACGTCGAGGGCGAGGTTATCGAGGTTGTCAAGGGCGGCCTGATCCTCGACATCGGCCTGCGTGGCTTCCTGCCCGCTTCCCTCGTCGACCTCCGTCGTGTCAAGGACCTCACCTCCTACATGGGCACCCGCATCGAGGCCCGCGTCATCGAGATGGACCGCAACCGCAACAACGTCGTCCTCTCCCGTCGCGTCGTGCTCGAGGAGTCCCGTAAGGCCGAGCGCTCCGAGATCCTGTCCAAGCTCAAGTCTGGCATGCGTCTCCAGGGCACCGTTTCCTCCATCGTCGACTTCGGCGCCTTCGTCGACCTCGGCGGTATCGACGGCCTCATCCACATCTCCGAGCTCTCCTGGAACCACGTCAACCATCCTTCCGAGGTTGTCAAGGTCGGCCAGGAGGTCGAGGTCGAGGTTCTCGACGTCGATCTCAACCGCGAGCGCATCTCCCTGGGTCTCAAGCAGACCACCGAGGATCCGTGGCGCGCACTGGTCAAGAAGTACCCCGTCGGCGCTATCGTCGAGGGCACTGTGACCAAGCTTGTCCCGTTCGGCGCTTTCGTCGACCTGGGCGAGGGCATCGAGGGCCTGGTCCACATCTCCGAGATGGCCAACAAGCACGTCGATCAGCCTTCTCAGGTCACCCACGTGGGCGACAAGGTTCAGGTCAAGGTCATGGAGATCGACCTCGACCGTCGTCGTATCTCCCTGTCCATGAAGTCTGCTGCTGAGACTCTGGGCGTCGAGATCGAGGTTACCCCGCTGCCTTCCGAGAAGAAGGACGAGGAGACCGACGCCGAGTAAATCGGTTTGACGATCACTTGTTTTAAGGGATCCGTCCGCAATGGACGGGTCCCTTTTTGCATTTGTTGCTGAGGTGCGCGATGCCGCCCGTGTGCAATGCCGCCTAGGCTGTTCACGGGCTATTGGGTTGTTGGTGCATGAAAAATGCCGACATCCCGCCTCGGGGAGGAGGCGGGAACGCACCGAGTAGACGGAGGGGTGCGGAGCGCGGTCGCGTCTCGACTGACGACGTTGCCCATCGACGATACTATTGTACTGCATAGCGTGGTTCTTGGTTTATCGTGTCGAACGCTTGTGTTGTGCCATTGCCTGTGACAACGGTGTGCTACACTCTTGCACTGCTGAGTGGGCCAGACGGTCGCGCGATGTGCTGCTTGCGGCACGCGTGAGGAAAGTCCGGGCTCCAGAGGGCGGGATGCCGGCTAACGGCCGGGCGGAGTGATCCGACGGAAAGCGCCGCAGAAAAGAAGACTCCCACCTGCGCCGCAAGGCGTAAAGGGAAAAGCTGAAACGGTGGTGTAAGAGACCACCAGCGTCGTGGCAACACGGCGGCTTGGCAAGCCCCATCCGGAGCAAGCGCGAATAGGAACGCTATGGGCCGGCCCGGTCCGCGTTCGGGTAGCGTGCGTGGAGCTGCACGGTAACGTGCAGACAAGATAAATGACCGTTCACGACAGAACCCGGCTTACAAGCCCACTCGGCACTTTGTTGACGCTGCGAACCCGTCAGCGCGGCAATCTGCCTTTCAAGCCTTCGGGCATGACCATAAGGTCAATGCCCTCGTCTTTCAAGGTACCTTGCTCGCGCTGACGGGTTCTCGCTTTCGTTGACGGAATCATCGGCGGTTCTGTTCTTGGCATCTCGCTGTTTTTGCCTGGTCATTGGCGTTGCCGTTCTATTTACCGGGATTATCGGTACGGCCTTTGCCGTATTATTGAGGCTGTTTGTTGCTTTGCTTGTTGTTGAGGGGCTTTGTTGGACAGCTATTTTACTCTGCAATCGAATATTGAGGCTTCGGGCGAGTTTGTGGACCGCAAGAGTCGGTTTATTGCCCAGCTGGTCCATATTGAGTCCGAGGATGAGGCGAATGCCTTTATCGAGATGGTTCGCAAGCGTCATTACGACGCTCGACACAATGTTCCCGCGTGGATTTTGGTCGATGGACGCGAGCGCCAGAGCGATGATGGTGAGCCGAGCCGCACGAGCGGTATGCCGACGCTCGAGGTGCTGCGCGGCGCGGAGCTCAAAAATGTTTGCTGCGTAGTGACGCGCTATTTTGGTGGCACGCTGTTGGGGCCTGGTGGCTTGGTGCGCGCCTATACTGCGGCAACGCAGGCGGCGGTGGCCGCGGCTCAGGAGGCCGGGCAGATCGTCGAGATGACGAGTGTCGTGCCGGTTGACGTGCATGTGGCCTATCCGCAGTATGAGCAGGTGCTTCGTTTGGCGCAGGATTCGGGCGCCAAGGTTTCGGATACCGATTACGCGGATGCCGTGACACTTCATTTGGTGTTTAAAGCGGGGGAGCAGGAGCCGTTTTGCGCTAAGATGCGTGAGCTTATGGCGGGGCGCGAGGAGATCGAGGTCGGCGCTCCCGAATTTGCCGAGTTCAAACGGCGACGGCCGGCGTGCTTTTGGATGAATCCCAAGCGCGCCGGCCGTCGTTTTCTGTTGCTGCCGTTTACTCGGCGAGCTGCTTTAGCACATCACAGGCGATCGCGACGGCATCGTCGATGCAGCCGGGGCAGCTGCGGAGTGGACCCTTGTCCGATCCGATGCCCTTGAGCGTGCCGCAGACGGTCGTCGTGTTCTTCTCGCCAAAACGCTTGGCGATCTCGCGCGACAGCTTGTAGGTCTGGCCCTTGGTCTTGGGGTTTTCCATGCCGTCGCTCATTACAAAGCCCATGATGGCCACGGCGCCCGAGATGGCGCCGCAAGTTTCGGTCATGCCGCCCATGCCGGCGCCAAAGCCCTCGGTGAGGGTAAAAGCGACCTGGGGGTCGAGTCCGACGGCAGGCGCGAGTGTGCAGGCGACGGCCTGGGCGCAGTTAAAGCCACGGGCGTGATATTCGGCAGCTTGAGCCTGACAGGCGGTGATGTCGAGCTGGGCCGTATCGATTTGCTTCATCGTTGTCTCCTTGGTCACGGTGTACCCGCCTATGGTACCCGTGACGGTGCGTGTAATCATCGAGAGCTTCATGTATGCCTCATTTTATCTATCGAGCAAATGCCCAAGGCTTGAGATAAATACCCCTGATCAATTAGTCACATAACCTACCTTGTGGATGCGTTGAGAGGGGTGCGGGGTAGCGGTATCGTGAACCGAATAAAACTAAAACCCAGGCAAGGGAGCTAGATATGAGCGAGCAGACTATCGGTACTACATGTGTTCAGGGCGGCTATCGCCCGGGCGATGCCGAGCCGCGTCAGGTGCCCATCTACCAGTCCACCACGTGGAAGTACGACACGTCCGAGCACATGGGCAAGCTGTTTGACCTGGAGGAGTCGGGCTACTTCTATAGCCGTCTGCAGAACCCCACGTGCGATTTGGTTGCCGCCAAGATCTGCGAGATGGAGGGCGGCACTGCCGCGATGCTCACGAGTTCGGGCATGGCTGCGAACTTCCTCGCGATCTTTAACGTGGCCGGTGCCGGCGATCACGTGGTCGCGAGCTCTGCCATCTACGGCGGTACCTACAACCTGCTCGCCCATACCATGGAGCGCATGGGTCTGACCTGCACGTTCGTTGCCCCCGACTGCTCCGACGAGGAGCTCGAGGCAGCCTTTGAGCCCAATACTAAGCTCGTCTTTGGCGAGACGATCGCCAACCCCGCCCTTGCCGTGCTCGATATTGAGCGCTTTGCCAAGGCCGCGCACGACCACGGCGTGCCGCTGATGGTCGACAACACCTTCCCGACGCCCGTGATGTGCCGTCCCTTTGAGTGGGGCGCCGACATCGTCACGCACTCCACCACTAAGTACATGGATGGCCATGCGGCCTATCTGGGTGGCGTGATTGTCGACCACGGCCAGTTTGACTGGATGTCTCATGCGGACAAGTTCCCGGGTCTCACCACGCCCGACGAGAGCTACCACGGCGTGACGTATGCCGAGAAGTTCGGTCGCGAGGGCGCCTTCATTACCAAGGCTACCGCGCAGCTCATGCGCGACCTCGGTCCCATGCAGAACCCGCAGGCGGC
>CABUWD010000050.1 GCA_902495155.1 uncultured Collinsella sp.
GCCTTAGCCGATGCGATTACGCCGGACGTGACATTTTCCTTGTTCACGGCAATCAAGATGCGCGGCGGGGCGGATGTCACCTGCACCGCTGTGTTGATAACGCAGCCGGCACGCAGCCCGTCCGCCGCAGCGCTCACCACGTACAGGCCACTCGGCATGGTAAAGAACGCAGTTTTGTCCATAACGATCACTCCCCTAGCTCGGGTTGGAACCTCATGGATGTATGTACCCACAAAAAAGGCGGCACCCATAACGGACGCCGCCTTTGAGACATATGTGTCAGAGCAGTAAGAAAGATGAGACACCCGCAGTTGCGGTGAAATAGGGACTGAATAGCCCCTCAAACAGGCAAAACAGTCCGTATTCCACCGCAACTTATACAGAGTGCCTAGCGGTTGCGCTCTTTGAGGGCGCGGTCGATCTCGCGTTGGACATCACGCTTGGCCATGTCCTCGCGCTTGTCGTAGAGCTTCTTGCCGCGACCCAGACCCAGCAGCAGCTTTACGCGGCCGTCGGTATTAAAGTAGAGCTCCAACGGAACCAGCGCATAACCACGGTTGCGAAGCTTGCCGTCAAGAAAGTCGATCTCCTTGCGGTGCAGCAGCAGACGACGCCGACGGTCGGGATCGCGATTCCACACGCCACCATGGCTATAAGGGTGGATATGCAGTCCGACGAGCCAGCACTCGCCGCCACGAATCAGCGCAAAAGTGTCAGTGATCTGACAGGCGCGCTCGCGAATCGACTTGACCTCGGTGCCGCTCAGCTCAATACCGCACTCAAACGTCTCATCGATAAAGTACTCGTGATGTGCCGAGCGATTCTTGGAAATGAGTTTGCGCTCGCGCTTACTGGGCATCGCCGGCCTCCTTGGCTCCATCGGCGTTTGAGCCCGCAGTCTCGCGCTTTGCCTTGCGCTCGGCATTGAGCTCGGCATCGCTCTCGCGCACCAGTTTGATAATCGCCGCGCAGGCCTCCTCGCCCACCAAGTCGCGAGCACGTACCGTCAGGCGCGTCGCCTCCTGCTTGTCGCCGTCGCTTGCAGCATCGGTCGCGCACATAATCAGGCAGATGGCAATCTCGGCCGAAGGCGAGGTCGGCACGCCTTGCAGGGCCAGTTCACCCATCACGTGGTCGTCGCTCTCATCGGCGGCATCCGGATAGGTGGTATGGATCTTGTTGAGCAGGCGCGTCGTATGCGCATCGTTGGGCGCCAGGCGCAGCGCCAGACGCGCGCAGCCCACGGCAGCCGAAACGTTCTCGGTCTCGGGCTCCAAGAAGTACTGGCCTAGATTGGCGTAAGCGCGGGCGGCGCACTTGCCATCGCTTGCACGCTCCAGCACCGAGAACGAGAGCGATGCCCATTCCTGCTTGTCCTCGAGTGCGCGGAACAGCTCGGCCAAATCCAAGCGATAGTTGCAGTTCATGGGGTCCCAACGCACAGCCTGCATCAGGGCATTACGAGCGCTCACATAATCCTGCTGGCGAATGTAGGCAAACGCCATATCAGAGTACAGGCGGTCAAACGGCACCTCGACCTGCACGAGCTCGCGCGGATCCTTCTCCACGCGGCGATAGGCCAAGCGCTCAAACTTGCTATCGAAGCTAAAGTATTGACGCTTCTCCTCCGTCTTGCACTCAGCGTCGATATACTCCTCGGCGAGCTCCACCAGACGCTCCAGCAGCGGCGTCGCCGTAGCCAGGTCGCCCTGCGCCAGATAGTTCTCGGCATACGTGATGTCTTGCAAGCTGATGGGCAGATCCATGGCTACTCCTCGATCTGAGCGAAACACGGCAGGCGCCGTACATACGGTCAATACACAAAACCCGGGTCTCTTACGAGGCCCGGGCGTTCAATTTTGGTAGCCCGTACCAGATTCGAACTGGTGATCTCCGCCTTGAGAGGGCGGCGTCCTAAACCGCTAGACGAACGGGCCATATGAAGCAAATGCAATGGCTGGGATGGAGGGAGTCGAACCCCCATTGACGGAACCAGAATCCGCTGTCCTGCCATTAGACGACATCCCAATGACTGCATCGCTGCGCTCGGCTGTGCCTTTGCGCAAGAAAGAAATATACGGGAAGTCTCGCCGTGACGCAAGCCCCAATTTTGACTTTTTTGAAATTCAGTCAAATTGGCCTAATTTAGTCCAACCCGTGAAGGACCTGTGAAGCCGACCGCTGTACACGAGGGGCAAAACGCCGCGAGCGGTAGCCGTCAACCGTTGGCAGATTCTACCGCGAAAACGATAGCACCAGGCAACACAATCGAAGTATCAATGATCGCGTAGATATCGAGGCGCCATGGACGAAGAGCTTGATTACCTATGGGAGACCCTGGGCCTCGAGATCACTGCCGACCTTTGGCCCGAACGGGACAAAATTCACCCCACGTTACGCCCCGCCATTACTGTGGTGCAGGCAAAATACCGCCGTGCATCCTTTTTGATCATGCGGATGTCATGGCACGCGGGACTACCCGACCTTAAGCGAATCCAGGCAAGTCTCGTCGAGCTGTCCGGCATGCCGACCGTCATATCCGAGGCGCACCTGGAACAGCGTCAGCGCGAGCGACTGCAACAGCAGCGGATTCCCTTTATCTGCCCTGGCGTTCAGGCATATCTGCCCTTTATGGACGAGGAGTACTGGAGTGGCAAGCCCAACAAGCACGTAAAAGTCTACGATCCGCACGAATGGGCACAGTTGGCGGACTGACTGGGGCAGGCCCGCCGGCGGAAAGTGCGTCCCAGATTTCAAGCTCGAACTGGTCCCCACTTTCCCGTCGAGCCCTCAACCGGAAACCGTGTCCCACAATCGAAGCTCCGAATGGGACGTGCTTTCCGCAACCGGCCACTTTGGGAAAGTGCATCCCATTCTGGAAGCGAATTCCGGGTCGCACTTTCCGCAGCCGCTACAGCAACGCCTCGGTCCAAGCCGCTTCTTTGAAGCCAGGAATCGCAAAGTCATCGCCCACCAGTAGCGGACGCTTAACAAGCATGCCGTCAGTCGCCAGCAGCTCGCAGCATTCCTGGTCCGTCATACCTGCATCCAGGCGAGCCTTCAGGCCCAGCTCTCGATATTTCATGCCCGACGAGTTAAAGAAGCGTCGCACCGGCAGCCCCGAACGAGCAATCCAGGTCGCAAGTTCATCGGCCGTGGGATTGTCCGTAACGATATCGCGGTCGATATACTCAACCCCATGTTCGTCCAACCAGGCCTTGGCCTTTTTACACGTCGAGCATTTGGGATATTCAACAAACAGTACGGTCATGGGAATCCTCCGAATGTAGATCGGCCAACGCAGGTACACACCATACGAGGCGCCTTCGCATGATGAGGCAATTGTAGCCCACGGGTCACACGCTAAACGAACCGTACCCCGAATCCGCGTTTGATGAACGGCAACAGCTCCATTGCCTCGGGCGTGATATGGCCCGCAACGTTCATGCGCTCGTCACCGGGAAGATCGACCCGCGCAATCTCAAGCTCGCCTTCGTAGCGCCCATATCCGCTATTACTCACAGCGATCGACCCCGCCTTTCGCGGCAGGCCGGCTCCGGCATCCGTCGGCACGGAATCCGGCTTAAGCTTCGTACGTGACTCCTGAGACCTAAAGATGAGGACACTCGAGTCGGGCCGGTCGTGATGAATCTGCCCGCGCACATAGGCATAACCGGGCTCAAGCTCGCATTGCAAATCCACGTATCCGGCGGAAACTTGAGCAAACTGCGCCCAGCCCGCATCGGATAGATCGGGGTCGCCGACCAACACAATGTCGCAATCGGCGCCATGTGCAAGCTCAAGCATATTGAGAGCAACCTTTGACGCGCGACCGCGCTGCGCCTCGACCGTCGGCAGTCCCTCGAATACCGGCCCGCGAACGTTAGCATCACCCGGCACAAAAGCCATGATTTCGAATCCAAGCGCCGCAAGACGAAGATTCGTCCGAGCAATGTCCTCCAGAGCTAAACCGGTATAAGGCTTGGGGTAAAAATTGTGGCAGGCGGCAAAACGAGTCACATCGGCGCCGGCTTCACGCCACGATGCGATTTCATCAGAACTCACCGTCGATGCATTGACCACAATGCGAAATACACCGGACAGCTCCGCGACCCGCTGGGCGCTAAAGCCATAGTCCAAACGAAGGTATTCCAATCCCAGATCGCGCAGGTCCTCGATGCGCTCAAGCCCGAGCAAATCGCACGTGCGAGGCCCCACATCGGCAATGAGCGCAATGCCGCGGGCGGAAAGCAGCGACAGAACATGACGGACTTTATCTGCATACGCCGCTCCCCCATCCTCGGGAATATGCAGCGAGGTGAACGCATAGCGCGCACCCGCCGCGGCACCGCGCTCAATCGTCCGCTCAATATCCTGCAGAGGGCTGGAAAGATAAATCGAAATACCCGTCTTCACGCTTCAACGCTCCTTTAAAAAAGGCCGGCGGAGCAGTTAGCCCCGCCGGCACAACCATAGCATCAAGAAATCTGCCGCGCGCCGCGAGCCCCGAGCAACACGGCTCGCGATATCAAACTACTCGCCAAAGAACTCGTTGATCTTCTGCTCGTCGACGCCAAAGAACCACGTCAGGACAAAGCCGGCGGCATAGGCAAGCAGCATAGCGGCAACGTAGCCGAGTTGCTGGCCAGGAACAACGATCAGCAGGCCAAACAGACCGGAAACGCCCTGAGAAACCGTGCCGATGTGAAGCAGCGCCGCGAGCGCGCCGCCAAATCCGGCACCCAGGCAGGCCGTCACAAACGGACGAACGAGCGGCAGCGTAACAGCATACATCAGAGGCTCGCCCACACCCAGGATTCCAACGGGAATGGACTCTGCGACGTACTTCTTGAGCTTGGCGTTCTTGGTCTTAAAGTACAGCGCCAAACCGGCACCGACCTGGCCGCCGCCAGCCATCATAAGGATGGGAAGCAGGTAATTGATACCCTTGGTAGCGCCGTCGGGATCGTTGAGCATAGCGTGGATCGGCGTGAGCGCTTGATGCAGGCCGACGGACACCAGCGGCAAGAAGCCTGCCGACAGGATATAGCCGCCCAGGACGCCCAGCTTCTCGAAGATAAAGGTCAAAACGCTAAAGATGGCAGTCGTCAGCCATGCGCCAACCGGCTGGATGACGAGCATCAGAGCAAAGGCGCCGATGATGAGCACCAGCAGCGGGGACAAGAACGTGTCGAGTGCGTTGGGCATAACCTTGCGAATCTGACGCTCCATCCAGGCAAAAAATGCGCCAGCGATGAGAGCCGCGATCATGCCGCCCGCTGCGGGGTTGTACTGCGCATTGGTGAGCGGCAGCAGAATGGCAGTGGCAGGATCAGCCGCGCCAGGCGCAAGCAGGGGCATGGCACTGTTGGCGATGCACATCATGCCGGCGATGCCGCCCAGCGCAGCGGAACCACCAAACTCACGTGCCGCGTTATAGCCCACCAAGATAGGCAGATAGGCAAACAGGGCCCAGCCCATGGAACGAATGCCCTGGTACCACCACTCGCCTGCAAGTGCTCCTGCCGTCGAGACGTTAATGACGTTGCAGATACCGTTGATGAGGCCAGCCGCAATGATGCCGGGAAGCAGGGCGACGAAGACATTGGAAATCTTCTTGAGGAAGGCCTGAACCGGCTTGGACTCGTACTTGGCCTTCTGCGCGGCCTTGTTTGTGGCCGCAGCGTCAACCACGCTCTCGTCGGCAACGCCTTTCGCAAGGCCGGTGAGCTTGGAGAACTCCTCGAGCACCTTATTCACCTTGCCCGGACCCAGCACGATCTGCATCGTGTCGTCCTCGACCAGGCCCATCACGCCGTCGAGTGCCTTAATACCCTCCGTGTCGACATTGCCCGTGTCTTTGACGGTCACGCGCAGGCGCGTCATGCACGCCGCGTTTGCGAGCACGTTGTCTTTACCGCCCAAAAGGTCCAACAGCTTTTGGGCCAGCTCTTTGTTCGTCATAACTCCTCCTTGTATTGGGTATCTCGTCTGGATGTCATATCAGCTCACGCCGCGCACCTATTGAGCATCGGCATTGCTCTTCTCATGGCCACTCACCGCAGCACGGACATGGCCTCGCGCCCGCTCAAGAGCTACCGCAGCCTGCTCGGCATCGCAGTCCAGCAGTACCGAGACAATAGCGGTTTTTACGTGGCCGCCGGCATCTGCAAGCGCCTGAACAGCGCGCTCGCGCGTGCAGCCGGTCGCCTCCATCACGATGTTCTGGCCGCGCACCACCAACTTCTCGTTCGTCTGCTGCACATCGACCATCAGGTTTTGGTATACCTTGCCGATCTTGACCATGGCACCGGTCGAAATCATGTTGAGAATGAGCTTCTGGACCGTTCCCGCCTTGAGCCTCGTTGAGCCGGTCAGCACCTCGGGACCGGGCACGGGCTCAATGGCAAGATCTGCGCTCTCCCCGATCTTCGACCCTTGGTTACAGGCAATTGCAATGGTCTTGCACCCAGTTGCCTTGGCGTACACAAGGCCGCCCACCACATAGGGAGTACGACCGCTTGCCGCCAGGCCAACGACAAGATCCTTGTCCGAGAGTCCACGCTCCCGCAGGTCGCTCGCGCCAAGCTCCTCGCTGTCTTCGGCACCTTCGACAGCCTTGATAAACGCCGTCTCGCCCCCGGCAATGAGCCCGACGACCAGATCGGGCGATACGCCAAACGTGGGCGGACACTCCGAAGCGTCGAGTACGCCCAGACGACCGCTGGTGCCTGCTCCCATGTAAAAGACGCGCCCGCCGCGCTCGAGTGTCTCAGCAGCCCAGTCGATTGCCGTGGCAACCTGGGGCAACACTTTCGTGACCGACTGGACGGCACGAAGATCCTCATCGTTCATCGTCGTGACGATTTGCAGCGATGTCATCGTATCGAGGTCCATTGACCTTTGGTTACGCTGTTCGGTCGTGAATTTTGTTAAATCGAGCATTTCATTCACCTCATCTTTCCTGTTTCTCGATGTAGTTTTGCTTAATGACATGCATCGCCCGTTCGTAGTCGCTGGCAAC
The DNA here is from genome assembly GCA_902495155.1 of uncultured Collinsella sp. Lineage (GTDB taxonomy): Bacteria > Actinomycetota > Coriobacteriia > Coriobacteriales > Coriobacteriaceae > Collinsella. The sequence goes on from CABUWD010000050.1 coordinate 7,025, forward strand.
GTAAGCAGCGTACAGGGCATCGACAACCATAAGCTGGGCCATACGCGAAGCCATGGCACCGCTGCGGACCAAGGGTTCACTCGCAGCGACGCCGAGCACGGCATCGGCCATGGTGGCAAGCTTGGATGATCCATCTACTTTGGTAACGGCCACAACGGGACAGTTGTGACGTTGAGCCTCGGCGGTGCAGTCCAGCACCTCTTGGGTCAAGCCCGAGTAGCTAAAGGCGATTGCCATATCGCCCTCATGCATGTTCTTGGCACATAAGAGCTGATCATGCCAGTCGTCGTACAGATGGCACTCTTTGTCGACACGCATGAGCTTTTGCGCCAGGTCGTGCGCGACCAAACGAGAGGCACCAATACCGAACAGATTGACCGCGCGTGCCCGCTTAAGACGGGCCGCGCATCGCTCCAAGACGGTGTAATCGAGCGTTCGCGCCGTCGCCTCGATCGTACGCACGTTGCTTTTCATCACCTTCCCCACGATACGTTCGACGCTGTCATCCATGGAGATGTCCTCGAGGGCTACGTCTTTCTTGTCACCTAAGAGCGCCAGCTCGGCAATCAGTTCGCGCTGGAACTCCTTGTAGCCCGCAAAACCCAAACGCTTGCAAAAGCGCAAAATGCTCGAGGGCGAGGAGAACGTGACATCGGCAAGACCGCGGACGGACAGCCCGACCACCTCGTGCGGATGAGCGCTTACATATGCGATGACATTGCGTTCCGCCGGGCTCGCGCTGAGCTCACGCTCGCGAAGCCGCAAAAGCAATCCGTTTGCCATCTCAAACACCTCCGTTGAGAAGAATTAAAGACCAACGAACGATTCGTACCGGATACAAACAGCTTTTGCGGTACATTGAGCCGCATCGTGGCGCACAAAGGGCGAGCGTTCTACCGCTCGCCCCTCAAATCCGACCGCTCGGAAATACGCGCGACGCAAAATAATTCAACAAGGTCGCATTATCAGAAACGGGTTTGTTACCGGCTAGCGCCTCGCATGGGCGCCGATCGGCCGAGTCGCATGGCGCACCAACGCCGCTGCCAGCAATACCAACAGCATGGCGGTGACATAGCCCGCAGCATCGAATCCTAAATCGATAACGTCGAAATGCCTGCCGGGAACAAAGATCTTATGTACCTGATCGCCAACGGAGCAGGCGGCGCAAAAGAGCAATACGGGCACGCAACGGGAGCATACGCTCCACGGACGCCTGGAAAAGCAAACCACGACCACCGAGGCGAACAATCCGACGAAGAAAAACTCTACGGTATGGGCAACGCGACGGACGTTAGCGCCCACCCACATGCGAATGGAAGCAAGTCGGCCAGACCGGACATTCGAGGCAGCCGAATCGGTGCCCCCGGTCATTCCGTTCTCCGTCTGGGCTTCACCCGTGGCATCGACAGCCTGAACGCCCGTAGCCTGGCCCTCCACCACACGCGCGGTGGACTCGCTCAGCAACGACGTCTCCATCGCATTTTGCTCCGTCAGCGCCCAGATGCCCGCCAGCGTTGCAGCGAACAGAACGACCGCGGTCCATCCGATTATTTGTTTTACGCGCGCCAAGGGCCAACCTCCTTTTTTGAATATCAGCGAGTGTAGCCCCAAATGGCATCGTCACCGTATCAAAATTTGAATCGCAACAGGAAGCGACAAAGCGACGCAAACCCCTACCCCGCCTCGCGCATCCAGCGATCGAACGTCCCCACGCACACGCCCAGGCACTTTGCTGCCTGGCTGCGGGTAATATCGCCTGCCTCATAGCTATCGCGTACCAGCTCAAACTGAGGAGGGCACGGCTTGCGAGGTCGACCGAAACGGACCCCTCGCGCCCGCGCCGCTGCAATTCCCTCCGCTTGGCGCCGATGGATATTCTCGCGCTCCACCTGCGCCACGTAGCTCAGCAGTTGCAGCACAATATCGGCAATCAGGACGTTGGTCACATCCGGCGCGCCGCTGGCCCTAGCGCGCGTGTCAAGCAATGGCATGTCCAACACCACAATGGCAACCCCGAGCTCCTTGGTAATGCGTCGCCATTCCTCAAGAATCTCGGAGTAATTACGGCCAAGTCGGTCGATAGAAAGCACCACCAGCACGTCCCCGTCTCCCAGGACGTGCAGCAGCTCGCGATAACGCGGTCGATCGAAGTCCTTGCCGCTCGCATGGTCGGCATAAATATTCGCCGAGCCCACGCCATAGGCGCCCAGCGCATCCAGCTGCCGATTAAGGTTCTGATCGCGCGAACTCACGCGCGCATAACCGTACACCGTCGCCATCTCATCCCCGCTTTCTTGTAAACCTGCCAAAAAGGGACAGGTTTATTTTGGTAGGTTTTACCTCTCAAATAGCAGGTAAGCGGACGGCCGAGCAGACGGCAAGGTAGCCACGATTCAAATGCGGAGGGCGGTCCCGAAAGGCCGCCCTCCGCTCCCCCACCATCAGTCGGGATTTGGCTAATGGATAAGCTTAAAGTCCAAGTGCCCACGCGTGGTATTGACGCGCGAGACCTCGATAATCACGCGCTGCCCCAGCTCGTAACGGGTGCCCGTGTCGGCGCCCGTCAGCGTAAGCGCGTCCTCGTCGAACTCGAACCACTCGTTGCCCAGGCTCTTGATCGAAACCAAGCCTTCGACCTGCGTTAGGTCCAAGCGCACAAAGAGGCCCATGCTGCTAACCCACGAGACGGTTCCGGCATAGCGCTCGCCCAGACGGTCCTCATAGTACTGGGCAATCTTGATCTTTTGCGTCGCATGGCTGGCGGCATCTGCCGCGCGCTCGGCATCGCTGCATGCGCGGCAGATCTGCGGCAGAATGCGCGGCAGCGACTCGCGCCCCTTGCCGATCAGCCGCGACGTACGGACCAAGGCGTCCTTGCCGCCGAGCCGCTCATAGGCCAACTGCAGTTTGAGCACGCGGTGCACCACCAGATCGGGGTAGCGACGGATGGGACTCGTAAAGTGACAGTAGCACGGCGCGGCGAGCGCAAAGTGGCCCTCGTTGCGCGGCTTGTACAGCGCGCGCTGCATGCTGCGCAGAAGCAGCGTGTTGACGAGCGGTGCGTTGGCCGTACCGGCGGCAGCATCGACTGCAGCCTGCAGCTCATCGGGGCTCCCCAGGGCAATACCGGCAGCACGGCGATCGTCGATGATGCCTAGCTGCGCCAGCGCAACGGCGGCACCGTGCAGGCTATCGGGGCTCGGATCCTCATGCACGCGATAGCAGGCCTCGATATCACGGTCTGCCAGCCACTCTGCAACGCACTCGTTGGCGAGCAGCATGGCTTCCTCGATAAGCGACGTGGCGCACGAACGCTCACGCGCCACAATCTGCACGGGCACTCCGTCCTCATCCAATAGAGCGCGAATCTCGGCCGTGTCAAAATCGACTGAGCCGCGGGCGCGACGAATACGACGGCGAAGTTCGGCGAGTTCGTTGGCGGCGACAAGGAAATCGCCGAGGTCGACGTTGTAGCCGCGGGCGGCCTCCTCGCACGCAAGACCGCGCTCAAGCGCTTCCTCGCGCGAGGCCTCAGTAGCCGCAACATCCTCGGCCGCACCCTCCAGCACCGAATACTCAACCGCGCCGGCACGCACCAGCAGCGCCTCGGCGCCGTCATAGTCCATACGCACACGCGAGCGAATCACGCTGGGGTACGGATCGTAATGCCGCACGCGACCCTGCACATCGAGCTCGATATCGACGGTAAACGCAAGGCGGTCCTCGTCAGGGCGAAGCGAGCACAGGTCATTGGACAGGCGTTCGGGCAGCATGGGAAGCACGCGATCGGCCAGATACACCGATGTCGTACGATGGCGAGCCTCAAGATCGATATGCCCGTCCCAAGCCACATAGTGTGAAACGTCGGCGATATGCACACCCAGCTTGTAGCCACCCTCGGGCGTACGCTCCAGCGAAATGGCATCGTCAAAGTCGCGCGCGTCGACCGGGTCGATCGTGATGACAAAGCGGTCGCGCAGATCGCGGCGGAGCGGGTCCTTAAGCGCCGCGGACACATCGAGCGAAAGCCCCTCGGCCTCGGCCAGCGCGGCCTCGGGATAGCTATCGGTATAGCCGTAACGCGCCATCACATATTGAACGCCCAAATCGGGCGCGTCATCTCCGCCAATGCGGCGTTCGATCGTCACGGTGCCCGATTCCAGGCGCGTCGGGTAGGTCAAAATGCGTGCGACAACAGCATCACCCGGGTGGACGCCCAGACGATCCGCCGAGGTATCCTCGGGCAGAATGAAGAAGTCGGCCTTCAGACGCGAATCGAGCGGCTCGATCACACCGAGCGGACCGGCGGTCTGGTACGTGCCCACCACGCTTATGGCTGCGCGCTCAACCACGCCTTCGATCACGGCGCGCCGCTCACCGTGCGGGCTGTTCTTAATGCTCACGGCAACGGTATCGCCATCCATGATCTCACGCTTACCGCGACCCATGACCTTGTAGTCGCCATTCTCGGTTATGACATAGGCACTGTGCTCATGGAGCTGCACGCGCCCGGTCAGGCTCGGACGGCGTTCGCTGCGCACCGGCCCGCGCTTATTGCGAGCTCCACGCTTATGCTTGTTATTGCGCCCCATGGCGCCTCCTAACTATCGATTGCGAACTCCAAAGAGTCTACCCAAATGATTCGCTTTCCTGCCGTCCCCTAGGGGACAAAAAACGGGCCGCCCCATAAGAGACGACCCGTTGGAAGGGATGAATTCCAGGCATGCCTACACGCGCAGGTAGCGGCGCATGGCGATGGCAGAACCAAAGAGACCGATAATCACGCCGACTAGAATCAGCGCAGCATAGGTCACCAGGTAATACTGCATCGGCAGGGCAAACGACATCCAGCCGATGCTCTCCTGCAGACGCGGAATCATCAGATTGCGCAGCAGCTCCAGAACGCCGATGGAAAGCAGCGAACCCAAAATGGCCTGCAGTACGCCCTCGGTGATAAACGGGCCACGAATGAAGCCGTTGCTGGCGCCGACCAGACGCATAATCGCAATCTCACGACGACGCGCCGTGATGGACAGGCGAATCGTGTTGTTGATGAAGATAAATGCGATAAAGGTCAGAAGGCCAACGAGCACCACGGCGGCGATGCGGATATAGTTGGTCACCTGGAACAGACGGCTCACTTCCTCCTGGCCGTACAGCACGCTCGCGTTGACGTCGCCGTCATCCGCGATCTTCTGGAAATCGGCATCCTTCTTGAGCTTCTTGGCCGTGCTCTCGACCTGAGACGGATCGTCCATCTCAATCGCAAACGAGGCGGGCAGCGGGTTCTGGCCGTCGAGCGCGCTCATGGTGGCGTCGGCGTTACCCGACATCTTGCTCGTGTACTCGGCCAGCGCGTCGTCCTTGTCCTTATAGGTCACGGACTTGACGTTATTCCACGTCTTAAGCTCGGCCTCAAAAGCCTGAACATCAGCCTGATCAGCGTCATCACTAATGAACGCGTTGATGACAACCTGATCCTCGACGGTGCCGATCACGGAGTTCAGCATCGCAGAACCCATGATGAACAGGCCGATGATAAACAGCGAAAGGAAGATCGTGATGACGGCGCCGAGCGAGGTAGTCCAGTTACGGAAGAAGTGGCTGATTGCCTCTTTGAAGGAGTAGCCCACGTTAGTTGGTGCCATAGTTGCCGTAACCTCCCCTCTCCTGGTCGCGGATGACGTGGCCGCCCTCGAGGGCGATCACGCGACGGTGCATGCTATCGACCATCTCGCGGTCGTGCGTGGCGACGATCACGGTGGTGCCGGTGCGGTTAATACGCTCAAGCAGCTTCATGATGCCCAGCGAGATCGCCGGGTCGAGGTTGCCCGTGGGCTCGTCGCAGATCAGCAGCGGCGGACGGTTGACCATAGCACGGGCGACGGCAACGCGCTGCTGCTCGCCACCGGAAAGCTGGTCGGGCAGCGAGTCCATCTGATCGGCCAGACCGACCAGGCGCAGCACCTCGGGCACCTGGCTGCGAATGACGCCCTTGGGCTTGCCGATGCACTGCAGGGCAAACGCCACGTTTTCGTAGGCGGTCTTTTGCGGCAGAAGCTTAAAGTCCTGGAACACGGCGCCAATCTGGCGGCGCAGGAACGGAACCTTGCGGTTCTTGATCTTCATGAGGTCCTGACCGGCAACCAGGATGCGGCCGCTCGTCGGCTTGACGTCGCGGTTGAGCGTCGACAGCAGCGTGGTCTTACCCGAGCCGGAGTGACCGACCAGGAAGACGAACTCGCCCGGATAGATCTCGATGTTGATGTCGTCGAGTGCAGGCTTGTTGGGCTGTGCCGGGTAGATCTTGGTGACATGCTCCATAAGGATGACGGGCTCGACACCGGCCTGCTTGGCCATCTTCTTGCGGCTGGCCTGCGGATCGATGGGCGCAAACACCGACGTAAAATCGGGGTTGTTGAGCGCGTTATCGAGGCTTGCGACCTCGGCTGCCTGATCGCTCTCGACCACCGGGGCAGCAGGCTGCGTGGGGTCGGGAATAGCGGCAAAGAGACCGGACTGCGCAGGCTGAGGAGCCGGCGTCGCAGGGGCCAAGGGGTCGGGAATGCCGGCCATGGTAGGCTGCGGCGTGGCGGCACCAGCCTGAGGCTGCTCCACGCGAGCGGTCACGGCCTGAACGGGCTCAAAACCCGCCGTGCCGGAAAGCGCGACATCGCTGGTTGGATTGTAGGCAAAGGGATCGGATGCCGGCTGTGCCTGATCTGCCGGCTGAGCGGGGGCCTGAGCAACAGGCTGGCCCTCTGAATCCGGAGTGGCGAAACGACTGCCCTGGACGCCTGCCTGCGTCTTGGGGGCATCATCGCCCGCACCGGAGGTACGGAAGTGGTTACCCACTGGTGCTCCTTATCGTCGTGCGTTTAAACTACATGAGCGCTTTGTATTTTAGCAGCATTAGCTTTGCTGCACATAAGAAGCATGGCGTGGTTAGGGATCCCGTCGGCCGGACACAGGGTTACTCTCCAAATCGTCCTCGGACATGTCGGAGCCCCCGCTGCGCGCTTCGCGCGGCGGGGGCTCCTCCGTCCTGCGGAAAGATTTGGAGAGTAACCCTGTGCCCGGCCTGCGATAACTAAGGGGTCGCCGCGTTTATCTTGAGGTGCTGCATATACAAAGCTGGAAGGGTCTGAATTGCGCTTTGTCGATATATGCCCTTTTTCCTGATGGGACCGTGCTTGAGGGGCGTCTTCATGAGTTGCGGTGAAATAGGGACTGTTTTACCAGTTAAAAGGTCTAATGGGGGTGCGGACAGAAAGTTGGACCGCGGGGCGGTCCGGACTGGAGGTCCGCATGTACAGCAGGGAGAAGGTCGAGCTCTTCCTCCTGGCGACGGAGGACGGCATGGGGCCCACCGCCGCCGCGAAGTTCGCGGGGGTCTCGGTGGGCGCGGCCAAGAAGTGGGCGACGGGGCACCTCCCGCACAGCTACACCGGGGCGCGCTGTAGAATCGGGGCGAGGAAACCGCCAC
>CABUWD010000051.1 GCA_902495155.1 uncultured Collinsella sp.
ATCGGTTATCACCTGCAGCAGGGCATCGGCCGCGAGATGCACAAGCGCTATAAGCGTTGGCACGCCGCCACCGTCGTCACCCAGATCGAGTGCGACCCGGACGACCCCGCGTTCAAGAACCCGACCAAGCCGATCGGCCCCTTCTACACCGAGGAGCAGGCCAAGGAGTTCATGGCCGAGGATCCCTCCAAGGTCTTCGTCGAGGATTCCGGTCGCGGCTGGCGTCGCGTCGTCGCTTCCCCCGATCCCAAGAAGATCGTCGAGGCCGACTCCATCCTCAACCTGCTCGACAACGAGTTCATCGTCATCGCCTGCGGTGGCGGCGGCATCCCCGTCGTCCGCGACTACGAGAACAAGGGCTGCTACAAGGGCGTTCCCGCCGTCATCGACAAGGACCTGGGCGGCGAGCTGCTGGCCGAGGACTGCGACGCCGACGTTCTGTTCCTGCTGACCGCCGTTGAGCATGTCGCCATCAACTTTGGCAAGCCCAACCAGGAGGAGCTCGAGGACCTCACCGCCGACGAGGCCGAGCGCCTGGCCGACGAGGGTCAGTTCGGCAAGGGTTCCATGGAGCCCAAGGTCCGCGCTGCCATCAAGTTCGCCCGTTCCCGCAAGGGCCGCACCTGCATCATCGGCGCCCTGGACAAGGCCGCCGAGACCATGGCCGGCCTTTCCGGTACCCGCATCCACGAGTAGTCTCTACTCTGTTGCCTCTCTCGTGGGCGCCAGGCAAGACGCCCACAAACTAGCCTCTCTTCATGAGCCCCGCAGTCCGCTCCGACTGCGGGGCTTTTGCTATTCACATAGTCATTGGGGACGTTCTTAAACGACTAGCCAAAAGGGACGCTCTTGCCGCGGGCAAACCCGGCACTTGGGGACATTCCCTAAAGGCTGCGCCGACCAACTGCGGAAAGCGCGTCCCAGAATGAGCGTCCAAAATGGGGCACAGTTTCCCCGGGGCCCTCAACCGGAAAATACATCCCGGAATTTTGCCGAAAAGTGGCCCCCAGTTTCCCAAACAGGCCGTGCGCGGAAAGTGTATCCCGCAATCAAGCTCCAAAGCGGGATGCACTTTCCGCGTCGGCAACTCCTGGCGGTGTGGGACAGCCGGCGCGGCCGCACATGAGCGGCATCCGCAAGGGCTGTCCTCAACGACCACTCATTTAAGTCTGTCCCCAATGACTAGTAGTAGGCCCACATGGCTTCGATTTCGTTGAGGACTTCTACGACGCCCCAGCGACGAGCGCTGCGGCTGGCCGAGTTGGGATCGAAGACTCCAATCTGGTCGGCGTCGTCAATACCGTAAAGCACAATGTAGTGGCCAACGTTGGTAAAGGTGCCCGGCCGAACGGCGGCGATAACGGGCACTCCCGAACGCAGAGCCTGGGTGATGGAGCTGCGATCGATATGGAGCTCCGTTCCGTTAAGTCCCAACTGCCACGCGCCGCTCGTCATAAACGACCATTCGGTTGCACCGGTGGGGGCGTAATTGCCCGCCTCGGAAAGCGCGCACATATCGACGGGGGTCATATTGGTGCGTCCCGTCTTAAAGATGTAGACCATGGTGAGGCACGTGGGCCCGCAGGCATTTTGGCGGATGGTGCCGCCGGCGTAAGACAGCTCCGACCACGCAGGGTCGATCTGATAGATATGGGGCATCGTGCCGGCTTGCCATTGCGAGCGCGGGGTCGAAAAGGCGAAAGAATAACCGGGCGCGACGGGGGCCTTGAGCAGCTTGTCCTCGGCGGTGGGCTCGAGACCGGCCGAACCGTGGGACATACAGGAGCTCATAAGCACAAAGACCAGACAGGTGAGGATAGAGCACAGTGCGAGGCGAAGTCGACGAGCCGGCAGGGCGGGAGCATTCACGTGCGATGTCGAGCGGTAAGGCTTACCGTCGCGTTCGCCTTGGGAATGCGAAAAGAAGCGGTTGATATGGATGCCGGGCCGACGTGCGCCGTTGCGGCGCCGTTGCGGAACCTCGGCTTGACGCCGTTGGGTACGCGCGCCCAGGCGGCTATCTTGCTGCGCGCTTGTGCCCGTGCTCGGACGGCCACTCTGCCGTGTTCTGCTTGTCTGCTGCCGAGACGAAGGCCTGGGTTGCTCTTGAGGACGTTGCGGATTGCTGCTCGTGGCACTTCTGGGCGTAGGCGTGGTACGGCCAGCAAGGCGAACGCTTTGTCGCCGTTGATCACCGTCGTTGTATCCGTATGCCATTCGTACCGCCTTGTCTCATGTATAACCTGTCCATCCTACAAAAAAGATGTGGAACAAATGGGTCTGCGCGTCAAAAGCTCGGTAAACGGTACGAAAGGCGCAAAACACACGGCCTCAAAAACATCTCTATATGCGTCCGATGAGCGTACGCCCGTCGGACGGGCGGCAACAATGAGCGGCAAACCGTGCCGTTCGTCCCAAAAACGGCGCCGCTCGTTTTGCAGTTCTGCCTTCGGTCGAGCTACAAGCGGAGCTGCTGCGCCAAGGCCGTATCTTAAAGCCACGAAATAAAAGAGCGCGGCAAAACAGACCGCGCAAGGGGTGACGTCAAGGGGCGTCAAAAAGGAAAGGAGGGGAACAATGGCGGACAAGAACGCAGAAGTTGCAGTCGAGGATAACGGCGGCATGAAGAAAACGCTTTCGCTCTGGAACTTCTTCACCATCGGTTTCGGTGCCATCATCGGTACCGGTTGGGTTCTGCAGGTCGGCGACTGGATGGTCGTGGGCGGCGGTCCCGTTCCCGCTATGATCGCATTCCTCTTGGGTGCAATCTTCCTCGTGCCCGTCGGAGCTGTTTTCGGTGAGCTCACGGCTGCTATCCCCATCTCGGGCGGCATCGTCGAGTATGTCGATCGTAGCTTTGGCCGTACGCTGAGCTACATCACCGGATGGCTTTTGGCGCTGGGCAACGGCATCCTGTGCCCGTGGGAGGCCATCGCCATTTCGACCCTCGTGTCCGAGATGTTCGGCAGCCTGCCCGGTCTTGAGTGGCTGCGCGCCGTCAAGCTCTACACCATCTTGGGCGCCGACGTCTACCTGTTCCCGACGCTGATCGCGCTCGGCTTTGCGACCTACGTCATCTTCCTCAACTTCCGCGGCGCCAGCTCGGCCGCCAAGCTCCAGGCCTTCCTGACCAAGGCCCTGCTCTGCGGCATGCTGCTCGCCATGGGCGTCTCGCTGTTCACCGGCTCGCCGGACAACGCCATGCCCGTGTTCTCCCAGGTCACCGGCGCTGGCGGCGGTAAGGCCGCTACCGAGGGCACCAGCCTGTTCGCCGGCATCGTGTCGGTCCTGGTTCTGACCCCGTTCTTCTACGCCGGCTTCGATACCATTCCTCAGCAGGCTGAGGAAGCAGCCGAGGGCCTCAACTGGAACAAGTTCGGCAAGATCATCTCCCTGGCCCTGCTGGCCGCTGGCGGCTTCTACATGGTCTGCATCTACTCGTTCGGCACCATCCTCGACTGGCATGAGTTTGTTAAGAGCCCGGTTCCCGCGCTTGCCTGCCTCAAGGGCATCAACATGCTTCTGTACCTGGCCATGCTCGTCATCGCCACGCTTGGACCCATGGGCCCGATGAACTCCTTCTACGGCGCCACGAGCCGCATCATGCTTGCCATGGGCCGCAAGGGCCAGCTGCCCGAGAAGTTCGCCGAGGTCGACCCCAAGTCCGGCGCTCCCAAGCTCGCCTGCGTCGTTCTGGGCGTCATCACCGTCATCGGTCCGTTCCTGGGCAAGAACATGCTCATCCCTCTGACCAACGTGTCGGCTCTCGCCTTCATCTTCTCCTGCGGCATGGTCGCCCTCGCCTGCCTGCGCATGCGCTTCACCGAGCCCGACCTGCCTCGTCCCTACGAGGTGCCCGGCGGCAAGTTTGGCATCGGCCTCGCTATCGCTGCCTGCGCCATCATCATCGGCCTGCTCGTGATTCCGTTCTCTCCCGCCTCCCTCAACATGGTGGAGTGGAGCATCGTGATCGGCTGGTTGGCTATTGGCCTGGCCCTCATGGCTTTCACCAATTCCCGCAAAAAGTAACGCCTAGCCGGGGCGGATCGGGTGCGCGGAATCCTCTCTCCCGCGCACCGAACCCGGCACCACTTGGGTAGCTTTGTGAGGCCTTAACCCAACACGGCCTCGCCCACTATATGGATCCATAAGGAGGAACCATGTCCACTAAGTATGCAATCGTTGGCGGCAAGCTCATCGACGGTACCGGTGCCGAGCCGGTCGAGAACTCCCTCGTTCTCGTCGACGACAACGGCAAGATCGAGTACGCCGGCGCTATGCAGGACCTTCCCGAGGGCGTTGAGGTTATCGATGCCGCCGGCAAGACCGTCCTTCCCGGCCTGATCGACACTCACCTGCACTTCTCGGGCAACCTGACCGACGATGACACCGATTGGGTCATGCAGCCGCTCCTCGAGAAGCAGGCCGTCGCCGTCAAGCAGGCCTACGACTGCCTCACCCACGGCCTCACCACCGTCTGCGAGATCGGCCGCTTTGGTATCCAGATCCGTGACTGCATCGACAAGGGCGTCTTTAAGGGCCCGCGCGTTCTGGCCACCGGCCTCGGCTTCTGCCGCGTTGCCGGCCACGGTGACTCCCACCACTGCACCCAGGAGCTCAACAAGGAATCCCATCCCTGGGGCGACCAGGTCGACGGTCCTTGGGATCTGCGCAAGGCCGTCCGTCGTCGCCTGCGCGAGAACCCCGATGCCATCAAGATCTGGGCTACCGGTGGCGGCATCTGGCGCTGGGACTCCGGTCGCGACCAGCACTACTGCTCCGAGGAGATCCAGGCCGTGGTCGACGAGGCAAAGATGGTCGGCATCCCCGTGTGGAGCCACTGCTACAACAACCACGCCGCTGCCTACGATTCCGTTCGCTTTGGCTGCGAGCAGCTGATTCACGGCTTCGATATCGATGAGCGCACCATGGACCTCATGGCCGAGCAGGGCACCTTCTTCACCCCGACAATCGCCTTCCTGCCCACTTGGTACGCCACCTATCCGCCCGTCTACGTCCCCGAGCTGCACGACAAGTACGAGGGCACCCTGGTCGAGAAGGAGCTGCAGCGCAACTACGACTGCCTGCGCGAGGCCAAGAAGCGCGGCGTCGTCATGACGATCGGCTCCGACTCCTTCTCCTTCGTCACCCCGTACGGCACCTGCTCCATCGAGGAGATGTACGAGTTCGTCGACAAGATCGGCTTCACCCCGGTCGAGACCATCACCTGCGCCACCCTCAACGGTGCCAAGATGTGCCACATCGAGGACGAGACCGGTTCTATCGAGGCCGGCAAGTGCGCCGACCTGCTGGTCGTCAACGGTGACGTCGCCGCCGACATCCACGTGCTCAACACCGACAACATGGACGTCATCATGAAGGACGGCTGGATCGTCGAGGCGGGCACCTTTGGCGAGGCCAACAAATACAGCGCCTAAGATACCGTTTGTCGATGGCTGGATGTAAAACACAGTTTTTGATTGCATAATGCAATGGAGAGGGTCGCTTGCGGCCCTCTTTATTGCTATGGGTGCTACGGACAAGAGGGGATGACGGTGGATTTAAACAGGCTGATTCTGGGCAAGAGCTACAACTCTACCAAGGTCTTTCGTACGGCCCAGCATGTGGTCCAGGCCATCCTGCTCGGTGTTGTCGTTCCGGCGCTTATCCTGCTGCTTATCTGGGATTTAACCGATAATCCCAATCCCGTTCCGGGCGTTGTCGTTATTGCCGGCCTGGTCATGCTGTGCTTCTTTTTCTCGTATGTCTTTGTGGTCCCCGACGACCTCACATCGAGCGCAACCGACCGTACGCTTGCCATCGCATCAAAAATATTCGCCTACACGTCGCGCGGCCTTACGCCCGAAGCGGCCCTGGGCGCCTCTAAAATTATCCTGTCCGAGACCATCGCCTCTGCCATCTGCTTTACCGATGGCAAACAGGTGTTGGCAAGCTGGGGCGAGGACTCGGCAAAGTGCCCTGCCGGCACCCCGGTCGTGCTCAAGACCACGCTCAGTGTGATTGAGACGGGCGAGCAGAGCGTGTTTTCGCGTGACACATCCAATGAGACGGGCGGCTATTTTCCCCGCCTGCGCGCCGGCATCGTCGCGCCGCTTACCGTGCGCGGACATTGCGTGGGTACGCTCGAGCTGTACTATCCCCGCCTGAGCAGCATCGATATGCGCCAGACGGCGTTGGCCTCGGGCTTTGCCGATCTAATTTCCACGCAGCTCGCGAGCTTTGAGCTCGAGCGCCAGGACGAGCTCACAGCCCGCGTTGAGCTTCGCGCCCTGCAGTCGCAGGTCGATCCTCATTTTCTATTTAACACCATCAGCACCATCGTGTCGCTCGTTCGAACCGAGCCCGACAAGGCGCGATCGCTGCTGATCGACTTTTCCAAGTACTATCGTCAGACGCTTTCTGACTCCGATACGCTCACCACGCTCGAGCACGAGGTGGAACAGGGCACTCGTTATATCAATCTTATGCAGGCCCGGTATGGCGACGGCCGTCTGCGCGTTTCGGTCGACATCGACTTTGAGGTGCGCGACAGCCTGGTACCGCCGTTTATCTTGCAGCCGCTGCTCGAAAACTGCATCAAGCATGCGCAGCGCGAGACCGAGCCGCTTTCTATTCGTGTTAGGGCTTTTGAGACCGATGACGGCTTGGAGATCATCGTCGAAGATGACGGCATCGGGATGAGCGAAGAAGTCTGCGCGCATCTGTTTGAGCAGCATCGCCGAGAGGAGCCCGAGAGCATTACCGCCGACGGCTCCGTCAAGCGAGGTTGCGGCCTGGCGCTCTTCAACGTGCTTCAGCGTATCCATTTCTTTTACGGAGAAGATTCTGGCATGCGCGTGAAGTCCCAGGAGGGCGTGGGAACGCAGGTCATCGTTGAGTTGAACGGCGAGCCGCATGAGCCGGCGCCGCTAACGGTGTAGCACGCGGTTGGATTGAGAGAAAAAAAGAGGGGAATCGCATATGTCCGAAGGCTGGAACATCTTGGTGGTTGATGACGAGCCCCCAATTAGGGCTGAGCTACGCTATCTGCTGGAAAAGGATACGCGTGTGGGTCAGATTGCCGAGGCGGGCAATGTCACCGAAGCCGTGGAGTCGATTCTGTCGAACAAGCCCGACGTGCTGTTTTTAGACATTACCATGCCCGGTCGCTCGGGAATTGAGCTTGCCGAGACGCTGCAGAACCTAAAGACGCCACCGGTCGTGGTATTTGTGACGGCATTTGCCGAGTATGCGGCCGATGCCTATAACCTCGATGCTGTCGATTATATCGTCAAGCCGGTCGAGGATGCCCGCTTGTCAAAGGCGCTCGACAAGATCGAGACTGCCCTGGGCGCTCGCCGTGTCGTCCATGCTCCGCGCCAGCCTTTGCGCCTGACGGTGGATCGCGGGGGCAAAAAGGTGTTCATTCCCGTGGCGGATGTCTGCTACTTTGAGGCGCGCGCCGATTTTTGCAACGCCGTCTGCGCCGAGGGGACATACCTGATCAATGAGTCGATTTCCTCGCTCGAGCGTCGCCTGGCCTCCGAGGGCTTTATACGTGTCCACCGCAGCTATTTGGTTAATTTGGAAGACGTGCATAATGTCGAGATCGGCTCCACGGGCCTGATGGAGCTCAGGCTCGACCGTGTGAGCTCGACGGTGCCCGTTTCACGCCGTCGCGCTGCCGAGGTCAAAGCGCACTTGGGACTAGCGTAAGGGTCGGTGCGCCATCGTTTGCCGTTGCAGGTTTGGCATGGCTGTGCGGTGGGCATAATGGATTGCATCGAATGAAATCGAAAGGAACAATATGCCCGCGCTCATTACGCATCATCTGTTTGGCGAGGAAAGCATTGACCGTCTTCCGCAGGGCGTTATCACGTCCGACGAGGAGCGCATCGCCTTTATCCTGGGAAACCAAGGTCCCGACCCGTTCTTCTTTCACATGCTCACACCGCGCATTTCCGACTGCATGTCGCTTGCTCAGGTCATGCACCGCTCGCGCATGTCGCGCCAGTTCTCGTGCCTGCGCGACGGCGTGTCGCACCTGCAGCCGCGCGATGCCAATCTGGGTCGCGCCTTTGCGCTGGGCCTGCTGTCGCACTATGTGCTCGATCGCAATGCCCACCCCTTTGTCTACGAGCAGCAGTTTGGCATTGTCGAGTCCGATCCCGAGCTCGAGGCTTCGGGCAGTCAAGTTCATGCCGTGCTCGAAAGCGACCTGGACGTGCTGATGCTGCAGCTCAAGCGCGATGGGGCTACGGTCGAGGATTATCCGCCGGCGGGCGAGATCGTCACTACCGACCGCATCAATCGCGTTGCCGGCGTGCTGATGAGCTACGTCGCCGGGCGCGTGTACGGTATCGACATCCCGGCGGGGGAGTACGGCGGCGCCGTAGCCGACATGCAGCTGCTCTACCGCACTATCGAGCCCGCCGGTTCGGCCAAGACGCGCGCGATTGCCCTGCTCGAGGGCTTGGTGCACGATTATTCGCTGCTCGACGGCCTTGCGCACCGCGTGACGACCGAGCTGCCCGAGCGTACCGGCAACCTGGGCCACTTGGCATGGAAGAACCCCTTTACCGATGAGGTCTCGACCGAGAGCTTCCCCGAGGTCTTTGACCGCGCACTGCTCGATTACGAGCTCACCGTCGCCCGCTTTATCGAGACCGGCGATATGGAAGCCGTGACCAACCACGTCAATTACAGCGGTCGCGTGCTCGGCGCCGACGAAGAGTTCGACCGCGAGGAGTAGGGCTCGTGCGTGCCCCTTTGCCGAATCCTTACCGGCGCCTCTGGGCAATTGGGGTACGATGAACTAACTGCATATCGGGCGAATACGAAGGGGCCCTGTCCATGAAATACACCAAGCTCGAGCGTAACTGGGTTATGTACGATGTGGGCAACTCGGCCCTCGTGCTGCTCAATACCTCGGTGGTGCCCATCTACTTTAACGCCATCAATACCGGTGCTTCCTCGGCAGACCTGGTGGTCGCTTGGGGCAACGCGCAGACGATTGCCTCGCTGGTCATTGCCATGCTCATGCCCATTCTGGGCGCGCTTGCCGATTACGCCGGCAACAAGATCAAGTTCTTCTTGGGCTTCTTCCTCACGGGCCTGGTTCTTTGCCTGGCGCAGGCTATCCCCATGTCCGCCATGGCATTTTTGACCGTGTACGTGCTGTGCACCATCGGCCTTAACTCTTCCATGACGTTCTACGACGCCATGCTGCCCGACATTACCACCGATGAGCGCATGGACGCCGTGTCCAGCTCGGGCTATGCCTGGGGCTACATCGGTTCCACCGTGCCGTTCATCATCTGCCTGGCGCTTATCATGGGTGGCCCCGCTCTTGGCGTCCCCACCATGCTGGCAACGCGTCTGTCGTTTGTCATCACCGGTGCCTGGTGGCTCATCTTTACCCTGCCGCTCATTCGCACCTATAAGCAAAAGTACGGTCGCGAGCGCGGTCCTCAGGACACCATCGGCCACATCGTGGGCGGCGTGTTCTCCGAGGTCGGACACACCATGCGCGAGATCGCCCACAACAAGACCGTGCTGGTCTACATGATCGCGTTCTTCTTCTACATCGACGGTGTGCACACGGTCATTTCCATGGCAACCAGCTACGGATCGGCTCTGGGTATCGACTCGACCCAACTGGTGCTGGCGCTGCTCGTTACGCAGTTTGTGGCCTTCCCGTCCGCCATCATCTACGGCAAGCTCGCCGGTCGCGTGGGCACACTCAACATGATCTTGGTGGCCGTCGCCGCCTACATGGGCATCGTGCTCTTTGCCGCGTTTTTCTTAAAGACCGCCTTTGAGTTTTGGGTGCTCGCTATTTTGGTCGGCTTGTTCCAGGGTGGCGTGCAGGCGCTCAGCCGCAGCTATTTTGGCCGCATCATCCCCAAGGAAAAGTCCAACGAGTACTACGGCTTCTTCGATATCTTTGGCCGTTACGCAAGCGTTATGGGCACCTTCCTGGTGTCGGTTGTCACCTCGCTGACCGGCAACCCGTCGCTGGGCGTCCTTTCTATTGGCGTTCTGCTGGTTGTTGGCTTTGTGCTGCTGGTCCGTCTGTCCCGCATGGCTCAGGCGGCGGCGTAAGGCAATCGGGCTCAGTGCAGCAATTGTGCCTATCTGCAGTACTCTTTTGGAAGTAGCCGCATAAATCATTCTGACTTCCGAGCAATGTTTAGCCCAAGTGGGTATGATGGAATCAGCTAGGTCGCGGGGCGTCGCCTGTGTTTGGCGGCGCCCCGGTTTTGTGTTGCAAGGAGGGTAAAGGTATGAACGCCACGGTTGTGATCCCAACATATTGGGCGGGCGATGATACCCAAGCAAACGCTCCCGGCACCTACGATCACTCGACGTCGCTCAATGCCGCCAACCCGGAGCTCGATCGCTGCCTGACTTCGCTCGAACAGGTGCGCGACATTCCGCGCATCATTCTCTTGGTGGTCTGTCCGGTTTCCGCCACGGCCGACGTATCCCATCGCGTGCACGAAATCGTTAATGCGCATCCCACACTTAAGGTCACCATCGTTACCAATACTCAGGCTTCGCGTGTTGCCGACCGCGTGGCACAGATCGCGCCCAAAGGCTCGGGCGAGTGCGTGAGCCTGCGCGGCTACGGCGCCATCCGCAACATGGGTCTTGCCTGTGCGGCGGTGCTGGGGCACGACGCGGTCGTGTTTTTGGATGACGACGAGACCGTCATCGATGCCGACTTTATGAAGCGTGCGACCTATGCACTGGGCCAACAGACGCGTCAGGGCCTGCCGATTTTAGTCAAGAGCGGATACTTTTACGATCGCGACGGGTCGCCGCTGGCTCCCACGGACAAAGTGGGCATTTGCCATCGCTGGTGGACCAAGCGTATCGAGTTCAATCGCTGGATGAAAAAGGCGCTCTCGGGCACCCGCATCTCGCGTTCCAATTACGTGTGCGGCGGCCTGATGGCCCTGCACGCCCGCGCCTTTACGCGCGTGGCCTTCGACCCGTTTATCACCCGCGGCGAGGATCTGGACTACCTGTTTAACATGCGCATGTTCGGCTATGACGTGTGGTTCGATAACGAGTGGACCGTGCGCCACCTGCCGCCCGAGTCCGAGAAGCGCTCGCCGCGCTTTATGCAGGACGTGTACCGTTGGTACTACGAGCGGGCCAAGCTGACGTTCGCTGCGCACCAAAAGGAGCTCATTCCGGTTACCGCCGCATCACTCATGCCCTATCCGGGTCCGTGGATCTCGCGCGAGCTCGACGACCGCGTGCGCAAGACCGCCATGGTTCGCAGCGTGTTTACCCGCGAGCACGAGGGATATCTGCGCATCTGGCGTCACGGTATTGACGAGGCCAAGACCTATGCCCGCCAAAACGCCGCAAGCTACCTGCGTTTTCAGAGTTTCTGGCCCAAGATCATGGATGAACTTTGGCGCGACGCACAACTGATTAGCATCCTGGAGGGGGCTGAATGATCGACCGCCGCGCCCAGCGCGATAATTCAATTTCAATCTTTCGCATCATCGCCGTTGTCTGCGCCGTTTGCGTGTTGGTGTACTTTATCTTTGCCCTGGCGACTGGCATTGAGCCGATTGCCACGGTGATCGCCTGTGCGCTGCTGTGCATCTTCCTGTGCATCTTTATCTTTTTGACGCTCAATCCCGATTCGGTACGCTCCCAGTACACCGAGGAGACGCTTTCGGTTGCCTCGGCCATGCTCGAGGACATTAAGGGCGGCCTGACGCAGGAATCGGCGCTTTTGGTGTGCCGGCGTATCCTGCCCGAGACACGTGCCATGACCGTTGCCATCACCGATGAGGGCAACGTGCTGGCCTGCGTGGGCGAGTTCGAGGAAAAGCTGCTGCCCGATTCGCCCATCCATACGCTTGCCACGCGCTACGTCATTGAGCACGGCATCGTGCAGTCGTTCAACCGCGTGGTGGACGTGGTGGGTGCGGATGGCTCGCACAACCATGTTCCCGCCGGCATCATCGCGCCCATCAAGGTGGGCGACCGCACCGTCGGCACGCTCAAGTTCTACTACAAGACCCCGCGTGCCGTCGACCGTACCCAGTATGCGCTCGCCTCGGGTTTTGCCGAGATCCTGTCCACGCAGCTCGCCATCCACGAGCTCGAGGTGCAAAAGGAACTCACGGCCCGTGCCGAGGTGCGTGCCCTGCAGGCGCAGATTAATCCGCACTTTCTGTTTAACACGCTCAACACCATCGCGTCGTTTACGCGTACCGACCCGCTGCGTGCCCGCGAGCTGCTGCGCGAGTTCTCCTCGTTCTATCGCGCCACGCTCGACAACTCGGGGTCGCTTATCCCGGTCTCGCGCGAGGTTGCCCAGACCAAGCGCTACCTGACGTTTGAGAAGGCGCGCTTTGGCGAGGACCGCGTACTGGCGACCTTCGATGTCTCCGAGGATGTCGAGGACACGTTGGTCCCGGCCTTTGTAATCCAGCCCATTGTCGAGAACGCCGTGCGGCATGGCATGGGCGATGGCGATGCCCTGCAGATCGATGTGACCGTCCATCAAGACGGCGACGACGCAATCCTGATTGCCGTGGCCGACAACGGCGTGGGCATGGACGAGGGCACCGCCGCCAGGCTGTTTGATGAGCGCTCCGCCCGCCCCGATGCCAGTTCCCCGCAAGGCGGCGGCGCCGGCGTGGCCATGCACAATATTTCTGAGCGCATCCATCGCTTTTATGGACCGCACTCTTATACGCGCGTCGAATCGGCGCCGGGCAAGGGCACCAAAGTGCTCCTGCATCTTGATTTGTCAGAGAGCATCTTTGACATTCAAGAGTAAAATAAAAGGCTATGGGCTCAACGCCAAGCGGCGGATGCCCAGCGTAGTTTGTTGACGAAAGGTTTAATCCCTATGCTGCGTGCGATGATTGTGGATGATGAGGCCCCGGCCCGTTCGGAACTTCGCTTCTTGCTCGAGCAGACGGGCAAGATCGGCACGATCACTGAGGCGTCGAGCGTCCGCTCCGCCATTGAGATGCTGATGGAAAGCCGCGTCGATGTCGTCTTTCTCGATATCTCGATGCCCGGCGCTTCTGGTCTGCAGCTTGCCGAGGCGCTACATAAGCTTAAGAATCCGCCGGCGATTGTGTTTGTGACCGCGTATAGCGATCATGCCGTCGAGGCGTTCGACGTAGATGCCGTCGATTACCTAATGAAGCCGGTTGAGGAGGCACGCCTGGATCGCGCGATCGAGAAGGTCATGCAGCACGCCAAGCCCGTCACGGACAGCAAAGCCACCATCGAGCGCATTCCGGTGGAAAAGGGCGGCCGTAAGGTCCTCATTCCCGTGGATGACATTCGCTTCATCATGGCCAAGGACGATTACTCCTGTATCTATACCGTCGATGATCGTTTTCTATCGACGACTTCGTTGGCGCAGTTCGAGGCCAAGCTTTGCGACTTTGGCTTCTTTCGCGTTCATCGTCGCTATATCGTCAACTTGGCGTGCGTCACGGATGTCGAGACGGTGCCCTCGGGCGCTATCCAACTGGGCATTACGGGCGTCGACGAACGCGTGCCGGTCTCGCGCCGCCGCGTTGTGCCGCTCAAGAAGGCCCTGAGTCTCTAGCGCACTGGCCCCGCAGCCCTGTAGCCCAATTGTCTGCGGAGCCGTGGGGCTTTTTGTATATACGTCGAATCGGTTTTGAAGAAGGAATCCCATGAACAGTGCAAGCGCCAAGCGCATCGACATCATCTCGGACACCCACGGCTATCTTTCGCCCGCGCTTCTGGACGAGCTCAAGGGCGCAGATCTGATCATCCACGCCGGAGACCTCACCTCAGAGATGGATTACGAGCATCTATGCACCATCGCCCCCGTGCGAGCGGTCCTAGGAAACAACGACTACTACCGCGACTACGGCCCGGATGTAGACCGTCTGGCCCTTTTCACCTACGAAGGACTCAAATTCGCCGTAGCCCACTACCGCGAAGATCTCCCCGTGGGATCCGTAGACGTAGCCATCAACGGTCACACCCACGTAACCAAAGAGGCCCAAGTGGGCCACTGCTTGGTCCTCAACCCAGGCAGCGCCAGCTACCCCAGAGGCACCAGAGGCCCCACCATGGCCAGAATGCTTGTCAAAGACGGCAAGATCCTGAGCACCAAGTTTATTGACCTAGAGTAAACGCAACAAAAACGGGGGATGCAGATCGCATCTCCCGTTTTTCTTTGAGCCAAAGGCCGAAGTTCAACAACAACCATCAGGCAACCCCGCTGAGGAGAACGGGGACCTCGAGCCGCGGAAGCGGCGAGGAACAACAACGACTCGAACAAAGTGACGGCAGGGAGGGTCTCCGGGGCTGGGGGCGGGGGGTTAAGTTTGTCGCGAGTTCCGCACGCAAAGGAAAGCACTTAATGTGCTTTCCGTCTTGCGCAGGACTGTAGAGCAGCAAACTTA
>CABUWD010000052.1 GCA_902495155.1 uncultured Collinsella sp.
GCCCCGATGAGGTAGGTCTCCCCCATGCGGCCCTTGGTGAGGATGTCCCAGACGGCCGAGGAGTGGTCCTCGGTGTGGATCCAGTCGCGGACGTTCTCGCCGCGGCCGTAGAGCTTGGGGCGGACGCCGTCGACGATGTTGGTGATCTGCCTGGGGATGAACTTCTCCACGTGCTGGTAGGGGCCGTAGTTGTTGGAGCAGTTGGAGATCGTGGCGCGAAGCCCGTAGGTGCGGGTCCAGGCGCGGACCAGCATGTCAGAGGAAGCCTTGGTGCTCGAGTACGGGGAGCTCGGCTTATAGGGCGTCTCCTCGGTGAACTTGGCGGGGTCGTCGAGCGCCAGGTCGCCGTAGACCTCGTCGGTGGAGACGTGGTGGTAGCGGACGCCGTGCTTGCGGACGGCCTCCAGCAGGCGGAAGGTGCCCTCCACGTTGGTGCGCAGGAAGGGCTTGGGGTCGGCGATGGAGTTGTCGTTGTGGCTCTCTGCGGCGTAGTGCACGATCGCGTCGTGGCCGGGGACGATCTCATCGAGCAGCGCAGCATCGCAGATGTCGCCCACGACGAGCTCGACCCTATCCTCGGGCAGGCCGGCGATGTTCTCGGGGTTGCCGGCGTAGGTCAGCTTGTCCAGGACGGTGACGTGTACCTCGGGGTGGTTGTCGACCACGTAATGCACGAAGTTGCTGCCGATGAAGCCGCAGCCGCCCGTGACGATGATGTTCCTGGGCTCGAAGAGCTCTTCAGACATGTTTCTATCTCCCATTGGATCGGATTAGTACTCGCGCGGGCTGTTGACGATCTCGCCGGCGGCGACCTTCTTGAGGTGCTGGCCGTAGACCGACTTGCCGTAGGCCTCGGCGGCCTGCTTGAGCCCCTCGGTCGTGATCCAGCCGTTCTCCCAGGCGATCTCCTCGGGCACGGACACGGGCAGGTCCTGGGAGTGCTCCACGGCGCGGACGAACTCCGCGGCCTCGTGCAGGCTCTCCATGGTGCCGGTGTCCAGCCACGCGTAGCCGCGACCGAGGGTGACGACGGACAGCGTCCCCTCCTCCAGGTACATCTGATTGAGCGTGGTGATCTCCAGCTCGCCGCGCGCGGAGGGCTCCACCCTATGCGCCTTGGCGGCCACGTCGCCCGGGTAGAAGTACAGGCCGGTGACGGCGTAGGAGCTCTTGGGGCGCTCGGGCTTCTCCTCGATGGAGACGGCCCTCCCCTCGCGGTCGAACTCCACGACGCCGAAGCGCTCGGGGTCGTCCACGTGGTAGCCGAAGACCGTGGCGCGGCCCGACTCGGCGTTCTGGACGGCGCGCGTCAGGTGGCGCGAAAGGCCGTTGCCGTAGAAGATGTTGTCGCCGAGCACCAGCGCGCACGGCTCGCCGGCGATGAAGTCCTCGCCGATGGTGAAGGCCTGCGCCAGGCCGTCCGGCGAGGGCTGCTCGGCGTAGGAGAGGTCCACGCCGTAGCGCGAGCCGTCCCCGAGCAGGCGCTCGAAGTTGGGGAGGTCCGTCGGCGTGGAGATGACAAGGATGTCCCGGATGCCCGCCAGCATGAGGGTGCTGAGCGGGTAGTAGATCATGGGCTTGTCGTAGACCGGCAGCAGCTGCTTGGAGGTCACGAGTGTGAGAGGGTACAGGCGCGTGCCGGACCCGCCGGCGAGGATGATGCCTTTCATATAATCCGTCCTCTGTAATCGAAAATAGTTATAAATCAAGCGGTTAGTAAGAGTTTGATATTCTTTAAGTTAAACCTTCTCAATATTAACGAAAGAAGCAATTGATGAACAACCGCAAGGACACAACCCGTAGAGACGACATAACGAACGTGAGGGCCCTTGCAATATTCCTTGTAGTCCTAGGCCACAGCATTATTCTGTATTCAAGTGCGTGGGGATATTATCCAACTGAACAAAAATCAATTCTGTTGGATAATCTCAAATTCTTAATAAACGGAATCCAGATGCCCTTGTTCTTTTCGCTATCTGGCTTTTGTTTTTTATGGAGCTGGAATCGATCAAGCGATTTTATAAATCAGGTCATTAAAAAAGCTCAACGCTTAATTATCCCCTATATCATGATTGGAATATGTTGGCTCTTCCCCATCAGGATGCTCGTTAAGTATCCCTACTACAATGGCCTATCTATACCGCACATCATTTTTAAATCAGTTCTGTTGGGAGAAGACAACGGTCACCTTTGGTTTCTCCCGACCCTATTTTTCATTACAGCAGCCACGTCGTGCATCTTTCAAATACTCGATAAGAGCCCTCTAGCATGTTTTAAGGTTCCGATAGTTTTCGGCGCTTCAATTTATCTTTACCATTTTGGAATACCGTCATCGAACAGGTATATCAATTTGGCAGAAGCAAATGCGATATGGTTTGCGCTTGGCCTAACAATCCACTACCTGGAAGCAAACAAATGGTTCGAGAGTTATAAAAAGCGTAAAAGCCTATCAATAGTCCTAATTCTAGTATTCCTTGTAAACTTACTAAAACAAGTGGTGCCCCCCATTGCTTCCACCGCCCTTACTTGCATGGCGGTTGCATCAATTTATTGCGTCATCCCCCAAAAGGCAAACCTGCTAACCGAAAAGGTTAGCAAAAACAGTATGGGAATTTATCTTTTTCATTCTCCACTGGTTTACATTTCTTTTACCTACTGGCCCAACATAGCCCCAATGGCGATGGCAGCAATTAACCTGATTGGATTTGGATCAGTCGCCTATATGTTGACGAATCTAATTCGAGCCACAAATATGGGTTGGATAATCGGAGAAACGCCAGGGGCACCGCACGATAAGAAATAGGAAAAGCAAAAGCCAAGAAATACCGCTAATTAAACTGTTTCTTCCATTTATCAATGCTTGCCCAGGGAAGGTCGATCTCCGTTTTTACGGGATGGTTAATCCAATCAGCCATTTTAAGGAGATACCCAGCCTCGCGCTCAAGAACGGGAAGTCCCGTATCTTCACCGATCTGACGGGCTCGATTATCAATTGCAATGATTAGGGAGCGATGACCTCCATTTAAACAGCGAATGCCCGCATGGAGACGCGTCCCCACATAATCAAACTCCTCGGTTTCAATTACACGATTAAGGTCTTCGATATTGGGGCCAATAACATTAAATTGCGTCAGATCGACTATTTGATCAAGACACCAATCAACATCATGGCTTCCTTGAACCCAGATCGTTACCTTTTCGTATTCCGACGACAGCAATTCCAGCATCTTACGGTCACGTTCCGCATCGAAACAATAATCGGTAATTGACGTAACAACGTTTTTAGAACGCTTGGAGGAAATCTCGAGTTGCTTAGATGGGGTTAACGACCACATGGTCGGACATGCGGTATTAAGAACATTCTCTATGCCAATAGAGTTAAGCCTCTTCTTAGTCATTTCATCTCGAACACTATGAAGATATTCATCGGATAGCAAGGTTTTATAGAACTTCTTTGTATAGGCGTCGATAGCATCGTCCACCCCAATATCAGACATGCCCACGCCGAACAAAACAACATTTCTATTATTGCCCAACCGCTTGGCAAGCGCCCATTGCTGCTGATCAGCCATATGCGTATACAGAATATTGGTGCCGCACAACAGCTTTACGTATTCAGGATACATTTCAAGCTCTTTGGAATAATAGTGCGTTGCCACATGGGGCAACGCACCGCCAAAGATTTGATCCGCGATACAGCCACAGGCATCCATGATCACATGGTCACCAGAGTTCTCGCTTCCCATAGCCGTATCCAAAAGGAGATAGCGTTCTTGCTTAACACCATCGGATTTTTCATCGTGCCTGCGCGATGTCGCAGAGGCTTTAAATAGCTGAGTCCATTGGTTAAAGCGCGCCATTAGTTTCTCCGAAATAAACGTTTGAGTAGAGCAACGTGACCGCCTTCGACGCCCGTCGAAGCAGAAGGCTGAAACGGTTCACAATAATCATCAGATAGGTTAAAAACGGCAGACACGCTGCATGCGCCACTTTCAACCGAACGAACAACAGGATGAGCGTTGCGAGAAGGCGAAAGACAGACTAGTTGGCTTAGCTCGGCGACACAAAGCGGATTCTTGCCGTCTTCCGCAAAAGAGTATATATGAATGCGAAGATAGGCCTCTTCATCATCATTTAAAAACAGCGGAACATGCCCCGCAAATAGACCGTCCCTAGATTCAAGACTAATCCAGCGAATATCAGACTGATCAAGGGCACACCAAACTGCCGCGCGAACATCCACAGGCATCAAAGACGACTCAAAACGCACAGTCAAATCAACAGAAGAAGCTTGAATGAGCGTTTGAGACATGGCAGACGATCGCAATCGAGCATCAGCGAGATGATCGCTGAGCAAGAAGACCTTACTTAGTTCTTCGGTTTTTAGCACATTCCCGAAGGCGGACTTCCCGCTAACCGAGGATGGCTCTTCATTCAGATAACGTGTAAAGGCCTCGAAGAACATTTCATTTTCACGCTCAATCGACGTGCAGCTAAATCGATTAGGCGAATCGCATTTTGAGCCTGAAAGAGCCTCAAGAATAGAAGAAGCAATGCCGCAAGCTGAGGGCTCAGCGAGTTGGATGGTGCCCTCCGGAAAGTCGAGTAGATTATTCTCACGGTTTATTTCAATTACCGAGAGCTTCGATGCAATCATTTCGAAAGGCAGGCGAGAGGGATTAGTCACGCTCAACGATACGCCGGCAACACACTTGGCATAAAGCGAGGCGCATTCATCAGCGGTCAAGATACCGAGGCTGCGTACACGTGGATCACGAATGGGAGGCATTGCGTCTTCGCCGTATAAATATACGACAACTGCATCGTCGAGCTTGAGAAGCAATTTAATTGCATCAAGCAACATGCCAGACAAACGCCGATCCTTATTGGATTGATAAATAGCACAGACGGCATACTCTCTGCTTAGATTTTGTTCCTGCGCAGTATATATATCGCTAACGCCAAAATCACAATATGGGACTTCATGCGAATAATAGGGTTCAACTTTTTTAGAAAGCCATCTGCCTATCGTTATGGGGTTTAGTTCATAACGATAACTTGCTTCAGCATTTAGATACATCTCCCCCATCGGATAGAACCAAGGTTCAAAATCCTGAATGAAGTAGAACTTATGGGTGCACTTCTGCATAGATGCAAAGTGCGCCGTATTCCAAGCGGTGGCGATTACTGCAAAAAAATCCTCGGGC
Source organism: uncultured Collinsella sp. (assembly GCA_902495155.1). Taxonomy (GTDB): domain Bacteria; phylum Actinomycetota; class Coriobacteriia; order Coriobacteriales; family Coriobacteriaceae; genus Collinsella. The sequence continues at coordinate 5,208 of CABUWD010000052.1, forward strand.
ACACTCGGAGCCACAAGAACTTCTTTAGGCGAATAACCAAACCAATCCTTTATTTCGGTCTGAACTCTATGAGCACTTTTGTATGCTTCACAGCCCGGCATAATGTAAAAGTAGTTCTCATATCCGCGAGAATCTAGAAAGGAAGCCTTGCTGCAGATGGTTCGAAAGCCGCCAGAACCCTTTGCCGGCGGAGATATTATCCAGGCAATTTGTTTCATTTAAAGCACTCAAATCGCTTCGTAGTCAAAAGGATCGAACTTATATAACGCTGCGCGCTTGGGATCTCGAGAAAAGTTAACGGAGAACCATGGATCTCCCTCAGAGAAACGCTCGGACCAGTTATGCAACAATCGTGCCTTATCCTCAAAATGCTTATGAGAGCGAGATTTACTATCAAGGGATTTGTCAACACATGCCATATGGTAGAGACATGCCTCTGGTGTATAGATCACTTTTAACCCAGCTTGAGAAGACTTGAAGCAAATATCAACATCCGAATAGTCAAGAAGATACGACTCATCAAAACCACCCAGACGATTAAAATGTTCGCGTGAAATAGCTAAACAGACACCACTCACCGCCGATACGTCCCTTACGGTCAATGGCATATAGATATAGCCAGGAGAAGAGCGATGAATGCCTTGCGACAGACTGACGATTGATTCTCCAACATAAGACAGACCTGCCTGCTGCACAATGCCGTCAAGATCGCACGTCATTGTTCCAACGACGCCAACATCCTCTCGTTGGGAAAAACCAACGAGAGTCTTTAGCCACGAGGAGTCTAGTGCCTGAATATCGTCATGAACAAAGACGAGTTGCTCGCCACGCGCGGCGAGAGCACCGGCATTTCTCCACACAGATATATTAAAGGGGTCATCAAGCGCGTGAACGATATAGCGGCAACGAAGTCCAGAGCTCGATTGCTTAACAGCAGCTTCCGCTTCCTGCGAGCACACGAAAACGACTTCAAGATCATCAAAATCGGTGTTATTGATTGAAGATACAAGAGTCGAAAGAACCGAAGAATTGCCGCGGGTGGTAACGATTAATGAACAGGACTCAGATGAAGGAACATCATAAATGGGGCTATAACGAAAAGCACGATTATGAGAATTGACCACAGTCGCCTTGATACCGCATCTATCAAGGTGCTCCTGAACAGCCTTTATTCCAGCGAGGGTTGCATAGGGTTTACTATCGGAATTACCCGCGGTCGAATTCTCGCTTATTCTCCAGTGATACAAGATTTTAGGAACGTGATGGATTGTCCCACCAAGTTCGGCAATCTTCAACACCATGGCATGGTCTTGGGCGCCATCCAGCTCGCTGTTAGAAAGATCAATTCTGTCTAAACATGCCCTTTTAACAGTAAGAAGGTGGCAAATATAATTGTTGTCACGAGCCATATCAAGACTAAAATCGGGCTTAAAAGTAGGATGAGCCAAGGACCCGTCAGGCAATAGCTTATCTTCATCACAATAAAGAAGATTGATTTCCGCATTTTGATTTAAAGCACAGGCGTACTCAAATAGGATATTCGGTTCGAGAACATCATCATGATCGAAAAAGCAAAGGTAGTCTCCCTTGGCCATCTTGATTCCGACATTGGTGTTCTCAGTGATACCTAGATTGCCCTCAAGATCAGTAACTTTAATTCTAGAGTCTGCAGTCACATACTCGGAGACCAAATCGCTAAGGCCATCGTAATCTGGCGTAGAGTTAACCAGGATGAGTTCCCAATTCGAATACGTCTGAGCAATCACAGAATCAGCCATATCCCTGAAGAAATTCAAGGGAGTCTTATATAGAGGAACGATGATTGAAAACAAGGGCTGGTATGCAAGTTTTATTTGTGCTTGTGCCCGCGAATCGGATCCAGTCAATCTGCGCCCAGAAAACCAGGACAAATAACGGGGTTGATCGAATGCGCACGCATGGTCCCGATCAGCCTCATCCAAAAGCTCCTTAAGCATATCTTTCTTTAGATTGATAAACGTATCTAGATGACCAGAAGCCCTGTGCATGCAAATGCACAGGCTATCCCCGACCTTAGGAATATGAAGAGAGAAATTTATTAAACCAGGATTCGCATCGGCTATTAAGTTATTAAATAACAAAGATTCACCAATAACGCAGGCTTCTTCATTAAAAGCGACAATACGATCACCCTCAAGGCAATCAGTACCTGAAAGAACACCTCTAACGATTACGCCATCAACGCAGGGAATAAAGCTCTCAATTTGGATAGAAGCGAGCGCATGCACGCCAGAACGGTCAATATTGCGAAATTGTCCACAATGCTCCGCGCGCAGCAAGCCGTTAACTTTCGACTCAATCGAAAACTTGCCAGGATTGATGCGGCGCTGGTAAATTACATTATCTCCGCTAAAGAAAGACAGCGATTGGTCGACACCAAAATCGGCAAGAACAACAACAAATTCAGTCTCTGAAAAAGGAATGATTCTTGCGGGCAGAATTTGCCCATTGGGTGATTTCGACTCAACAGCATCAGGAAAAACGGATGCGGCTTCATACAGTAGATATAGCTTGCCGTCGCCACGGCAATTTAGCTTATTGTTAAATTCGGTATTAAAAACTATGCCCATATCAGCAACACTTTCCAACAACTAAAACAAACTCGCAAATCGTAGCCAAAGTAAACGGGAATACGAGGCATATCAATATGAATCGTTTGCTGTCTCCAAAGACCAAGCGACTTTGGTTAAGGATAAACGATAGGCACGGAACCAGAAGTGGCAAAAGGTAACGACTCTGGCAACCATTAACTGTCCCCAATCCAACGGGAGTAAAAGACACATAAAGTGCAGTTGCCACCAAAATCACCGTAAACAAAAACACAAATGAGGCCCAAAGAAATTGTGCGAGACCAATATGATTAACGCTAATCGAATCGGCCGAAAAAAGCCCAAACAACAATAGGCAAACAGCTGGAAGCACCTGAACCAACCCACGGATTGCATTTACAGAAATCTGAGCAGCAAGCGAACCAAGGTATGCAAAGTTCAATGCATATCCAGAAGAGGTTATCGGATTTAAATAATAAGTTGAAAAATAATTGGCGAGTATTTCCGCGTAGCGCAATGGATCGGCGAGAATGAAAGCGATTTGCTGACCAGAGTTAACATCGGAGCCGCCTCGCATATCGCCAACGTTAGATCCGCTGGCCGTTGAAAACAAGAACGGAAGCGCAAATGAGGCAAAAGCAATCAAGCCCAAAACAAACACGGCGGCATAGTAATGAACTCGTTGCTTCGAGCCCGCAAAACGATTACGCGGAACCATAAAGAAAAGACCGATTATCGGAAAATACACAGCTTTGACTGCGAGTCCTAAAAAGGTAAATAAAAATGCGAGTGCTATATTGCGAACTGTAAATTCATTTAAATCACCCCATGCATACCTCAAAAAATAAGCAAAACCGAGAATGATAAACGAAATGAGCCATGCATCATATGAGAAACATGACGCAAGAAAGATCGAAGTTGGCAGCATTCCCACAAAAGCAAATAGTCCCTTTTTTGAGGGCGTAACCTTGATTGCAATGGCAATTGCAAGACAGTAACTAAATAAATTGCAAATCCGAGCGAATTGAATCATAGAAGAAAAATCGAAATGCAGAAGGCGAGCGAGCCAAAGACCAATTGCCGATGGAATATACCCAATGCTGCTAAGCGTATAAACGAATTCTTCATGCTTGTTAACTTGCACATGACCAGAAGCGATATCAGATCTATAGGAGTCATTCAACTGCCTAGCATGCTCAAGAATTTCCGCTCGATCAAAATGGGAAAGAGAGGGCTCTTCATAGCCCTGTGCACGACGGACCGCTTCGTCAGTAAATTTAATATCCGTATCAGTTTTTTGAGTTTCAAATAAATAAGATGTCGAAAGGGCATTGGAATAGTGAATTTGATCATCCCATGAAATACCCGTCGTTATCGGAGTGCTCACCACAAGGAAAACACCAATTGAGAATGCAGCGATAAAGAAAGCAACAGGAAGGGCAGAGTTTCTCTTTCGAATGCCCGAGCAAGCCGTGAAAACCGAAGTTATGATTACCAGCAGGAAATAAACAACAGCATTAATGAACCCATTCACGAATGCAATCGTAGAGCAGCCAAAAACAATAAAGAATGCGATAATCAGCAGGGAAACGTAGTCGGTAGCCTTGATCCTCGCCGAAGCAGAATGGAACAACGCTTTCAGAGAAAAGCCGCTTTGGAATAAATAGAGTATTGCGCAATAGGAAATCAGAAAAAAGAATATGAGCCGCTTTTTATTCCAGTCAGCAATATTCGAGAAATGAGAAGCCGGCGAGCCAAGAACGGTACAGCCCTCCCAGATGACCGCCACAGCAAATGCCGCAAGCAACAGGACTAATAATTGAGCGCAGCGACCAGAACAGTTGTCACGCTTTTTTTCATCATCTGAGGAAAGGAAGACACAATATGATTGCCAAATGGCAAGATCTACAACGACGCAATAGAGCGCTAAAACAAACAGCTGTGAGACAGAGTGGTTCACATAAAAGTGCTTCATGCACAGAAGCTCGACAATAAAGAGAAGAGCAACGAAGACGGCTTTCATTATTTGCTTTTGGTTTACGCATCGAGACAACACGGAGCTAATTCACCTTTATCCAAATCAAGCTGCAAGGGCCCTAGAAGAATCGTTCCCAGTCGTCTGGATGACAAGTATGGGCACCAAGCACTGTTCACAACTGTTGAAAGTAATATAAGTAGGGACATTCACATCGAGATGATTTATACGCTAAAGCGAAACGCATAGCCTACTTTTCCTTCTCCCTACTTAACGCAACAGCCTGAACAAGCGAGTTTAAACGCTCTTCCTGTCGAGAGAGGCGAAGAGAATTACAGAAATCACGGACCACAAGAACGGCAATAACGTAAAGGAACACGAAGTTAGAAGCCGACATGAAACCAAATAGACTTGAAAGCCACATTGCAACTTGTGGAAAAACGCCCAAAATTACAAAACTGACGCTGAATAGCAGCCAAAACAGAGAATCCAAAACTTGCATTTGGGATTTTTTTAATTTGCGCAATACGAACACGAATACCAAAACAGCGCAAACAAGAAGCAAAATACGAAGAGAGACCGGCAAATGGATCACCTAAACCACTGAACGACAAGGAGCGTAACGAAAACACGAACCATATACTGCATAGACCTAACAGGGTTAAGATAGCTCTCGCCACCTTGACGCTCGCGCATCTTAACCTGTACCTCTGAAATGGAATACCCTTGCTTCAAAAAGAGAGCGAGAGATTCTGGTTCCGGATTTAAGGTATTGTCGTAATAGTATTTCTTAAGAATATCCCGCCCAAATAGTCTAAATCCAGACGTGGGGTCACTGATCCTCTTGCCTGTCAGAATCTTTATTAGCACCGTAATCATACGCGAGCCGATCATGCGAAGCGTCTTGTCTTTGCGCACGCTTACAAACCTGGAGCCAATGACAATATCTGATCCATCAGATTGAGCCCTATCAACAAGGACCTTTATATATTCCGGACAATGCTGGCCGTCAGCATCAAACTGAACCATATAGTCATATCCATGATCAACCGCATAACGCGCAGCCGTCTGAAACCCAACGGTCAAACCACAGTTAATGGGCATATCAATGATGTCACAACCAAGATTCTTGCAGATAGCTAGCGTTCGATCTCGAGACCCATCATTGATAACAACAAAATCAAACTCAGGTGCAATTTGCCTGAGCTCGCATATCGTCTTTTCTATGCATTCCTCCTCATTATAAGCAGGAATAGCGACAAGAGTTTTGGGTGTCATATACACATAAACCGATCTCTAGTTTTTCTCATTATTATAGCGAGAGATATACAAATGGTTAAATAGACACAACGAATGGTGCACCCTTGATTATCAACTTAATCAGAACACTTCCCACATTCATCCGTACATGGACGGATGAATGTGGGAACCCGTTACCCTGGGAGCCGAACCGGTTGGCCCCGGGGACTCGAAGGACAGCATGTCCGAAAAAAAGAAAAAGGGTTCCGAGAAGGCGACCCCGAGTGTCTACGGCAGGCTCACCAGACACGTGTGTTTCGTCAAGAGGATTTGAGCAAAAAGAGCATCGGAAATTGAACAGCCTGAGCATCGGAAGCGCGCACGCTTTTTGAGCGGCTAGCCCTCCTGCATGAGGGCATGGCGGACGCGGTAGGACTCGCCGCGGAACTGGACGAGCCTCCCGTGGTGGACGATGCGGTCGATCACGGCGGCGGCCATCTGGTCGTCCCCGAACACCGACCCCCACCTGCTGAACTCCAGATTCGTGGTGATCACCACCGACTGTCTCTCGTATGCGTCGGCGAAGACCTGGAAGAGCAGCCTCGCCCCGTCCGCGTCGAGCGGGAGGAACCCGAGCTCGTCGATGACGAGCAGGCGGGCCTTGCCGATAAGCGCGGCCTCCCGGTCGAGCCTCCCGTCGTCGCGGGCGCGCCTCAGGCGCATCACGAGCGAGGACGCCGTGAAGAAGCGCGCCTCGAGCCTCCTCTCGCACGCCAGCGCGCAGAGGGCCGACGCCATGTGCGTCTTGCCGGTGCCGACGTCGCCCATGAGCACGAGGTCCTCCCTGCGCCCGACGAAGTCGAGCGCGAGCAGCGACTCGCGCCCCATGCCCTCCGGCCACGACACGGCCGACCAGTCGTAGCCGTCGAAGGTCTTGGGCGCCGGCAGCGCGCAGCGCCTGAGCAGCGTCGCGCGCTTCGAGGCCTCGCGGCTGGACCTCTCCGCCTCGAGGTAGCCCGCCAGGTACTCCACCTGTTTCGGGGTGCCGAGCCTCGACCACTCCTCCAGGACGGCGGTGGTGAGCGAGCACGACCGCCCGGCCTCCACGACCCTGCGGGCCAGCTCCTCGCTAGCTGCCATCGGCGACCGCCCCCTTCAGGAACCCGTCGTAGACCGACAGGTCGGCCCCGCCGGCCCCGCCGCCGCCTCCCGCGATGCGTCTCGCCAGCACGTCGACCGTGGCGTCGTCGGGGACGCGGCCGCCCTCGACGACCCTGAGCGCCGCCTCGCATGCCGCCTCGAAACCCGAGGACTCGCTCGCCCGGCCGATCGACCTGAGCGTGCGCCTCCTGCCGGCGGAGTCCATCCGGTCGATCCCCTCGACGAGCCCCGGCGGCATGTCGCGCCTGATCGTCGACTCCCCGAAGGCCCTCGGCCTGGCGATGATGGCGGGCACGAGCGAGAGGGGGTTCCGGACCGCGGGGCCCTCCCCGAAGGCCCTGGGGAGGACGGCGACCCGGCGGCCGCGGTCGGCGAGGATCTCCACCGTCGACGCGCGCATGCCGACGAGCAGGCTCCGCCCGTGCCAGGCGGGCCCGGCGACGTACTCGCGCCCGTCGGCCTCGACGTAGCCGCGCTTGTCGGCGCGGGCGGTGACCCACCTCACCGCGTCGAACTCCACGCCGGGAAGGGCGCGCATGGCGGCGAGGTCCTCCCGGTAGGCCTCCCCGTGCGGCCTGCCGTCGCGGCAGCGCGCCGCCGCGTTGACCCTCGCGCACCCCTCGGCGAGGAACGCGTTGAGCTCGGGGAGCGCGCCGAACGCAGGCACGGGGACGAGGAGGTTGCGCCGGAGGAACCCCACGGCGTTCTCGACGGAGCCCTTCTCGTTTCCCGAATAGGGGTTGCAGTACCGGCTCTCGAAGCGGTAGTGGGCTCTGAACTGCGAGAACAGCCTCGATTCCGTGACCTCGCCGCGTACCATCCTGCCCGCCTCGGTGGCGTTGTCGAGCACCATCGCCGCCGGGGCGCGGCCCCAGCGGCGGAAGATCTCGAGCAGCCCGGCGCACAGGCACTCCGACCTCTGCGACATGAGGGCGACGCACTGCCGGTCGTTCGAGTGCGGAAGCGTCGCGACCAGCAGCTTGAGGTCGAGGGTCCTCCCGCCGACCGCGGCGCGGAAGTTCCCGAAATCGACCTGGCAGGTGCCGGGCGCCCACTCGAGCTCGAGGTACCCCTCTCCGCCCGCCGCCGCCCGGGCGAGCCTGAGCTCGCGGACGAACCTCTGCACGGTGGAGTAAGAGCCGCCGTAGCCGCGCTCGGCGACGAGCCTGTCGTAGATCCGCCTGGCTGTGTGGCGCTGCTTCCTCGGGGCCCCGAGGTCGGCCTCGAGAACGCCCGCGACCCATTCCTCGTTGCCCTCGAGCGCGGGCCTGCCCCTCCTCCGGGGCATCGGCGCGGCGGGCGACATGTCCTCCATGTCGGCGTACTTCGCCACGGTGTTCCGGCTCACGTGGAGCATTCGGGCGATCTCGGACCTCGAGCGCCCGGCGGCATCCATCGACCGTATATCATTCACTGTGTCCAGGGGCACGGTCATCTCCTCCATCCTTCCCGGGCGGGCTCGCCAAAGTAACCGCCCGGGGAAACCATACGGCGAGGGCCGCGCCCCCGGTCCCCGGGGCGCGGCCCTCTTGCTTAAACTGCTCAATTTTTCGTGCTCACGGTGCTTATTTCCCAGTGATCACTCGGACCACTTCTTAGTGAACATCAACAACACGAAAGGGACACGGTCCAGAAGATGCTGGAGCTGGACGCCCGCGCGCCTCCAGGGCGATGCTCGGCGGCGATGCGGAGGCGCTGCTAGACGCCTACAGCCTGGAGGACGTGCCCATCGGAAGACTCGACCTGACGCCGAGCCTCATCGAGAGGGCATGCGCAGAGAGGCGCGACGCCCCGCTGGCCTAGCCCAAAGGCAAAACGGAATAGGCGGACCGACCGTCCGGCTGAGTCTGGAAAGAGGTGCCAGACTGAGGGCGGAGAATGGCCCCGGACCTATCGAACACATATCCACCGTTCCTTCAACTGGGGAAACGGCGCCCCCGGGGTCCATGGGGGCCGCGGGGACGTGCGGCTAGCCGCGGGTACGGACTATCTGCGCAGTGTGTTCGGCTGAGATCGGAAATCAACCACGAATGGTGCACA
>CABUWD010000053.1 GCA_902495155.1 uncultured Collinsella sp.
CAGATTGAGACGAACAGGATTGCTCTTTCCGAAGAATCTAAATCTGTAACACGTAGCCCGCTTTTGACCGTCTACCTGTTACAAATCGAGACAAACGGAGTAGGACCTAACCCCGTATGTCCCTAACAGTCGAGCGTTCGACCAGCGTACTCGGCACATGAATCGCCTCGATAGACGAGCTCTCTCCAATCGCCGCCTCAAACGCAAGCTTACCGACACCGCGCAAATCAAATCGCAGCGTCGTCAGTCGATTGTGAGGAACAAGTCCCTCGAGTGCGTCGTCGATACCAACCACGCTCACGTCGTCGGGCACGGACAGGCCCGCGTTCTCGAGCGCGGCGATAACGCCCAGCGCCATCTGGTCATTTGCCGCAAGCACGGCAGTCGGCGCCTGCGACCCGCCGGCAAGCACCTCGGCCGCAATCCGCTCGCCCATGGCGTACCCACTGTCCGCACTCCAATCGCCACGCAGCATCGGAGCGGCATCGACATGAGCACGACCCAGCGTATCGCGCCAACCGGCCTCACGAAAACGCGAGGAAATCGAGTTTTCCGGACCCGCCACAAACCGCATATTCGAGTGACCATGTTCCAGCAGATAATTGGTCAACAGCTCGCACGAACCATACTGGTCGGAGTCGATCGTCGTGCAGCGCGGATGCGCATACATGGACAGGATGACCGTTCGCACTCCCGGCTGGGGAACAAACTCCTCAAAATCGGGAGCCATGCGGTTCATGTTGAGAATCATGCCGTCGACGGGTCGCTCGACCATGCGGCGCGAGGCATCGGCAAGTGTATAGGGCTTGTCGCCGCCCATCTCGATCATAGTGACGGCAAAATCGTGCTCGCGCGCCGCTTGCATGATACCCTCGAGCGTCGCCAGGTTACCGACACGTGTGATGTTGTACATGCACAGGCCAATAGAACGATACGACCCGCCGCGCAACGCCGCTCCAGCAAAATTGGGACGAAAGCCCAGCTCTTCCATGGCGGCCAGCACACGCTTGCGCGTCTTTTCCGTCACGTTGGGCATACCGTTGACCACGCGAGACACAGTCTGGCGGCTCACGCCAGCGAGCGCCGCAACCTCTGCCGCGCTCGCCGAATGACCATTCCTTGTCTGCTGAGCCATGCCTTCCACGCTAACCTGCTTCCCAACTATTCCCCGCGCCCATGGCGCATCGTACATACATCGATAACGTGCTCATGATACCCGAGCCATATACCACAACATGAAAACTTCTGTCAATCAAAACCGCTTACCGAACAAATACAACCGTTCGCGGCTGTTTGAAGTTGTTTTGTTTCTATACATCCCAGCCGGATGTTAACGTGCTCATTGTCAAATGTTCACGTGCTCATTTTGGTTCTAATCATTTTAAGATAGTGTTTATCGGGCTTTTTCACCGCTGAACGCTAACCAGGGAGCCTCCTGAGCGCAAACGCACAATATCGAACAGCGAGACGAGAGGGTGTATGCATATGTCTTTGCTAAACCGCGTACAGCAGCTGCCGAAGGGCTTTGTTTGGGGCGCCGCAACCGCCGCGTACCAAACGGAAGGTTCCACGAAGGTGGCAGGCAAGGGTAAGACCATGTGGGACGATTACCTTGTCGCCCAGGGTCGCTTTTTGCCCGACCCGGCCAGTGATTTCTACAACCGCTACGAGGAGGATATCCGCCTTTCTGCCGAGCATGGACTCAACGCCATTCGTGTGTCCATCGCCTGGACCCGCATCTTCCCCAACGGCGACGATGCCGAACCCCTCGCCGAGGGCGTTAAGCACTACCACGAGCTGTTCGCCTGCTGCAAAAAGTATGGCGTCGAGCCCTATGTGTCCCTGCATCACTTTGACTCCCCCGCCGCCCTGTTCAACCAGGGCGACTGGCTCAACCGCAAGACCGTCGACGCCTATGTGCGCTATGCCGAGTTCTGCTTCCGCGAGTTCCGCGAGGTCAAGAATTGGTTCACCATCAACGAGCTCATCAGCCTCTCGCACTCCCAATACATCCAAGGCAACTTCCCGCCCAACCATCACTTTGATGTGACGAGCGGCATCCAGAGCCAGCACAACGAGCTCGTTGCCCACGCCCGCGCCGTCAACCTGTATAAGGATCTTGACGAGACCGAGCACCTGGGCGGACGCATTGGCATGGTCAACGTCCTGACGCCGGCATATCCTGCCACAGACTCGCCCGCCGACCAGCACGCCGCCGACCTGTACAACGCCTTCTACACCGACTTCATCATGGACGGCGCCTTCCTGGGTCACTACTCCGCGCGCACCCTCTCACTCATCAACGAGATTCTGCGTGCCAACAACGCCACGCTTACGGTTGAGGACAGCGACATGGAGGAGCTCGCCAAGGCGGCGCCCCGCAACGATATGTTCGGCCTCAACTACTATCAGTCGGCGTTTATCGCCGCCTACGATGGCGAGTCCACCAACAGCTTTAACGGCACCGGAGACAAGGGCACCTCGTGCTTTAAGTTTAAGGGCGTCGGGCAGCAGGTCGATATGCCGGGTATCCCCACCACCGACTGGGATTGGCTCATCTACCCGCAAGGCCTCTACGACACGCTCAAGCACATCAGCGCCACCTATCCCAACCTCCCCGTCATCTATATCACCGAAAACGGCCTGGGCCACAAGGACCCCGAGCCCGACGCAAACGGCATCGTCGCCGATCCCGAGCGCATCGACTTTGTCGACCAGCACATGGAGAAGGTGCTCCGGGCGCGCGCCGAGGGCGTCGACGTCCAGGGCTACTTTATCTGGAGCCTGCAGGACCAGTTCTCGTGGGCCAACGGCTATAACAAGCGCTACGGCCTGTTCTACATCGACTTCGACACGCAAAAACGCTACATCAAGCAGTCGGCACTCTGGTACAAGGAGCTCGCCGACACTATGGCGGACGCGCAGTAGCGCATCGCCTCGCTTTCCCCCGAGAGGGGAGCGGCCCTATGCGATACAAACCCAGCCGCTCCCCTCTCTCCCCCTGGGACCGACCCCGCCTGCACCCGGGCTTTTAGCAAGCGGGAGACCATATAGGTTTTCAACGTCCATGCCATTAAGATTTCATGCAAAGAGGAGCGTGAACTATGGAATCGATCGTTAAGTTCTTGGAGAAAGGTCAGCCGTACTTCGACAAGGTCTCTAAGAACATCTACCTTCAGGCCATTAAAGACGGCTTTTTGGCAGCAATGCCCATCATCCTGTCTTCTTCTGTCTTCCTGCTTATTTCGACCCTGCCGGGCGTTGTCGCCACGGTCGGCGGCTTTACGCTGCCCGACTGGTGGAACGTCGACGTCGTGAACTTCTGCAACAAGGTTTACAACTTCACGATGGGCGTCGTGGGCATCATGGTCGCCGGCACCACCGCAAGCGCGCTGACCGGCTCCAAGAACCGCCGCATGCCTGCCGGCAAGGCCATCAACGCCACGAGCACCATGGTCGCCGCCATGTGCGCTATGCTCATCTTGGCCGTTACCCAGACGAGTGCCAAGATCGACGGCGCCGATGTCTCGGTGTTCTTTACCGACAACATGGGCACCAAGGGCCTACTGAGCTCCTTTGTCGCCGCATTTGCCACGGTCAACATCTATGCCTTCTGCATTAAGCGAGACATCACCATCAAGCTGCCCAAAGAAGTCCCCGGCGCCATCGCCCAGAACTTCCGCGACATCTTCGCCTTCAGCTTCTCCATCCTGTTTGTCGCCGTCATCGACGTTATCTGCCGCACCTGCTTGGCCGTCCCGTTTGCCAACGTCATCTCCACGCTGGTGAGCCCGCTGTTCGCCGCTGCCGATTCCTACGCCGGCCTCGCCCTCATCTGGTTCATGATCCCGCTGTTCTGGTTCATGGGCATCCACGGCCCCTCGGTCGTTAAGCCTGCCCTCAACGCCGCGCTGTTTGGCAACATCACCACCAACCTCGCCACGCTGCAGGCCGGCGGTCACCCCGCCCTCGCCCTGACCGAGAACTTCGGTAACTACATCGGCGAACTCGGCGGCACCGGCGCCACGTTCATTGTCCCGATCATCTTCCTGCTCTTTATGCGCTCCAAGCAGCTCAAGGCCGTCGGCAAAGCCTCTGTCGTACCCGTGATGTTCGCCGTCAACGAACCGCTGCTGTTCGCCGCGCCCATCATCCTCAACCCGTACTTCCTGATCCCGTTCCTGTTTGCCCCCGTGGCCAACGTCCTCATTGGTAAGTTCTTCATCGACTTTTTGGGCATGAACGGCTTTATCTATGCCATGCCGTGGGCACTCCCCGGACCGATCGGCACCTTCATCGACACCAACTTCCAGCCGATCTCTCTGGTCCTGGTTGTCGTCCTGCTGGTCGTTGACTTCTTAATCTACTACCCGTTCTGCAAGGCCTACGACAACGTCCTGTGCAAGCAGGAGGCCGAGACCCTGGCCGAAGAAGAGGCCGAGGAGACCAAGGCCGTCAAGACCGCTGCCGCCCCCGCCGTTGAGGCTCCTGTTGTCGAGACCGCTTCTGCCACTGAGGCCTCCGCAGCTCCGTCCGCCCTTAAGGGCAAGGATCTGAGGGTTCTGGTTCTGTGCGCTGGCGCCGGCACCTCTGCACTGCTCGCCAACGCGCTTAAGGAAGGCGCCGACGAGCTGGGCATCGACATTACCGCCAACGCCGGTGCCTACGGCAGCCACTACGCCATCATGGACCAGTACAACGTCATCGTCCTGGCTCCGCAGGTTCGCACCTATTACAACGAGATGAAGGCCGACACCGACCGCCTGGGCATCACGCTGCTGTCGCCCAAGGGCAAACAGTACATCGACCTCACTAAGGACCCCAAGGGTGCCGTCACCTGGATCGAGGAAAACCTCGAGGCATAAGACGCTGACGCCACCTGCCGCTCGCAGAAAAAAAATGGCCCGTGCATCGATGCGTGATGCGCGGGCCATTTTGTTTAGACCGCACCCGTCCTCCTGTTCATCTCAATCTGTAACATCTAGCCGAGTTTTCGGGTCCCACCTGTTACAGATTTAGACGAGCAGGCCGAGCACGTCTACGCCCGCAGATCCCGCACGCTCGCGCGCTCGACCAACACACCCGAGACGAGCGTACGGCTTCTGGAGCTCGGGGCTTCCAGACCTGCGACGACCTCGTTAAGCGCACGGATGCCCAGCTCGCGGTGGCGAAACTTCACCGACGTCAGAATCGAGTTGGGAATCGTCTTGTAGAGCTCATCGTCGAAACCGATCACGGACACGTCGTCGGGCACATTGAGCCCTTTGTCACGTAGAGCCATCATCACGCCGTTTGCCATGCAGTCGTTAGCAGCGAGGACCGCCGTGCAATCGGGTTTATCGGCAAGCACAAGGCCCGCGGCGTAGCCACTATCCGCATTCCAATCGCCTTGCAGAGGTTCAGGCGGCTCAATGCCACGTGCCTCGAGTGCCGCTCGCCAACCTTTCATACGGCACTGGCTCGACAGCGACTCTTTCTTACCAGAGATGAAGTACACGTTCTTGTGCCCGTGGTTCAAGAAGTACTCGCACGCCATGCGCGCGCCGCCCTCTTGGTCGTCACTGACGGTGGAGCAGGTAGGATGTTCCATCGGTGTGATAATCACCGTCTTGAGGTCTTTCGGCGCCTCAAAGGTATCAAAGTCATCGACCATCTGGCGCAGGTTGAAAATCATGCCGTCGACGGGAAGCTGCGACATCCTACGTGCCGCTTCGGCAAGGGTCATCTTCTCCCCCGCCCGCTTCTTAATCATCGTAAGAGCAAAGCCTCGCTCTTCGGCGGCATCGGCGATACCGTCGATCATGTCCACGGCACCGCCCGACAAGTGGAACAGCACGACGCCGATGCACCCGTAACGGCCCAACTTGAGCGAACGCGCGGCAAAGTTGGCTCGAAACCCGAGCGCCTCCATGGCCGCATGGACCTTATCGCGTGTCGACTCTCGCACGCTATCGGGCTCGTTAATCACGCGCGAAACCGTCTTGAGAGAAACACCAGCGGCAATCGCCACATCATTCATTGAGACATTTTTCTTGCCCATCGTTGCCACTGCTTCTCCAGTCGGTTTTACATCGCTTGTTTTTGCGTTCTAGCATACACTACCTGCCTGACTGATAAATCAACCGTTTACCGAACAATATCGACCACTCACCCGTATATCCTTGTTGCTCTTCCAAAAATGTCTTACGTTGTCATTAACGAAATGACAACGTTGTCATTTCGCAATGCCTTCCTTAAGCAGGAAGGTTTCCGGGCAGTCCTGACCATCCATCGACGACCAGTTCCATCCACATGCATCGCGCATCAAGTAGCAAAGGAGCTCTATGGACGCCATCGTAAAGATGCTCGAAAAGCATCAACCGTTCTTTGAGAAGATCTCGAGGAACATATACCTCCAGGCCATCAAGGACGGATTCCTTGGGTGCATGCCCATTGTCCTCACCTCTTCGATCTTTCTGCTCATTGCCACCCTTCCCGGCGTAGTCGGCGTCACGCTGCCCCAGCCGCTCATCGACTGGTGCAACAAGCTCTACAACTTCACCATGGGCGTCATGGGCATCATGGTTGCCGGCACCACTGCCAAGAACTTCACGGCTTCCATGAACCGTCGCATGCCCGCCGGCAAGGTGCTCAACGACGGCTCCACCATGGTGGCCGCCCAGTGCAGTATGCTTTTGCTCGCCGTTACGCAGTTCACCACCAAGTTCAACGGCTCCGAGCTTTCGGTCTTCGACTGCACCAGCATGGGCACGCGCGGTCTGTTCTCGGCCTATATCGCCGCGTTCATCACCGTGTGGGTCTACAAATTCTGCGTCTCGCGCGATCTGACCATTAAGCTGCCCAAGGAGGTCCCGGGCGCCATCGCTCAGAACTTCCGCGACATCATCCCCTTTGGCGGCGCCGTCATCATCTGCGGCATCATCGATGTCGTCGTGCGTAACCTCATGGGCGTTCCGTTCTCTGAGCTGCTTATTAAACTGCTTTCCCCGCTCTTTACCGCTGCAGAAACCTATCCTGGCCTCATCCTCATCCAGGCGGCCACCGCGTTCTTCTGGTTCATCGGCGTCCACGGTCCTTCGATCGTCCAGCCGGGCATCGACCCCATCCGTCTTGCCAACCAGGCCGAGAACCTGCAGGTTCTCCTGGCCGGTGGTCACCCCGCCCATTCCCTCACCTTTAACATGTCGCTCGTGGGTGAGTTCGGCGGCACCGGCGCCACGTTCATCGTGCCGCTTCTGCTGATTCTCTTTATGAAGTCCAAGCAGCTCAAAGCCGTCGGTAAGGCCTCGATTGTTCCTGTTGCCTTTGCTGTCAACGAGCCGCTGCTCTTTGGCGCGCCGATGATCCTTAACCCCTACATGCTCATCCCCTTTGTTGCCGCCGGCTGCGTCAACGTAAGCGTTGCCAAGTTCTTTATCGACAACGTGGGCATGAACGGCTTCTCCTTCGTGGTGCCTTGGGCTACCCCTGCCCCCATCGGCATCTTCATCACCACAAACTTCCAGCTTATCGCCCTGGTATTTGTCGCAATCATCATCTTGCTGGACGCCATCATCTACCTGCCGTTCTTGAAGGCGTACGATAAGCTGCTCTGCGACCAGGAGGCCGAGCGCGCCGCCGAGCTGGGTCTCGAGTCCGATGGTGCTGCCACCATCGCCGCCAGCACCTCTGCGCCCGCTGTCGAGCCGACCGCCGCTGCCGCCGACAGCAAGCCTGTCGCCGATCAGCCCGAGCCCGCCGCCGACGCATCCGCTAAGAAGGATGTCGACGGTCTGAAGGTCCTCGTCCTGTGCGCCGGCGCCGGCACCTCTGCCATGCTTGCCAACGCCATCAAGGAAGGTGCTGCGCAGACCGGAGAGAACATCGCTTCCTCCGCAGGCGCCTATGGCCAGCACACTGCCATCATGGATCAGTACGACGTTATCGTGCTTGCCCCGCAGGTTCGTAGCTACTACAACGACATGAAGGCCGACACCGATCGCCTGGGCATTAAGCTGCTCGCTCCCCGCGGTAAGGAATATATCGACCTTACCCGCGATCCCGCCGGCGCCATTAAGTGGCTCCGCGAGAACCTCGACTAGGTTCCTCCCTCTGTTGGTGCCCGGATCCCCAGTTCGGGCACCTCTCCCTATTCGAATCCCACAGAAAGGATGACTCATGACCAACCCCATGCAGTTCCCCGACGGCTTTGTGTTTGGCGGCGCCACCGCCGCTTACCAGGTTGAGGGCGAGACCCGCACGCACGGCAAGGGCAAAGTGCCCTGGGACGATTTCCTGGCAGCTCAGGGTCGCTTCTCCCCCGATCCCGCAAGCGATTTCTACAACAAGTACCCGGTCGATATCGACCTGTGCCAGCGTTTCGGCATCAACGGTATCCGCGTCTCCATCGCTTGGAGCCGCATCTTCCCCAACGGCACTGGCGAGATTAACCCCGAGGGTGTTGCCTTCTATCACGAGCTCTTTGCCACCTGCAATAATGCCGGCGTTATCCCCTATGTCACGCTCGATCACTTTGATACACCTGAGGCCTTTTACCAGAACGGCGGCGAGGGCTTCCTGACGCGCACGACGATCGACGCCTTTGTCGAGTACGCCAAGTTCTGCTTTGCCGAGTTCACCGAGGTCAAGCACTGGTTTACCTTTAACGAGATTCCCGCGACCGCCGAGGGCAGCTTTATCGTCGGCAACTGGCCGCACGGCGAGAAGTATCGCCTGGACAAGGCCTTCCAGCTCATGCACAACATGATGGTGGCCCACGCCAAGGCCGTCGTCGCCTTCCATGAGGGCGGCTTTGAGGGCGAGATCGGCATTGTCCAGAACCTGGAGCCCAAGTATCCCCTCGACCCCAACAACGCCGCCGACTGCGAGGCGGCTCGCATGGCCGACGTCATCAACAACCGCTGGGTACTCGACGCCACCTTCCGCGGCCACTATGTAGCCGACACCATGGAAGCCGCAACCAAGCTGGCCCATATCGCCGGCGGCGAGCTCGACGTCCGAGACGAGGACATCGCCGCGCTGACCGCCGCGCTCCCCTACAACGATTGCCTGGGCGTCAACACCTACAAGTGCCAGTTCCTGCGTGCCGCCGAGGGCGAAAACGACATCAACCACAATGGCACCGGCGACAAGGGCTCCTCGCGCTGGTTCCTCAAGGGCGTGGGCGAGTCATGCGTGCGCGAAGGCGTACCCACCACCGATTGGGACTGGATCATCTATCCCGAGGGCCTCTACGACCTGCTGCTCCGCATTAAGAACGATTACCCCAACTACAAGAAGATCTACATCACCGAGAACGGTATGGGCTATAAGGACGACTTTGAGGACGGCTTTATCGACGACGCCCCTCGCATCGACTACATGCGTCAGCATCTCGCATGGATCCTCAAGGCAATCGACGGCGGCGTGAACGTCGACGGCTACTTTGTGTGGTCGCTGCAGGACCAGTTCTCCTGGACCAACGGCTATAACAAGCGCTATGGCCTGTTCTACATCGACTTTGAGACCCAGAAGCGCTATCCCAAGGCGAGCGCGTACTGGTACAAGAACATCTCGGAGACCGGCCTGCTCATGGCCTAGTTTCAGCCACATACCCCTTGTCGGCCGCATGTGAGTCCCTCCACGGGATCGCATACGGCCTTTTTGTTTTTTGCCGAGCCGCGCGGATCGTTTGTCTCGATCTGTAACATCTAGCTGGGATTTTCGGTCCTAATTGTTACAGATTGAGACGAACGCGCAGGCCGGTCCGAATAATCTAAATCTGTAACACCTAGCCCACTTTTGTCCATCTACCTGTTACAGATCGAGACAAACGCACAGGTCAATCCGCTCAATCTCGATCTGCAACATCTAGCCGAGCTTTTCGGTCCCAGTTGTTACAGATTGAGACAAACGGAATCGGCCAGGCAGAAAATCTAAATCTGTAACATCTAACGAGCATTTGATCGCCTAGTTGTTACAGATCGAGACAATCAGATGGTCAAATCCTCACTTTCCAGGCAGCTACGAAGCGCTCCTCTTTCTTAATTATTATCGGCATCACGAACACACTTCGGTATCTTTTAATGCCAAAATGATACCGAAAGCGTGTTCGAGAATACGGATAATTCCATGCGTTAGCCCAATCAAGCCCCAGGCTTACAAACTCCGTTATTGTTCAGAATGCCAATGCATTCGCGTTTGCGCGTCATTTCGCGTCACTTTGACGCGCATAATGACACGCAAATTTTTTCGTGTCATAATTTTGACGCGTAAAATGACGTGTAAAATTTTTACGTGTTATTTTTCACGTCAAATTGAAGCGAAACGGAGCATCACAATGCAAGAATCCAAAGATCTTGAATTCAAGGAATGCGTCACCAATTCGTTCCTTAAAACCGTCTCCGCTTATGCAAATGGCACGGGAGGACGCGTTCTATTTGGAATTAACGACGACGGAGAAGCCGTTGGCCTCGATGACCCCAAGCAGACCTGCCTGGATATCGAAAACAAGATTAACGATTCGATCATCCCCCAGCCCGATTACTCCCTAAAGATCGACGAGTCCGATGCAACCGTGGAGCTTACGGTCTTTCCCGGCAGATCGAAGCCTTACCTATACCGCTCGAAGGCATACAAGCGCAATGACACCGCGACCATTCCAGTTGATACCCTAGGCCTTTCGCGTCTTGTACTCGAGGGTCAAAACCTCTCCTTTGAGCAGCTCCCGGCAAACAAACAAGATTTATCTTTCACCGTTTTAGAGAATCGTCTAACAGCAAAACTTTCGCTTCAGTCATTCACAACCGATACTCTCAAAACCCTTGGCCTGCTTGATGAAACCGGAACCTACAACAACGCGGCAGAACTGCTCGCGGACGAGAATGGCTTCCCGGGTATCGACATCGCAGTGTTTGGTGAAACTATCAACCTCATTAAGCAGCGCAAGACTCTTGAACATGCATCCGTTCTAGCGGAAATTGACGGAACCCTTGAGCTTTTCGAAGCCCAGTACTGCTACGAAGAGATCCAGGGGATGGAGCGGATCCGCAAGGAGCTCATTCCGCTCGAAGCATTCCGCGAGGCCATTACCAATGCAGTCGTTCATAGGACTTGGGATGCGCCCGCACACATCCGCATCTCGATGTTCGACGACCGTGTGGAAGTCGCTTCGCCCGGCGGCTTGCCGGCAAGCATGACCGTCGATGAATATCTGTCCGACATGCTATCCGTTAGACGCAATCGTATTCTTGCCGAAGTCTTTTTGCGCCTGGGTCTTATCGAAGCCTTTGGAACGGGCATCATGCGAATTCGCGATACCTATAAGGACAGCGTCAGAAAGCCCCGGTTTCAAGTTTCGGATAACGCCATTGTGGTAACACTTCCCCTACTCATGGATAACCCGGGGCTCAAAGGCGACGAACTTATCGTATTCGGACTGCTGAGCGGAGTACACCCTCAATCGACAAGCGAGCTTGCGGCCAAAGTCACCTTTAGTCGCTCAAAGCTTCTTCGCATCCTCAAAAAACTCGTTGAGACAGGCCTGGCGACAGTTGAAGGCACCGGCAGAGGGCAGAAGTATCGCCTGCTACGCTAGTTAGCAAATAACCTGCGTGTGTTCCTCGATGGCGGCACGATCCTCGGCGGCGATGCCCGGCTCGCACACCACGGCGTCCAGGCTGTCCAAGCGACAGAAGGTGTAGAAGTCGCGCTTGCCGATCTTGCTGGAGTCGGCGATCAGATAGCGCGAGTCCGCCTTGCTAAAGGCAAGCTGCTGGATACGGCCCTCGTCCATGTTGGATGTGGATACGTCACCGTCCAAGATACCGTTGGCGCCGATAAACGCCGCATCGATGCCCAGCGCACGCAGGGTATCCTCGGCCGTTGGCCCCACAAAAGCGGCAGTGCGGCGACGGTACATGCCGCCCACGAGGCACAGGTCGCAGTCCTCGCGCGCCTCGAGCAGGTTAAACACCGAAAGCGAATTAGTCACGATGCGCAGGCGAAACGCCGGCAGCAACGAGGCCATCTGCTCAACCGTGGTACCCGTGCCCAAAAAGATAGTAGAGCCCTCCTCGATAAGCTCCACAGCACGGCGTGCGATCTGCAGTTTTTCCTCGGCATGCTTGGTGCGCTTTTCGCTGTGCGAATACTCATGGCGCAACATAGCGTGGGGACGACCCTGCGCACTGCGGGCGCCGCCGTGCACGCGCTCGATCTCACCCAGACTCGCAAGTTCTTCGAGGTCGCGGCGAATCGTCATGTCCGAAACGCCCAGCGCATCCGAAATCTCCTTAACCGAGACCGTGCCCTGCTCTTCGAGCAGCTGACGAACCTTATCCTGTCGCTCTGCCTTAATCACGATGAATCCTCGCTGTTCTATGCGCGCATACCGTTCAAACAGTAACGAACAAATTGTATCAGAATCGCGCGCCAAAAAATGAGCGCCCACACAGCCCCAATCATCACTTTTTTGAGAAAAATACCCCCTGCTTTAGTGGGGTGTAGTGATAATCTCGCCTGTTCGCGCTACAGTTTGTCCGAAATATCTCGATGTTAGGAACCAAATGATCACTTCCGAGCTTTTCGGCACCGCGCCGTGCGGTACCCCCGTTCATCGTTACATCCTCAACGGGCCCGAGATCTGCGTTCGCATTATGAACTATGGCGCCACCGTGCTGGGTATCGATGTGCCCGACATTCCCGGCAACGTGCGCGATGTGGTGCTGGGCTTCGATAAGCTCGAGGATTACTTTGACAACCCCGCCTGCTTTGGCGCGACCATCGGCCCCGTGGCAAACCGCACCGCGGGCGCCACGATCACCATCGACGGCACGGACTGGCATATGCCGGCCAACGAAGGCGTCAACAACCTGCACAGCGATCTTGAGCATGGTCTGCACAAGCGCGTATGGGACGTTGAGCTCGACGAGGTCCACAATGCCGTGCGCATGACCACCTCGCTTGAGGACGGTGAGCTGGGCCTTCCCGGCAACCGCACCTTTACGGCCGTATTTACCGTGACGCGCACCGGCTGCTTCCGTATCGAATATGGCTGTGAGAGCGACCGCGCCACGTACGTGTCCATGACCAACCACACGTACTTTAACCTTGCCGGTCACAACGCCGGCATGGACTGTGAGCACTTCTTTGTTGCTAACGCTGCCCACTACCTGCCCATCAACGAGCAGAATATCCCCACCGGAGAGATCGCTCCGGTCGAGGGCACGCCGTTTGACTTCCGTGAGCTGCGCCCCGTCGCGCCCGGCATGGAAGCCGACGACCCGCAGATTAAGCAGGCCCGTGGCTACGACCACTGCCTGTGCATCGATGGCTATCAGTACGGCCGCAATCTCCGCCGCGCGATGCACGTCGAGGAGATGTGGACCGGCCGCGAGCTGGACTACTACACCACTGCCCCGGGCGTGCAGCTCTACACCGGCAATTGGCTGGGCGACGAGCACGCCAAGGACGATGCTAACTATGGCTGGGGCGCCGGCTTTGCCCTCGAGGCAGAGATGTACCCCGACACGCCGCACCAGCCGCTGTTCCCGCAGGGCATTGTGGGCCCGGGTCACCCCTACAGCAATGTGATCGAATATCACTTTATGAGGCACTAAGCCCATAACACAACATATCGCACAGCAGCGCCCGCCGGCACCACCGCCGACGGGCGTTTTTTCATCTTTTGGGCTCATTTTCGCTGTGACTGTATGGGTGACATATCAAAACTATGTCCATTTACTACGTTTAGCCCGGGATGCTCGACCATGCACCAGTTTTTGCTAAATTCGCGAGCCGCCTACCTGCACTGATAATTGTCCTTGGGGGAAGCGGGCACTGCGGGGCGCGGCAACGGCGCGCGATTTCCGCGTCGCAGCGCTACCCTGATGCTGAATGCCGGGACGATGACCCACTGACCTGCTGACGCCTCTTCGGCCGTCC
>CABUWD010000054.1 GCA_902495155.1 uncultured Collinsella sp.
CGCCTGCGCCGGCGTGACCGTCACGGTATCGGAAAGACCGACGGCTGCCATCAGGGAATCGACCCTGTGGTAGCCGCGGTCATCGCGCTCGGTATGAACCCCCAGGTAGAGGTTAATCTTTGCCGGCGCGGAAAGAGTCAGGGACCGATCGGTCACCGTTTGTGCTCCTCGAGCTGATTGCCGAGCGGGGTAAAGATATGCTCGCCGCTCTCAGGGTCGAACAGCTCGACCTGACCGGTGAGGACATCGATATACTGGTAGGACTGACGCGACTTGCGGCCGCGGCGCTCGTCACCCTCGACGATAAAGACGGCGGGGTGGACGCTCTTGATGGTGCCCATGCGCTCGACGACGCGGGTGCGGCCCATGTTGGCCTTAACCTTGACGCGATCGCCCACCATATCGGTCAGCTTCTCGTGGATGTCGTCGACGTGATTGACTTCCATCTCTTCCATGAATAGGGCCTCCAGAGGGTTCAATTCAAAAAGGGGATAATACCCCTAAGATAGACAAAACTCTAATACTATAGCACCCTGCTGCAGCCATACGCAAGCAGCTAAAAAGCCCGGCCCCAAATTGACTACTTACAGACTATCGGTGTCCAGAACGATGGTGAACGGACCGTCGTTGACCAGGTCGACCTTCATGTCGGCGCCAAAGATACCGTGCGCCACATGCTCAACGTCCTGGGCGACGAGCGTCAGAAAGTACTCGTAAAGTTCGTTAGCGACATCGGGCGCGCCGGCATCCGTAAACGACGGACGGCGGCCGTGGCGGCAGTCGGCAAACAGCGTGAACTGCGACACCACGAGCACCTCGCCGTCGACATCGGCCAGCGCCAAGTTGGTCTTGCCGTTCTCGTCCTCGTTGATACGCAGCCCGCGGAGCTTGCCCCACAGCCTGTCGGCTTCGGCGCGCGTGTCGCCGTGGCCCACGCCCAGCAGCACCAGGTAGCCGCGTCCAATGCTGCCCACGCACTCGCCGTCGACCGTAACGCCGGCATGAAGCACGCGCTGCACCACCGCACGCACGGTCTACTCCTCGCCCGTCAGCTTGGCGGACAGATGCTCGAGCGCATGGAAACGATGGCTGATAGCGTTCTTCTCGTCCGCTGTGAGCTCGGCCATAGTCTTGCCCGGCGTATCGACCGGCAGGAACAGCGGGTCGTAGCCAAAGCCGTGATCGCCGCGACCCTCGTGCGCGATAACGCCCTCGCAGGTGCCCTCACCATAGGTGACCAGGCCGTCCGTATCGATAAGCGCGACGACGCTCATAAAGCGCGCGGTGCGGTCCTCGTCTGCCACGCCTTCCAGGTTAACGAGAAGCTTGGCGTTGTTGGCGGCATCGTCGCCATGCACGCCCGCATAGCGCGCGCTATACACGCCCGGCTCGCCGTCCAACGCGTCGACGACCAAGCCGGAGTCGTCGGCGATGGCCATAAGGCCCGTCTCCTCGACCGCAGCCTGCGCCTTGATGATGGCATTCTCCAAAAACGTCGTTCCGTTTTCCTCGGGGTCCTCAAAATCGCCCAGCTGGCCGAGCGCCACAAAGCGCACCTCGGGCATGACCTTGCCCAAAATGGCCTCGATCTCGGTGAGCTTATGGGCGTTGCCTGTTGCCACGACGATGGTCGCCGCCGGGTCGAGGGTGTCGATGTCAATCTTCTCAAGTGCCATAGCTGGCCTCCTTGTCTCTATTGCAATACCGAGTTGAGCACGACGAGGACTTCGGCCTCTCTCCCCTCTCAATCAACGGCAGCCTTATACTTCGACGTTTTCCCAGATAAAACCTGCCAATATAAACATCCCTTTTTGGCAGGTTAGGCGAGGGCTTGGCGCTGAAGCTCGATGAGCTCGGCAATACCCTTGTCGCCCAGATCGAGCAGGGCGTTGAGACGCTTGCGGTCGAAGGGCGCCTGCTCGCCGGTGCCCTGGAGCTCGATCATCTCGCCGGAATCGGTGGCGACGAGATTCATGTCGACCTCGGCGTGGCTGTCTTCGGAATAATCCAAGTCGAGCAGGGTGTTGCCGTCGACGACGCCCATGGAAATGGCAGCAACCTGACCCGTGAGCGGGATGCGCTCGAGTTTGCCCGCCTCGACCCACATGGCAAGGGCGTCGTGCAGCGCCACCCAGGCGCCGGTAATGCTCGCCGTACGCGTGCCGCCATCGGCCTGAATCACATCGCAGTCGACGGTAACGGTGTACTCACCGAGCGCCTTCATGTTGACGACAGTGCGCAGACTGCGGCCGATAAGCCGCTCGATCTCCATGGAGCGGCCCTTGCGGTTGGCATGCTCGCGCTTGCAGCGTTTACCGGTCGAGGCCGGCAGCATCGCATATTCCGCCGTTACCCAGCCGGCCTTGGCGCCCTTGCGCCAACCCGGCACACCCTCCTCGATAGTGGCGGCGCACAGTACGCGCGTGTCGCCGAACTCCGCCAGGCACGAGCCGTGGGCGTGCTTCATGACGCCGCGGGTGAGCTTAACGGGGCGCAGCTCGTTGGCGGCGCGGCCGTTGGCGCGGTTGACCTGCATGTATTCCATGGAACTATCCTTTCGGCAAAAGATATGGCGAGGACTCCGGCGACATTGCGTGCCTAACCGAGTTCGTCGATATCGACATGCTCGATGCTTTTGAGCGGCTGACCAAAGATAAAGCTACCCGCCACCGCAAACTCGGCAATGTTGTCAGACGTGGTGGCAAAGCGATGCTGCGGGTCGGCGGTATCGCCCGCCAGCTGCTCACGACGCGTGAGGATATCGGTCAGCTCGCGGGTGGTCTCCTCGGCGGAGCTCACCACGCGCACCCCGGGTCCCAGCGCATGGCGGATGGGACCCACCAGCAGCGGGAAGTGCGTACAGCCGAGCACCACGGTATCGATGCCGCGATCGTGCAGCGGCTCGACCGTGGCGTTGACCAGCGCGCGAACGGCTGGCGTATCAAAAATATCCTCGTTCTCGAGCCACTGCTCCTGCAGATGCGCGCCCGAGGCGAGCTCGTGCTCGACGACCTCGACAAAGCTCGAGGCCGGGCAGCCATACACATCGACACCAGCATCCAAGTCCTGAATGGCGCGCGTGTAGGCACCCGAGCGAATGGTGAGGTTGGTGGCGAGCACGCCCACGCGACGCGTACGCGTGCTGTTGATGGCGGCGCGTGCGCCCGGGGCGATCACGCCGATCACGGGAACGTCAAGCACTTGCTGAGCCAGACGCAAGGCCGCGGCGGTCGCCGTGTTGCAGGCGATGACCATGATCTTAACGTCGTGCCTCGATAGCCAGCGGCCCGCCTGCAGCGCAAACGAGCGAACCTCGTCCTCGGTGCGGGTGCCATAAGGGCAGCGTTTAGTGTCACCGAAATAGTAGACGGACTCGTGCGGAAGCGCCGTTGCGATCGCGCGCGCGACCGTTAAGCCGCCCAGGCCCGAGTCGAACACGCCGATCGGACGCGTGTCCCCGGCCAGATTATCGATATCGGACATTACCTCACCAGATTCTCTCTCGAAAAATGCGACCATGCGTGATGCGTCGCGCTACGAACGGGCCGCGACCAACAGCTCGGCCGTTGCCACCCAACCGTCGACAATCTTGCCGCGCGTAATATAGGCATTGTCGCAGGCATCCAAGAACTCCGGGGCACCGGCGCTCGTCAGACCATTCTCGACCAGGCAGAACATGCCAACATGGTCGGCCATGTAGAAGTCGGACTCGGAGTCGCCGAGCGCGAGCGTCTCCTCGCGCTCGATCCCCAGGTGCTCGCAGAAGCGTGCAATGGCAACGCCCTTGTTGAGACCCGCCGGATTGATGTTGAAGGCGCGGCCGTCCTCGACGCGATTAAGCTCGAGCGTCGTCGGCTTGGACAGGTGCGTCAGATGACCGTTGCAAGCCCAGACCAGACCGCAGCCGGCCTCGTCCAGGATGGCCTGGACCTCATCGTCAGGCACATCGCCGCGCATGCCAACGGTGACCTCACGGTACTTGTAGCCGGTCGACATGTCGTTGTGGTACTCAATTTTGTGCGGCCAGCGGGCAAGGATCTTCTCGCACACGCCGGTCTGCTCGATCACCTGGTGCGGCGTGAGACCGCAGGCGGGGTCGTAGGGCATGTCGCCCGTCAGGTACTCCCAATCGTTGGCCTTGAGGTCGTACATGACCAGGCCGCCCATCTCGCCGATATAGGAGTTGAGACCGAGCACGCGGGCGTCTTCGTGGATCATGGTGCGATTGCGACCCGAGGTGGGGACCACCTGGATGCCGGCACGGGCGAGTGCGACAACCGCCTCGACGAGCTTGGTCGAAGGATTGCCGTCGTTATCGCGCAGCACGCACGAGCCGGGGGCGAGCATCGTGGCGTCCAGATCGGTAAAGACATACTTGACCTTGGCAAGACGCTCGCGCATCTCGCCCGAAAGCTCGGCAACGGTCGGCAGGATGTTGTGGGACATGGTCACTCCGTTTACATAGAAGGGGCTTGGTCTAGGCGTCGTACGCCGCAAGGGTGCGCTTGAGAATCGAACCGTCGCGCTCACAAGGCTCGGGTCCGTTCTTGCGCAGCATACGCTCTTCCTCGCCCTTACCGGTCACGATGACCACGGCAGGACGGACGGTTTCGCGCACGGCAGTCTCGATAGCGGCAACGCGATCAGTCACGATTTGCCAGTTATCATTTCCCTGCGCTTGAACGTTGCGCGCGATCTCGGCGCAAATATCCTCGACATCCTCGGGGCCGGGGTCATCCTCGGTAATCACGATTCGGTCGGCATACTTGCCGGCGGCGATGCCCATCGTGGTGCGTCGATCGACACCCTTACCGCCCGTAGCGCCAAATACGACCGCCAGCTCGCGCTCGGGATAGTTCTCGCGTAAGTCACGCAGAAGCGTCTCGAGACTCATGCCGTTATGTGCATAATCGACGACGCCCAAGATTTTGCCCGATACGGACGGATAGAGCTCCATACGGCCGGGAACGAAGACACCCTCAAAGCCATGGACGATACCCTCTTCGGAAATGCCCAGGGCCTCGGCGCAGGCAATAGCGGCAAGCGCGTTGGACACATTGAACTTAACCGGCGTGGGAATCACAATGTCGCGCGTAAAGCGGGGCGTGCGCACCGTTGCCACCACGCCGCAGTCGCCATTGCGAATCGCCAGCGCAAGCACGTCGGCACGCTCGTCGGTCAGGGAGAACGTCACCGTACGTTCGCAACGAGATGCCGCCTCGAGCACGCGATCGACCTTATCCATATCGAGATTGACCACGGCAAAACGGCTCTGCGAGAAGATTTTGAGCTTGCTGGCAAAGTAATCCTCGAGCGTCGGATGCTCAATCGGCGAAATGTGATCCTCGCCGATATTGGTAAAGGCGCCGACTTCAAAGTCAATCTTGCCCGTGCGCTCGTATTTGAGGCCCTGACTCGATGCCTCCATGACCAGCCACGGAGCGCCCGCCTCCGCAGCATGTGCGATGCGAGACTGCAGCAGGAAGGATTCGGGGGTCGTCAGCTTGGAAGGGCCCGTCTCGATGCCGTCGTCGAACTCAATGCCCGTATTAAGAGCGGGTCGATGACAGCCCGTAAGCTTGGCCTCGTTGGCGAGGATGCCGCGCAGATAAAAGCTGCAGGTCGACTTACCCTTGGTGCCTGTAAAGGCGCAGACCTTCACCTTACCCGACGGGTGCCCATAAAAGGCATCTGCCACCACGGCGAGCGTGCGACGAATATCGCTCACAATCACCGCGGGAAGATCAACATCGTAATCGACCTCGGAAACGTAGGCCACGGCGCCATCGGCGATTGCCGAAAGCAGGTACTCGCGCTTAAACGCACGGCCCTTGCAGACAAACAACGTGCCCGGACGCACCTGGCGCGAGTCATCAGTCGCAAACTCAATGCGCTGGTC
The DNA here is from genome assembly GCA_902495155.1 of uncultured Collinsella sp. Classification (GTDB taxonomy): domain Bacteria; phylum Actinomycetota; class Coriobacteriia; order Coriobacteriales; family Coriobacteriaceae; genus Collinsella. Next base: position 5,900 of record CABUWD010000054.1, read on the forward strand.
GCACGAAGCGCTCGGTCTGGAAACAACAAGGTCATCTTCCTCGAGCAACTCTATATAGCGCATCAGAGTTAGCTTCTCTTGTGTCGGACTCGACATACAAAGACCTCTCTCGCTAAATTCAGCCTTAAAGGGCAGAAGACGTCCCGCGGCAGAAACGATGAAACATTCTGTATTATCAACCATCCTAATATGCCACCTGACCTTGCGCGCATCACAGCCTTCTAAAAAATTGCATGGACTGTGCCGTGGTCTAATAAATGGCAACAGTGTTCACCCCGTGTAAAAACAAGGAAATCTGGGTGCTGTTCTTTAACATAGTGTTCGCAACCACGTCCCGCCGCTTCGTCTGAAGATCGGGACGTGGTTTTTTCGGTTCGCTCAGCGCTTATGCCCCATCACGAAACAAAAGATTGGCATGATAGTAAAGATTATTTGACATCAGCTGCCGCAATCTTTGCGGCAGTACACCTGAGCCGTCAGCAGAAAGGATCTTGCATGTGCGGTTTTGTCGGTTTTACCGGTACAGATGAACAGAGTGAGCTGGTTCTCACGGCCATGATGAATCGCATCATCCACCGTGGTCCCGATATGGGCGGCCAGCATATCGTCGACAACGTTGCCCTTGGCTTCCGTCGTCTTTCGATTCTCGATCTTTCCGAAGCTGGAGCCCAGCCCATGTCGAGCGACGACGGCAAGGTCACGATTGTCTTCAACGGAGAGATCTACAACTTCCAGGAGCTTCGCGCCGAGCTGGAGGCGGCCGGCTACGCCTTCCACTGCAACGCTGATACCGAAGTCCTGGTACACGGTTACGAGGAGTGGGGCGAGGACCTGGTCAACCGTCTGCGCGGCATGTACGCGTTCGTGATTCACGACCAGAACAAGAACAAACTCTTTGGCGCTCGCGACATCTTTGGTATCAAGCCGTTCTATTACTACCAGGCATCCGATGGCTCGCTGCTGTTCGGCTCCGAGATCAAGAGCTTCCTGGACCATCCCAAGTTTGAGAAGGCTGTCAACCACGACGCGCTGCGCCCCTACCTGACGCTGCAGTTCCCCGCCACGGAGGAAACGTTCTTTAAGGGCGTGTTCAAGCTTGCCCCGGCGCATTGCTTTACGTATGACCTGACGACCAACACCATGGACATCAAGCGTTACTGGAGCTGCGACTTTACCGACGACAACTCCAAGACCTTCGAGGAGTACGTGGACGAGTGTGATAAGGTCGTGCACGAAAGCGTCGCTGCGCACCGAATCGCCGATGTTAAGGTGGGCTCGTTCCTTTCTGGCGGCGTCGATTCCAGCTACATTGCCGCCTGTCTCATGCCCGACACCACGTATTCCGTCGGCTTCGATTACAAGAACTTCAACGAGACCAACTACGCTGCCGAGCTTTCCGACAAGCTGGGCATCAAGAACGTGCGCAAGATGATTACCGCCGACGAGTTCTTTGATGCACTGCCCGATATCCAGTACCACATGGACGAGCCGCAATCGAACCTGTCCAGCGTGCCGCTGTACTATCTGGCGCAGATGGCTTCCAAGGAGGTCACCGTCGTCCTTTCGGGCGAGGGTGCCGACGAGCTGTTTGCCGGCTATGAGTGGTACGAGGACACCCCCGAGATGCGCACCTTTAAGAAGCGCGTGCCGCTCGGTGTACGTCGCGCCCTGGGCTCACTCGTTCAGCATCTCCCCTACTTTAAGGGTCACAACTTCCTGACGAAATGCGCCGAGGTTCCCGAGCGCTGGTATGTGGGTCAGGCAAAGGTGTTCGATCCCTCCGAGGTCGACGAGGTGCTCAAGCCCGCTTATGACACCGGCAAGAACGCCGCCGAGATGTGCGCCGAGTACTACAAGCAGGTTCCCAACTGCTGCGAGCTTTCCAAGAAACAGTATCTGGATATGAACATGTGGCTACCGGGCGACATTCTGCTCAAGGCCGACAAGATGTGCATGGCGCATTCTCTGGAGCTTCGCGTCCCGTTCCTGGACAAGAAGGTCATGGAGTTTGCCGAGCACATTCCCGCCAACTACCGTGTTAACGAAGAAGGCTGCAAGCTCGTTCTGCGTCACGCTGCCAACCGCACGCTGCCCGACGAGTGGGCAACGCGCAAGAAGGTGGGCTTCCCCGTACCGGTCAAGTTCTGGCTGCGCCAGCAAAAGTACTACGACTACGTAAAGGAATACTTCACCGCACCGTGGGCTGCCGATTTCTTTGACACCGATGCGCTCATGAAACTGCTTGACGATCACTTTGAGGGCCGCGCGCTCAACCAGCGCAAGATCTATACCACGCTGACGTTCCTCATTTGGTACAAGCGCTTCTTTATCGACGAGAACAAGAGCGCCGAAGTCGCCGCTTAGATTTCGTTATGAATTAGCGGTGAACCACGCAGGGTTTCCGCTATACTCAATCCCTGCGGGCGATTGGCGCAACGGTTAGCGCAGGTGCTTTACACGCACAAGGCTGGGGGTTCGAATCCCTCATCGCCCACCACTGATTTGATTGGCCTCCAGTGATGGAGGCCTTTCTTTTTTGTGCCCAGCGCATGGGATTCGAACCCGACAGGGTGCGGAGCTGAGGAAACGCGAAGCGTTTTCCAGCGCAGCACGCGAGGAGCGGAGCGACGGAGCGGGGCGCGGGCGGCGCCAGCCGCACGCGGACATTCCTCATCGCCCACCACTGATTTGATAGGCCTCCAGTGATGGAGGCCTTTCTTTTTTGCACACGCCCTATCCCAGCCATGGTAAATCGATAGCAAAACGGGCTCCAGTTCGCCCAATCGTGCGCCAAACGGCACGTGACAGCCTGAAACCCGCTCCAAATTGCTATGTCTGATGGCGCTACGCCAAAACGTCCGACAGAATCTCGATCAGGTTGTCCACGTCGGCCTCTTCGCACACGAGCGGCGGAAGGAAGCGCAGCGTATGAGCGCCCGTAGCGTTGATCACGACACCAGCCCCCAATGCACGGGTTACAACGTCGTGTGCATCACCCGCAGCATCATCCAGATCGCAGCCGAGCATCAGACCGCGGCCACGCACCTCTACCACATGCGGAAGCTTAGCCAGCGCCTGCTCCATATAGGCGCCAACCTTGGCAGCATGCTCGGCATAATCGCCGTGCACAAGCGCGGAGAGCGTCGCGGCACAGGCCGCGACAGCCAGGCAGCTACCGCCGAAGGTCGAGCCATGATCGCCGGGCTTAAAGACGTCAGCGATTTCCTTCTTTGCCACCACGGCACCCATGGGCACGCCGTCGGCGATTCCCTTGGCAAGGCTCATAATGTCGGGCTCCACGCCATAGGTCTGGAACGCAAACGGCTTACCCGTGCGGAAGATTCCGCACTGGACCTCATCGGCGATAAGCACGGCACCTGCCTCGTGCGCCAAGTCGCGCGCCGTAGCCATAAACTCCTCGGTCATGGGATGCACACCGCTCTCGCCCTGGATCGGCTCGAGCATCACGGCACAGATTTCACTTCCCAGTTGCTTAAAGATTGCACACAGTTCATCCACATCGTTGGGCGTACAGGCCACAAAGCCACCCGGCAGCGGGCGGAAGCTGTCCTGCAGCCAATCCTGCATGGTCGCGGCAATGGTCTCGAGCGTACGACCGTGAAAGCCGCCGCGCATGCACACGATGGTGTTGCCTCCGTTGCCGGCACGCTTGGCGTACAGACGCGCGAGCTTCATCGAGCCCTCGTTGGCCTCGGCACCAGAATTGGCAAAGAACGTCTCCCACACCTGCTCGCCCGCAGCCGGAGCACCAAGTGCCGCCGCCGTGGTCTCGTCGCCAGCGGCAATCGCGTCGGCAAGCACGCGTGCACCGTCCGTATCATCGTTAGCGAGTTTGGACAGCAGCGCCGCGACCTGTCCACGCTGCTCGATGTAGAAATAGTTGGAGACATGCAGGAGCTTTTTGGTCTGAGCCTCGAGCGCCGACAGCACCGCCGGGTTGCCGTGGCCCAAACTGCACACGCCGATGCCGGCAAGAAAATCGAGGTATTCGCGACCATCGTCGCCGGTGAGCTTCATGCCGCAGCCTTCGACAAACTCGACCGGCGAGCGACCAAAGGTGTGCATGACGTAGTGGGATTCGAGCGATTGTTGTGCTGCAAGTGACATGAGATACCTTTCGTTAAGCGCCAGGTAGCGCGGAGTTTGGGCGTAATGGCGTAGCAATTTCGAGCCGGCTAGACCGTCTGGAGCTTCTCGACCTCGTCGAGGTTCTCGGTCAGGCGCGCCGCAAAGGTCGAAAGCGGGTGCGGGTGCGTATCGAACTCGTAGGCCGTCTCGGTGGAATGGATCACGGTGCCGACGCCGGCGTCGGTCAGCAGCTCCAGGAGCAGCGAATGCGGCGTGGTACCGTTAATGATGTGGGCGCGGAATACGCCACCGGCAAGCGCATCGACGGCCGCGCGCAGCTTGGGAATCATGCCCTTATCGACCTCGCCGCCGTAGAGCATTTCGTTAACCTCGTCGAGCGTTAGGTTGGAGATAAGCGAGTCCTTGTCGCTAAAGTCCTTGTACAGGCCATCGACATCGGTCAAAAAGATCGCTTTATGCGCGTGGAGCGCCGCGGCAACGGCACCGGCGGCGGTGTCGGCGTTGATGTTGAAGAAACCGCCGTCCTCCCCCGCCGCGACGGTAGCGATGACGGGGATGTACTCGCTATCGAGTAAGCGCTCGATATAGTCGGTGTTGACGTGCGTCACTTTGCCCACGCGACCGAGCTCGGGGTCGAGCGGCTCGGCGATGAGCGTGCCGGCATCGCTGCCCGACACGCCCACGGCCAGGTTGCCGTGGTGGTTGATGGCAGCAACCAGCTCCTGGTTAACCTTGCCGCCCAGCACCTCGCGCACGATATCCATAGTCGCCGGCGTGGTCACGCGCTGGCCGTTCTTAAACTCGACGGGAATATCGTAATGGCTCAGCGCCTCGTTGATAGCCTTGCCGCCGCCGTGCACGATGACGGGGCGCATACCGATGATCTTGAGCAAAACGATGTCGCTCATCACGTCGCGGCGCAGCTGCTCATCAACCATGGCGGCTCCGCCATATTTGATAACAACCGTCTTGCCGGTCAGGTTCTTAATCCACGGCAGCGCTTCGAACAGCAGCTGCGCGGTTGCTTCGTTGGATTCGCTCGAACGACAATCGCGTGCGAATTTCATAATCTGCCTCGTCTTTCATATCGTTATCGCGCCGTGCTCCGCTGTCCGCAATCGCGGCAAGATGCGCAGCGTGCCCGGAATCTAGGAACGGTAGTCGCCGTTGATGGAGATGTACTCATGCGTGAGGTCGCAGGTCCACACGGTCGTTGCCGCGTCGCCTGCGCCCAGGTCGGCCGAGATCACGATCTCTGGCGCCTCGAAACGTCGTAGAGCCTCGTCCTCGTCAAAGGGAACAGTCAGACCATCGCGACAGACAGGCATGCCCATCATGTCGATGGAAACGTCTTCCTGATTAAACTTCACGCCGCACTTGCCAAGCGCCATGGCAACGCGGCCCCAGTTGCAGTCGTGGCCGGCGATGCAGGTCTTAACGAGCGGCGAGTTGGCAACGGCACGGGCGGCGATATCGGCTTCCTCGTCGTTCACGGCGCCGGTAACGTTGACCGTAACAAGCTTGGATGCGCCCTCACCATCGGCGGCGATATTGCGCGCCAGGCTCTCGCACACCTCGTGCACAGCAAATGCCAACTCGTCAAAGGCATCGGAGCCCTCAACGATAGGCTCGACATCTGCGGCAGCGGCGCCGGAGGCAAGCATGATGCAGGTGTCGTTGGTCGAGGTGTCGGAATCGACCGTTACCTTGTTGAAGGTCTGTTTGACGGTCGAGAGCAGCAGGGCATGAAGTGCCGCAGGCTCGACGGGGGCATCGGTGGTGATAACTGCGATCATGGTGGCCATGTTGGGCATGATCATGCCCGAGCCCTTGCACATTCCGCCCACCGTATAGACATTGCCCGCATGACCCGCAGCCTCACTGACGTAGGACACGGCGTACTCCTTTGAATGCGTGTCGGTCGTCATGATGGCACGAGCGGCATCGGCGCCACCGTGGGCGGAGAGTGCCTCGTAGGCAGCAGGAATGGCGGTCTCAAACGTGTCGATCGGCAGAATCTGCCCGATCACACCCGTGGAGGCAACCAGGATCTGTTGGGGCTCGCAGCCGATGACCTGCGATGCGATGCTGCACGTCTCGCGCGCGCATGCAAGGCCTGTCTCACCCGTGGCGGCGTTGGCATTGCCAGAGTTGACCGAAACACCGGCGATGATACCGTAGCCCTTGTCGGCACCGCCCAGGTTGGCACGGCTCACCTGCACGGGCGCCGCGCAAAAGCGATTGATGGTAAACACGCCGGCACCGGGACAGGGCTTATCGGGCACGACGAGCGCATAGTCCAAGCGCTCGGGATTCTTCCGGAATCCCGCATGGATGCCTGCGGCCTTAAAGCCGGCAGCTGCCGTAACGCCACCCTCGACGGCGCGAATCTTGATATCAATCAGGTCGGTATTCATCGTCTTTATGACTCCTTATATCAAACAAAAAACGGGCATCGGTTGGTGCGCCATGCCAGTCGTGATCATGAGACCAGCTTAAGAGTGGCGCCTCACTCGATGCCCGACTACCAAATCGTTAACAATCGAATGTGCTACACCGGGCACGCCACTGTGGGCAAGCCTCGTCGCTCGTCAAAGCCAAAGACGATATTGGCGCACTGGACCGCTTGGCCCGCAGCGCCCTTGCACAGATTGTCAATGGCGCCCGTCGCCACCAGCACGCCCGCGCGCTTGTTGAGCGCGAGGCCAATCTGGGCGGCGTTGGTTCCGACGACCGAAGCCGTCTTGGGCTGCTGGCCGGCGTCGAGCACGCGCACAAAGGTGCGTCCAGCGTAGAACTGCTTGTAATAGTCGACGACATCCTCAAGAGCCAGGGAGTCGATGGCCTGCGGCGTGAGCGGCAGCGTCACCGTGGAGAGCAGGCCGCGCTTGAGCGGTGCCAGGTGCGGGGTAAAAACGACGCGATCGGTTAGACCGAGGATTTGCTCGATTTCGGGCGTGTGACGATGCTTGCCCACGCCGTAGGCCTCCAAATTCTCGTCGGCGCTGCAAAAATGCGTACGAGCGTTGCAGGACTTGCCGGCACCCGTCACACCGCTGATGGCATCGACAATCACGGGACCGTTCTCGGCCACCCAGCCCGCACGCACGGCAGGAGCGGCAGCAAGGCTCGTTGCGGTGGGATAGCAGCCGGCGCAGGCGACCAACACGGGCCTGCCAGCAGCATGGCTGGAAGCAGCGGTCTCCAAGTCCTGGCAGAACAGCTCGGGCAGGCCAAAGGCACGGGTCTTGAGCAGCTCGGGGCTCGTATGCTCGGCGGCATACCATGCCTCAAAGACAGACGCGTCGTTCAGGCGGTAGTCGGCCGAAAGATCAAAGCAGGAGACGCCCGATGCAAGCAGCGCGGGCACCTGTGCCATGGCAGCCGTGTGCGGCACGGCAAGAAAAACCGCATCGCAGCTCTTAAGCTCGGGGGCGTCATGCGTGGTGAAAACCAGATCGCTCACGCCAGCAAAGCTCGGATACACCGCGGACAGCGGCTGGCCGGCATCGGCGTTGGACGTAATGGCAACAAGTTCAAACTCGGGATGGCCGAGCACGAGGCGAATGAGCTCGGCTCCGGCATATCCAGCCGCGCCGACGATTCCAACCTTCAATGACATATCAGACTCCTTGTCTGCGATTTATGCACCGATGCGCATTTCGCAGTGGTCGTTATGAAGTGGGTTGAAACTTTAGCACCAAAAGATGCATGAACACGTAAATGGCTTGCATATTCATGCATTGAAACATTCCCGACACATTCGCTTGAAGGAATTGACAAATGGAGCGGGCCCC
>CABUWD010000055.1 GCA_902495155.1 uncultured Collinsella sp.
CACAACGAGGTGACCGCCGAGATTATCAAGCGCCTGCACGAGCAGGGCACCATCTCCAAGCGCTCCACGCTGCAGTTCTACGATGCCAAGGCCGGCACGTTCCTCAACGGCCGTCAGGTGATCGGCCGCTGCCCCATCCAGGGCTGCAAATCCGAGAAGGCCTATGCCGACGAGTGCGACCTGGGCCACCAGTTTGAGCCCGAGGAGCTCATCGCGCCCAAGCGCCAGCTCACCGGCGAGGTGCCCGCGCTGCGCCCGGTCGACAACCTCTACTTTGCCCTGCCGGCCTACCTCGACTTTATGAAGACCTATACCGCCAAGCTCGCCCAGAACCCGCAGGTTCGCTCCGTGGTCTCCAAGACCATGGAGGAGTGGCTGCTGCCGGCCCAGCTCTACATCCAGAACAAGTTCCGCGAGGCCTTCGATGCCGTCGAGGATCAGCTTCCTGAGCACACCGTGCTGGAGCCCGAGGGCAACAAGAGCAGCTTTACCGTCACCTTCCCCAGCTGGAAGGAGCGCGACGATGCCCACGCGGTGCTCGCCAACGGCGGTGTGCGCTTCCGCAGCGGCAAGGCGCTCGTGCCCTTCCGCATCACCGGCAACATCGACTGGGGCGTTCCGGTGCCCGAGGTCGATGGCGTCTCCGACGTCACCTGCTGGTGCTGGCCCGAGAGCCTGTGGGCGCCCATCAGCTATACGCGTACCGTGCTCGCACGCGATGCCAAGGCCGCCGGCGTAACCGAGGGCGTCGCCGCCCAGGATGCCGCCCTCATGGGCGAGCCCGCTGCCGACTCCACGCAGGTGCCCGCGCCCACCTACCAGCACAGCTCGCTCGACTGGCGCGACTGGTGGTGCTCTGACGACGCTCAGATCTACCAGTTTATCGGTCAGGACAACATCTACTTCTACTGCATCGCGCAGACCGCCATGTGGGAGGCCCTGGGCTGGGACCTCACGCAGAGCACCGTCAGCGCCTGCTATCACCTGCTCTACATGGGCAAAAAGGCCAGCTCGTCCTCGCAGACTCCTCCCCCGCCGGCAGACGACCTGCTCAACCACTACACCTGCGAGCAGATGCGCGCGCATTGGCTGTCGCTCGGCCTGTCCGAGAAGCCGGTGAGCTTTAGCCCCAAGGCATACGACACGCGCGTGACCGGCAAGGACAAGGACGGCAACGAGGTGCGCGCCTGCGACGACAAGCGCGTTATCGACCCGGCCCTTAAGGAGAGCGCCCTTTTGACCGGCGTCTTCAACCGCCTGGCCCGCAGCTGCTTCTACGGCGTCGCCGTCAAGGAGGGCGACGAGAGCCCCTACCGCAACGGCTGCATCCCCGCTGGTGCCGCTTCTGACACCGTGGTCGAAGCCGCCCAGCAGGCAACCCTTGCCTTTGAGCAGGCCATGTACAAGTTCGAGACGCACCGCGCGCTTGCCGTGTGCGACGACTACCTGCGCGCCGCCAACAAGCGCTGGAGCGACGCCTCCAAGGCCGCCAACAAGCTCGAGGGTAACGAGGCAGACGCCGCCATGACGCAGGCCCTCGTCGACGCCTTTACCGAGCTGCGCGTGGCGACCGTCCTGATGCACGGTATTGTGCCGGCCGGCTGCGAGCTCATCTGCGAGTACTTCGACGTCGATCCGGTCGCCTTCTTTAGCTGGGATAACATCTTTGCCTCCACGGACGAGTTTGTGGAGAGCCTGGGCGAGAAGCCCGGCGAGCACCGCGTGAAGCCGCTGCCCCCGCGCTTCGACTTCTTCAGCAAGCACGAGAGCCAGTACTAAAGCACGCCAGCAACGGCGTACCCGGAAAGTAGTCAATTTGGGACGGGAAGGAAAAACGGATGTCCAAGCCGCGTCGTCGTAAGCAGAAAAAGCAGGTTAAGCCCGAGCTCAAGCTTAGGCAGTTTGCCTCCACCGAGCTTTCCGACCAGCTTGCCGCCCTTCCCTGCGCCGCCGACCTGCCGCGCTTTATGGTCGACACGGTCGCCGGCGCCTATGCGCCCGCCGATGCCGAGCTCATGATCGAGGGCTTCGGCGCCGCGGCCACACGCCCGGTCACGCTGCGCGCCAATACGCTCAAGGCGACCGCCGAGGACATCGCTGCGGCGCTCGATGCCGCCGGAATCGCCCACAACCCCGTCGCCTGGTACCCAGACGCCTTTATCCTGCCCGAGGCCCAGGTTTCTGATCTGTGGGACCTCGACATCTACCGCGACGGCAAGATCTACTTGCAAAGTCTGTCGTCCATGATGCCGCCGTTGGTCCTGGGCGCTCAGGCCGGCGAGGACATCCTCGACATGTGCGCAGCCCCTGGCGGCAAGACAACGCAGATCGCCGCCCTCACCCAGGGCCAGGCACACCTCACGGCCTGCGAGATGAGCATTCCCCGCGCCGAAAAGCTCGAGTCAAACCTCCATCGCCAGGGTGCCAAAAACGTGCCCGTCATGCGCATCGACGCACGCGAGCTCGACGAGTTCTTCCGCTTCGACCGCATCCTGCTCGACGCTCCCTGCACCGGCACGGGCACCGTCATCAGCGGCAACGAGAAAAGCCTGCGCGGCCTCACCGAGCAGTTGCTGAGCAAGTGCGCCCGATCGCAGCGAGCACTTCTGGATCGCGCCATGGGGGCCCTCAAACCGAGCGGCACGCTCGTCTATTCGACATGTTCGATCTTGCCGCAGGAAAACGAGGATGCCCTGCAAGAGGCCCTCGACAAGCACATGGACTGCGAGCTCATCCCCCTCGACAGCACGCCGAGTGAAAGCGAAGCACGCCGCGCCCGCGAAGCCGGTGAGGAACCGCGCATCGAGTGCAACGCCCTTACCGAGGCCATTGCCGCGGGCCACGTCTCGGCCATTGCCAACGGCATGCCCGGCACGCTGACCATTCCGCCCAGTCGCGACTTTGAGGGCTTCTATATCGCCCTGGTCCGAAAACGCAGCTAGCGCACGGATTCAAAACTCAACAAACTATCTCCGTGCGCGCTTGTCCTGCTGGTCACGGCACTGCTTAAGTGCCTCGCGCTCCTTGCGCTCGGCCTTTTTGCCCTTAATGGCCGTGACCGCAAAGTAGATGACCGCGGCGGCAACGATTGCGCCCACGCATAGGCCAATCGAGCCTAACATTGCCGAGAATTCCATACCGCGTCACCTCTCTTTTGTATACGGGACATTCAAGATAGCACCTCGATTCCCGCCACCACAGCTCCTTCACGTTCGCCAGCCCTTCAGTCTAACGGATGGCGCGGCGGGGAAAAATCAACTCGTCAAACGATTTAGCAATCGTAGCGCCGGTCGCACGCTGACGGGCGCACAACATAGAAACGGACCGCCATGGATTCTCTCAACGATTTGAACGAGCGCGTCGACGCCTTTGTCGGCACCAGCTCCTTCGATACGCCCGCCGCGACCGACGATCAAGCCCCCATCGATGTGCCCGCCGAGGTTCACGAAGACGTCGTCGCCTCGGTCGACTTCTCCGAGGTTGAGCTTGCAGACGAATTTACCGAGCCCCAGGTGGCCGTAACCCCCAACGGCCTTTTGCCCATGGAGCCGCTGCCCATCGACGGACGCCTGCGCAAGGCGGCCCTCCGTATGCCCAATGAGATCGAGGAGGCCAGCGGCTTTACGCTCTTTGGCCGCCGCATCAAATCGCTCATCTACACCACCGACGTGGCGGTCATCCGCAACTCCAATGCCGACGCCGTGTTTGCCGTCTACCCCTTCACGCCGCAGCCCGCCATTACGCAGGCGCTGCTGACCGTTGCCGAGTGCCCGGTCTTTGTGGGCGTTGGCGGCGGCACCACCACCGGTAAGCGCTCCGTGCAGATGGCGGCCGTTTCCGAGATGCAAGGCGCGGCGGGCTGCGTGGTCAACTCCCCCGCTACTGCCGAAATGGTCGAGCACATCACCAACATCGCCGACATCCCCGTCATCGCCACGGTCGTTCGCTGCGACGACGATGCTCACGCCAAGGTGCGCGCCGGAGCCAAGATTCTCAACATCGCCGCCGGCAAGAACACGCCCCAGGTCCTACGCGAGCTGCGCGAGCACTATCCCAACCTGCCGCTTATCGCGCCGGGCGGCAAGACGCCCGAGAGCATTCGCGAGACCATCGCCGCCGGCGCCAACGCCATCATCTGGACACCGCCTTCGGCCCAGCAGCTACAGACCGACATGATGCAGCGTTATCGCAAGATGAAGGAAGACGCCACACCTGTCATCTCGCGCGACAACGTGCCCATTATCGACCAGGTCGCCGCCGCCGAGGTCAGCCAAGTCGAGAACATGAATCCCGATGTGCCGATTCCCGACGAAGTCATCGAGCGCGTCGCTTCGATCCACGAGCGCGTCGAGGAGCATCGCGCCAACCGCGGCCTCAAGCCGTCACTGCACGGCTTCTTCTTCCGCGGAAAGAAACGCTAACCCCAACAGCAAGGCCCGCCCCACAAACGTGAGGCGGGCCGTTTTCGTTTGAGCAATCATGCAGCGACGTGATGGGGCAAATTAATCCACGCGCTTGTCGCCCATAAAGAAGAGCGCCACCGTACCAGGTCCGGTATGCGAGCCAATCAGAGTACCGATGTCATTGATCTCAATCTTGCCTTTAAGCTGCGGAACCTGTTCCTCAATCAGTGCCGCGACCGCCTCAGCATCCTCGCGGCACGCCGACTGCGACATGATGCACTTACCCGAATAATCTGCACCGTCCTGTACGTGTGCCATCATGGTCTTAGCCATCTCGGAAATCGCGCGCTTCTTAGTGCGAATCTTCTCACGTGGCGACAGCTTACCTTCGCAATCGACCGTCATAAGCGGGCAAATCTTAAGCGCCGTGCCGATGATCGCGCTCGCGGCCGAAATGCGACCGCCGCGCAGGTAGCTCGACAGATCGGTCGAGAAGAACCAGTGGTGCAGGTTGAGCTTGTGCTCCTCGATCCAGGCAGCCGTCTCGTCGAGTGAAGCCCCGCTATCGCGCACATCGGCGGCATATTCCAACAACAGGCCAAAGCCCGAAGACGCCGCCAGCGAATCGATGACGCGCACCTTGCCGCCCTCGGGATAGCGATCCGCAAGCATCTGCGCCGCGACGCAGGCCGATCCATACGTGCCCGAAATACCCGACGACAACGTCAGGTGCAGCACGTCTTTACCCTCGGCAACAAACGGCTCCCAAAACTCCTCGTACTCACCCACGCTCACCTGAGACGTCTTGGGCATGGCGCCCGCGGCAATCTGGGCAAAAAACTCGTCCGGCGTAATCGACTGATACAGATCGTCCGTATAGACAACATCGTCGATCTCGTAATGAAAACACACGACAGGGATATTGCGCGATTCAAAGAACTCCCGAGTTCGATCGGCGGCGGATTCACAGGTCAGGACAAAATCACTCATATGAGGCTCCTTACTCATTGCTGCGCAAATTATCGCACAGTGAGCCTACATGCGGTACATATGTCCACTATTTACCAAATCGAACCAAAAATAGTGAACATCTTTACCACCATCGTCTCCACCGGCCCCACGCATAAATATCTGAGAAAACACCCTCTGTCGTCTCCACCCAACCGCCATATCTACCTCAACTAAATCGATTTACCAAACCGTTCAGCCGACAATTCAGCCGATGGCGCAAAATCGAAACAAAAGCGGCGCATACTGATAAACGTTTGACGTTGTTTATCAGTTTTACCAACCATATCGGAAGGTGTTTCATGGTCGCATTCGATCGCAACCCGCAAGACTTCAAGTATCTGCGCCTGCTGTCGAGACAGTTCCCCACCGAACAATCCGCATTTACCGAAATTATCAACCTCTCGGCAATCCTCAACCTACCCAAGGGCACCGAGCATTTTATGAGCGACGTGCATGGTGAGTACGAAGCCTTTATGCACATCCTCAACAACTGCTCGGGCGTCGTGCGCGAACATGTCGACGAGATCTTTGGCGACACGCTCTCCTTTGACGAAAAGGGCGAGCTGTGTACGCTCATCTACTACCCGCGCGAGAAGATCGACCTGGTCCGCAGCCGGCGCGAGGACTCGCCAACCTGGTACAAGACGATGCTTGACCAGCTCATCATGGTCGCGCGCTCACTTTCAAGCCGCTACACGCGCTCCAAGGTGCGTAAGGCCATCCCGCGCGACTACGCCTACATCATCGACGAGTTGTTGCACACGCACCCGGACGAGAACAACTATCGCGTGCGCTATCACGAGCGCATCGTGGAGTCCATCCTGGAGACCGCCAGCGCCGACGACTTTATCGAGTCGCTCGCCTCGCTCATCAAGCGCCTGGCCGTCGACCACCTGCACCTGGTGGGCGATATCTTCGACCGTGGCGGCGGCGCTGCCAAGATTATGGACCGCCTGCTCACCTACCATTCGCTCGACATCCAGTGGGGCAACCACGACCTGCTGTGGATGGGCGCTGCGGCCGGTGAGCCCGCCTGCATCGCCACGGTGTTGCGCAACAACCTGCGCTACGACAATTACGAGATCCTGGAGAACGACTACGGCATCTCGCTGCGTGAGCTTGTCGCCTTTGCCGATGCCACCTACACCGCCGGTGAGTCCATCACCCCGCTGATCAAGGCCATCAACGTGCTGCTCTTTAAGCTCGAGGGCCAGATTATCCAGCGCCACCCCGAGTTCGACATGACCGACCGCCTGTTACTCGACAAGATCGACCACGACACCGGCACGGTCACGCTCGCCGACGGCAGCGTGTGGCCGCTCACGACCAACGACTTCCCCACCGTCGACCCGGCGGACCCCTACACGCTCACGTCTCAGGAGCAGCACATCATCGACAAGCTCGTGTCCGAGTTTGTCACCGCCGATCACCTGCATCGCCATATCGATTTCCTCTACACCCACGGCTCGATGTACAAGGTCGCCAACGGCAACCTGCTCTTCCACGGCTGCGTTCCGCTCAACGAAGACGGCGCCTTTAGCAGCATGAACTGCCTGGGCACCTGGCACGCTGGCCGCGATTATCTCGATTTTTGCGACCACATCGCCCGCCGCGCGTGGCGCGTGGGCGACCGCGATGCCCTCGACTGGATGTGGTACCTGTGGATTGGCTTCAATTCACCCGCCAGCGGACGCCTGGTGCGTACCTTTGAGCGCGCCTATATCGCCGATAAGAGCACCTGGGTCGAGCCGATGGACCCGTACTTTACGCTTACCAAGTCGCCCTCGGTCTGCGATGATATCATGCGCGAGTTTGGCGTCGCGCCCATGGCATGCTCGCCGACCGGCCACATCATCAACGGCCACACACCCGTTAAAACCACCAAGGGCGAGCAGCCCATCCGCGCCGAGGGCAAGCTGCTGGTCATCGATGGCGGCTTCTGCCGCGCTTACCATCCCAAGACGGGCATCGCCGGCTATACGCTCATCTCGAGCTCGCGCGGCTGCCGCCTCAAGTCGCACCGGGCCTTTACGACGGTTGCCGAGGCACTCACGCGCAACGTGGACATCGAAAGCGAGACCAACCGTTTTGACCAAGCGGACCGTCGCCGCATGGTGAGCGACACCGATACTGGCGCCAAGATCCGCAGCCAGATCCAAGACCTGCGTCAGCTGCTCGATGCATATAGAAACGGTGCTATCGAGGAGCGCGCCTAGCACCACCCGCGGGGATTGGCTAAACTTGCTGAGTTTGTCATCCCCACGGCGTCCCCGCGCCACCCTAAGGCAGGTACCATGCAAAAGCTCCTTGCGCAGATCATGAAATTTGGCGTCGTCGGTGTCATTGCCACGGTTATCGACTTTGGCATTATGAATCTGCTCCACTACGGTCTCGGCCTCAACATCCTAATCGCCAACACCAGCGGCTTTATCATCTCACTCATCTTTAACTACCTCGCAAGCATGAAGTACGTGTTTGCGCACAAGGAAGGCATGAGCCGCCGCCGCGAGTTCATCATCTTTGTCGTGCTGTCCGTGATCGGTTTGGTGCTCAACGACGGCATCGTGCTGGCGCTCAACGCCGGTCTGGGGCTCGAGGCCAATATCGCCAAGATTTGTGCCACCGCGCTTGTCATGGTCTACAACTTTGTGACCCGAAAAATCTTCCTGGAGGGCGACGAGACAAAATAGCTCGAAACCCCTGCAGCATTACGGCGCCCACGGACGACGCGCACTCAGCGCAGTATCGTCCGTGGGTGTCGCTCGTTTACGGGCAAATTTTTAACGTTTGCGGATTAGCTCTTGAAAATTTGGCGAGTTCATATAGTTATTGGCAAAGACCTTACGTTTCCCTTGTAAAAGCTCTAAAGTATCCTCTGCTCGATTCATCAACGCATTGGATGTGATTACGTGCGCAAGGCGCTGGCACAACCTCATACCAAGCAGTTCCTCAAGTTTGCTGTCGTGGGTCTTATCTCCTTTGGCATCGACTGGGGCATGCTCATTGCGCTCGTCGAGCTGTTCCACCTCGACTTTTTGATGAGCACCACGGTTTCGTTTATCACGTCCGTCGTGGTCAACTACTGGCTCAGCATGAAGTACGTGTTCGACCACCGCGAAGGCATGAGCCGCAAGCGCGAGTTCACGATCTTCACCATCCTGTCGGTGATCGGCCTGGGCCTCAACGACCTGTATATGTTTGTGGGCGTCACGTTTTTGAGCATCGGCTACCAAGCCATGAAGGCCATCGCCACGTTCCTCGTCACCTGGTACAACTACTTCAGCCGCCGCTTCTTCCTCGAGGGCGCACGGTCATAGTCGATTCACTATTTGCTTGAATGTATAACCGGTTGGAATTCCCATTCCAACCGGTTTTTTGTTTGCCGAGAGACCCGGCGACCCAGTCCCATTCGCACGAAAAACGGGCGGCCCGGATGTTTGTCCGAACCGCCCGTTTGGTGCGATATGTCGAGGTCCCTAGCCTGTAACGTAATACCAGACCACGTTGTCGCCATTGGAGAGAACGTAGTTACTGCAGGCCGTCATGGGCGTTGTGCCGTTTACGGAGTACATCCAGCCGCTCGTGCCGCCGTACTGTTTTTCGGCCAAACCACCAATCGCGGAAACATACGTGCCGTACGACGAGCCGTGTGCGTTGACAGAAAGGCCTAGCGCGCACAGGGCATCGTAAACGGTAGCGCCTTCGTTAAAGGTAAAGGTGCCGCCAGAGGACACAGGATTGCCCACAGCGCTCGATGTGACCGAAACCGTCACCGTAACGTAGTTGGACTCCTGTGAGCCGCTTTGGCTGCCCGAAGAGGCGTTTCCACCATTAGAGGATGAGGCTCCATCAGACGACTGGCCACCGCCCGAAGAAGCACCGCCAGACGCATTGGAAGTATCACCGGCTCCCGTATTTTGGGCAGCGGATTTATCGCCAGACTTCTTGCCGCCCCGGTCCTCGGACTTCTTGCTATCCGAGTTTTTGTCCGATTCCTTGTTTGAAGACTCGGAATCGTCCTTGGCGTCGTTCGAGCCCTTGGGCTCGTCTTTTGCATCATTCGAAGATTTGGAATCCTTGGAACTAGCCTCGCCCGAAGCGGCAGACGAGCCAGACCCCTTGGTGTCCTTGGCGACGACGCTCTCCCCCGTCACGATCTGAACGATCCAGTCAATGGACCAGGCGCCGCTCTCGGAAGGATGGACGAAGCCCAGCGAGACGACGATCAGAATGGTGCACGCGGCGGTCAGGACGCCAGTAAGCGCCTTCCGTCGAGGGGCGGACGCCGCCGAAGCGGCGCCCTGTTGCTTTGCATCGTCGAGCTGAATGAACGAGGAATCTGGTTGCTTGGGGTCAGCGTCCTTGGATTTATTGGACACAGCCCTCACCTACCGACGTTTGGTGAACACGAACACGCCGACGATGGCGAGTCCGATGACGCCGGCGGCAACGCCAACAATGGCGAGCGGGTTGGTGCCAGTCTCCTGCTCGGAAGCACTAGAGGACTTCTTAGCAGTGGTCGTGGAAGCAGCACCCGTATCGGACTTGGAATCGGACTTCTTGTCGGACTTGCTGTCCTTCTTGTCAGACTTCTTGTCAGACTTCTTCTCGTCCTTCTTATCGGACTTATCGGAGTCCTTCTTGTCGGACTTGTTGTCCTTGGTCTCGGTCTTGGTCGACACCGTCGTCTTGGTCGTCGGCTTATGACCCGGGGCGACAGCGCCGCCCTTCGAGCCGGAGCCGGAACCCGTGCCAGTGCCAGCGCCAGTGCCGGAACCAGTGCCGGAACCAGTACCGGTACCAGAACCGCCGCCGCCATTCGAACCAGCGCCGCCATTACCGCCAGGGTTAACGGCATTCTTGGTCCACTTGGCATACAGCGTCAGATCGGCCGTCACCGCAGCGCTAAAGTCATACGCCTTTGTGCAGGCAACATCGGTGTACCAACCGGCAAAGGTGTAGCCCTTGCACCGCGGCTTAGTCGAGGGCTCCGTCGCCGCTTTACCTTCCTTCACGCGTTGAGAATCGGGCATCGCCGCATCCTTACCGTTGGCGTCGAACGTCACGGTATAGCGTTTGACCCTTTGGCCATTACCCTTGACAGCAAACAACTTGCCCGAGTCATTGACATAGTAGAGTGAGCCATCGGATCCGACCGAAATGGAAGCCATGCAGTACTGCTGGTCGCCCGCCGCGGGCGTATAAAGCAGCTCGGCCTCGTCGTCGCCAATACGGTAGCGATAGATGCCGCCCGGGTTGTTGTTAGACGTAAAGTAGACGTACGTCTCGCCATTCTGGACAGAAACAACCGGCTGCGACTTTACGTCACCGCCGCCCGAAGTCCCCTGGCGAATATAGCTGCCGTCCGCCTTGCAAATGGAATAGTCCACAGCAAGCGTCTCTGCATCAATCACTGCAAGCTGACCGTAGTGATACGTGTTCTTATTCGTGTAGCCGTCCATAAAGGATTCGGTCGATGCGCCTCCGACCACAATCTTGCCGTTGGCCAGCACCGGCGTCGAGGTCGAGCTGCAACCAAACGTCACCTTGCCAAGCTCGGAAAGCGATCCGTCCGTTCCAACCGATAGCTTATGCAAAACGCCATCGGCGCTCACGACATAAGCGATCGATCCATCGACCAGCACCGTCGTACGCACGCGCTCGGCAATCTTGAGCGACGCAACGGTCTTTCCAGTTTCGGAGTCGACCGTGCTCACCGTACCGGAATCATCTGCGATGACGCCATAATTGCCCGAGAACGCCAAGCCGGCCCAGTAATAGCCCTTGCTGTTCTCGTTCTTATGCTGCCACATAACCTTGCCATCGGAGATGCGCACGCAGAGCAGGTAGCCGTCGCTCGAGTCGGACCAGCTAGCCGATGCCGTCCCAAAGTAGGCAAAGCCGTCACGAACCGTAATGGACGCAAGGGACTGCTGAGCACCATCGGGGCCAGCAGGCAACTCATCGGTTACCCAAACTGTCGCCAGAGCATCAACCGTCAGCGCCTGCAGGCGACCGCTCGAAAGCGGCACGAGTATCACGCCGCCGGTGTATACCATACGCGAGGTCGAATCGATCTTTGCCGCCAAAGGCGATTCGGCAACGGTCTCACCCGTGTCGACATTTTTCTTGAGCAGCTTGGAACCAACGGCCATGTAGAGGTAGTCACCGACCAGCAACGGGTCGGAAATACCCTTGCTCCATTCGTTCGAGCCCTTGAGCTCGCTCACCCATTTTGCCTCAGCATCCTTCGTGGGCACAGGAGCGTCGGTTACTTTGTCGGCGCTCGTATAACCAGGCCAATCGCTATCCCAGTTAGGACGTGCGGCACCTGGGTCAACAACAACACTGTCGACGCCAGGCACAGTATCGCCGGGAGCAAAAGCCCAGACGATTTTGTCGCCAGACTTGAGCACGTAATCGCTATCGAGCTGAGACCCAGGAACGCCGTTGACAAAGAACGACCATGCACCCGACAGCTCGGTGCCATCAAGCGGAGATACGAGACTATAGACGCCCCAATAGCCAAATTGGTCGTACATTTTTGACTTTATGCCAAGAGCATCGAAATAAGCAGCAGAGGCATCCTTAATCGACGTGCCCTTAGCAAACACCTGGGTCGAAGGGCTCGTCCAACGCTGAGCCATCTCGGCCTTTTTGCCAATAATCTCCATCGTGACGGAAACCTGCTCGGGCGCGGGGTCGCCGTACTTCGAGTAGCACCAGACGACGGAGTCGCCGTCCTTGAGCGTGTGGCCGCCCGCGCCGACCTCGGAGGCGCTGCCGTTGACGAACAGCTGCCAGTAAGCGCCGGTCGCCGGGTCGTAGCCGAGCGTGCGGTCCTTATCGAAGGGCGACGTGATCGTGTTGAGCGCCCAGCCCCAGGTGCCGTTGGGATCGTAATCGGTGGTCAGGCCGGCCTGCTTGAAGAGCTGCTCGGAGAGGTCGGCCGCGGTCGAGCCCTCCTTCAGCGTGATCCGCTGCGCGGCGGCCCAGGTCTGCTGGGCGCCCTTGGCGTCGGTGCCGACGACGGAGCACGTGGCAGAGACATCCTGGCTCTCGGCCTTGGCAGGCTGAGCCTTGGCCTCTCCAGCGGCAGAGACAACGGCGGCGTCCTGCTTCGAGGCATCAGACGTCGATGCAGCCGGCGCCTCATTGCCGGCAGCGCTATCGTCCTCAGTCTTGTCGGTAGGGCCCGAAGCTGTCGCGACGGCATCTTGCGCGGCAGTGCCCCCATTCGCCACCATGCCGCTCGCATTGAGGTCGGCAGCAGGGCTTGTCGTGGACACACCAGAGCCATTCTCGGCAGGCGGTGCCGCCTGAGCCACAGCGTCGGTAATGCCCTCGGCACCCTCGGCCCACAGCTGAGCCGGCGTGGTGCTGAAGGCCATCGCGAAGGCCAGGAATGCCACCAGGCAGCGCTTTGCCACGCCGCGCGCGATTACGCCACGGCGACGAAGCGAGGCACGCTGGCACTCGTCCTCAAACATATCCATTTGTCTCCTATTGTCTGCACTTGGAGCGTTGCCTTGAAGCTGCCCCACGTCATCGCGCATGTTGCGCTCGAGTTCCCCCATCGGGGTCCCCCTTCCCTCCAGAGCCCTATGCACACCGGCGGCAAAAGCCGCAGCCGCATGCAAGACGGGAGGCGATCCGACTTAACCTTAACGACTCGGGCACGTCGTCCGATCTGCGACGCGAGCATCCCAAACCAAGAGGAATTACGGTTACTGGTACAGCCGGGGACTTGCACCCCGATTCTCCCAAACGCGCAGGAAAACCGCGCATTCGTGCGTCTCCGCACCACCATCTAGGCCATCGATTATTACCGTCAAAATGATATCACGCAAAAAGGCCTCGCACGCAGGCGAAGCCCAAGGTAAAAGCTATTGTTTGCGATAGGAGAATGTGGTGACGGTCACAGCCTCTAGTGCTTGCCGCCGTGGCTGTTGAGCCAGATATTGCGACCCAGCATAAGCGCCAGCACCAGCGCGCTCACGTAGCCCATAAAGCCAATGACTGGGATACCAAACACAACCGGCTCGATGCGTGCATAGTACACCACCGACGAACCGATAAACAGACCGGCGATCACAATCGCCATCGACATGCGGTCGATGATTCCGCCCAGCTGTCGCAGCGCCTTATCGCTGCTCATGATCTGCGTGTTCACCTTAAGCTGGCCGCGCGTGAGCATACGCGAAGCCAAGCCCAGATACTCGGCCGCCTCGAGCGAGCCTTTTGCCGCGCGATAGCTGCTCGCGGCAAAGTCGCGGCTCATCTCGCGCATGCGGGCATAGATGCTCTTCTCGTTTTTGATATGAGCCTGAA
>CABUWD010000056.1 GCA_902495155.1 uncultured Collinsella sp.
GGCAACCACGGAGCCACCATCGGCCACGTCCGCGACGAGCAACTGTTCTACCTCGCCTGCCGCGGCCTTGACCAAACCGCCGCCGAGGACCTGTTCGTCCGCGCCAAGCTGGAGGACGCCGCACTTTCCGCCACCGCCGAGCGCACCCGCGCCGCCGTCGTCCGCCTGGGCAACAACCTGATCGACAACTTTGAAGAGGAGCTCGCATGAACGACACCGCGCACGATAAATGCGACACCTGTACCGCACCGGAGCCTATGGAGCTCGACGCCAGCGACGAGGCCTCGCGCGGCTGGCCTACCGTCGACATCGAGACTAATCCCTACAAGGCGCAGTTCCCGCTGTTCCAGCAGCACCCCGAGATCGCCTTCCTCGATAGTGCCGCTACCGCGCAGCGTCCTGCCTGTGTGCTCGACGCCGAGCGCGACTTCTACCAGCGCATGAACGCCAACCCTCTGCGCGGCCTGTACTCGCTGTCCGTCGAGGCCACTGAGGCTATCGCGAAGGTGCGCCAGCAGATCGCCGACCTCATCGGCGCTGCCCAGGCCAACGAGGTCGTCTTCACCCGCAACACGAGCGAGTCGCTCAACCTGGTCGCCAAGAGCTTTGCACCCACGGTGCTCGAGCCCGGTGACGAGGTCGTCATCACCATCATGGAGCACCACTCCAACCTGATTCCGTGGCAGCAGGTCTGCCGCGAGACCGGCGCCAAGCTCGTCTACCTCTACCCCACCAAGACCGGTCAGCTCACCACCGAGGAGGTTCTTGCCAAGGTTGGTCCCAAGACCAAGATTCTGGCCGTGGGTCAGGTCTCCAACGTGTTGGGAGTCGAGAACCCAGTCAAGAACCTCGGCAAGCTCGTGCACAAGTATGGCGGCTACCTGGTCGTCGACGGTGCGCAGTCGCTGCCGCACATGCCGGTCGATGTGGCCGACCTGGGCGCCGACTTCTTTGCCTTTAGCGCACACAAGGCTATGGGCCCCATGGGCATCGGCGTGCTGTGGGGCAAGATGGACCTGCTCAACGCCATGCCGCCCATGCTCACCGGCGGCGAGATGATCGACTCTGTTACCGAGCAGGACGCCGTCTGGGCGCCCGTTCCCGAGAAATTCGAGGCCGGCACACAGGACGCCGCCGGCATCTTCGCCACGGGTGCGGCACTCGACTACCTGGTCAACACGGTGGGTTACGAGAACATCCAGGCACGCGAGCAGGCACTCGTCCACTACCTGATGGGCGAGCTCATGCAGCTCGACTTTGTCCAGATCATCGGCTCCATCTATTGGGACAACCACCACGGCGTTGTGAGCTTTAACGTCCGCGGCATCCACCCGCACGACGTCGCGAGCATCATGGACATGGACGGCGTCTGCATCCGCGCCGGTCACCACTGTGCACAGCCGCTGCTCACCTGGCTGGGCGTCGAGAACCTTGCCTGCTGCCGCGCCAGCGTGGCCTTCTACAACGACAAGGCCGACATCGACAAGTTCATCGCCGGCCTGCATCACGTTTGGAGCACGTTCAATGGGTAATCTGTACACCTCCACCACATTTATGGAGCACAACTCGCACCCCGACTACAAGTACGAGATGGATGCTCCCACGCACGAGCACGACGGCATCAACCCCAGCTGCGGAGACGAGCTCACTCTGCAGCTGCGTGTCGAGAACAACGTGATCGAGGAGGCCTCCTTTACCGGCCACGGCTGCGCCATCAGCCAGGCCAGTGCCGACATCATGGCCGATCTCATCACCGGCGAGACCGTCGAGGAAGCTCGCCGCCTGGCAGAGCTCTTCCTCGCCATGATCCGCGGCGAGAAGCTCTCCGAGGAGGACCTGGAAGACCTGGACGAAGCCGCCCAGCTCCAGGACATCTCGCACATGCCCGCCCGCGTCAAATGCGCCGAGCTCGCCTGGCGCACCCTCGACGGCATGCTCGAGGGGTAAACTAACCAGTAGCGTATGCCCCGAATCCAAGGTTTTTGATTGCCGAGCCGCCCGATACGGGCGGCTCTGTTTTTCCTAATGAGCGCCGGACGCACGAAGTCCGCGCGTCCGGCGCTCCGTCTGTCATTTACCACACAGCAGACGCGAACACGGGCGTTTTCCACAGCACCAAAGGCCTGCGGCAGGGCCCCGGACCCGCCAAGCAATGCGCCAAGCCCCGTTCTGCTGAGCTCCGACTCGCTTCGCGCCTGCCGCAGAAGGGTCCCATAGGATGCTGCGTGCATTTTTGCGAGTATTCAGCACGCCAAGCTGTGTGCATACGCATCGGAAGCGTTAATCAACGTCTCCAGGCGCATAAATATTGTGTTTTAGACCAGACATCGCGGTCTGACGGGACGCAGGCACATACTCCGGGGGTGCAACGGCAGGGATCAATAGCTTAGGGGCCCGTGTGTTGCAAGATTGTGGCAGTGCCGACAGCACCACGATGCTGAAAACTCCGTTTTTTGCACGGCGCAGACGGGGGTAGGCACGGGCAAACCCGGACTGAGCTGTTATTTTATGCAAGATGACGATTGTTCTATGCATATTAAGAAGTGCAGTTACCGTACCAAGCTTTTGAACGCTGGTTGCGGCGTATGGACGACCCCAGCTGCGGTGAACAGGCGACCCTACATCACGTTTCCGCCAGCCCGCATCGCCGTTCGCGCGCGGGCGCGCACGATACGAGAGACGGTACTTTTGCCAATCCCGGTATACCGCTCAATCTGACGCACTGTAAAGCCGGCATTGTTCAATCCAACAATAACGGTATCGCGCTGCGCCGGCGGTACAGTTTTAACCCCGTTGAGCGGAACCCCTAGCTCCTTCGCCAACTTGTTGGCAAAGGCGTGGCGTTCCCACTCCGTCTCTTTCATATCGCGCAGCGCCGGTTCGCCGCTGTCGGGCGTCGAAAGCGAATAGGCAGCAAAGGCCTCGGCAGAACCAAAAAGCTCAAGCACGCAAGAAGGATCGGAAAATCCCCTCGTGGCATCTGCCGCATCACTGTCGTAAGCGCGCAGATGCTCCGCAAAGCTGCTCCAGGGGTAACGCTCGATTAGGCTCATGCCCGCCTCCTGCGGATCGGCGTGAACGGAGCGAATAGCCTCCATCACCTGCCAGTCGGTATCGAGCGAGCGCCGGTCAAAACGGTTCTGGAACAGATGCCCTGTGCGCCCCGTGCGTTTATTGAACCGCCGCGCGTACGTCAAAAGCAGCCGGTGCATCGCCGCGCTCATCGCGTCCTCGTAATCTGCAAGCACCAGACGCACGTGATTGCCCATAAGGCACCAGGCGATAACCGTCACGCCCGCCTTGCGGCAGCACTCACGCATCAGCTCCAAGAACTCCCACCGGTCTTCATCGCCCTCAAAGATGAGCTGCTTGCCCGTACCGCGGGCACAGACATGGTAAAAGCCGGTAACCGTTCTCCAAACGCGCTGCATGGCGCTCCCTTCGCCGGGATCTGCTTGCCATCCAATACAGCACGATTGAAGCGTGCCATCAAAACATTCACGCAAAACAATTCGCTCGCGCGGCCAAAGGCAGTAAACAGGCGGCGAACGGCACCGTTGCAACAGGTCAACCCCCGCAACGCTTACAAGAGCTGCCCAAAAGCTTGCCAAAGACGGACCCCCTCTACGGAAGTTCGCGACCACAGAACATAGAGTTAAACCGTTTCAATTAAAACTTCCGGACTTCTCGCTACGAAAACTGAGCCGTTCGCCGAATATTCCGTGCATTTCGCGGTATTATAGGGGCTGCATGTCATGTCCCTTTCGAAGGGTCGCCCGGCAATCGCCAGCCACGGCCCCCAGACGGGACGCCAACACGATAGAGAGGAGAGGCATGCAGTACTCACAGGAAGTGGAGAACATGTGCCCCGTTGCCAAGGGTGCATACCACGGCCCCGCACCCATCCCCGAGGAGGGCAAGTGGGTCCAGGCTAAGGAGATTTCCGACATCTCCGGTCTTACGCACGGTGTGGGTTGGTGCGCACCTCAGCAGGGCGCCTGCAAGCTCACGCTGAACGTCAAGGACGGCATCATCGAGGAGGCCCTCGTTGAGACCATCGGCTGCTCGGGCATGACCCACTCTGCCGCCATGGCTTCCGAGATCCTTCCCGGTAAGACCATCCTCGAGGCCCTCAACACCGACCTCGTCTGCGACGCCATCAACGTTGCTATGCGCGAGATCTTCCTGCAGATCGTTTACGGCCGCAGCCAGACCGCGTTCTCCGAGGGCGGCCTGCCCGTGGGCGCCTCCCTCGACGACCTCGGCAAGGGCCTTCGCTCTCAGGTCGGCACCATGTTCGGCACCAAGGCCAAGGGCGCTCGTTACCTCGAGCTCGCTCAGGGCTACGTCACCCGCATGGCTCTCAACGACAAGAACGAGATCATCGCGTTCGAGTTCCTGAACCTCGGCAAGTTCACCGACGCCGTCAAGGCCGGCAAGACCCCCGAGGAGGCCATCGCTGGCGCTATGGGCCACTATGGTCAGTGGGAGAACGCTGCCAAGTACATCGACCCGCGCACCGACGAGGAGACTCACTCCGTCGCCAGCGTGTTCCCGGTTCACGAGTAGAAAGGGAGGGAAATAACTATGACTGTTACGTTCGAAGGTTACGAGCGCCGCGCTGACAAGATCAACAAGTGCCTCGCCGACAACGGCATCGCCTCCCTCGAGGAAGCTCTGCAGATCTGCACCGACAAGGGCTTCAACCCGCGTGAGATCGTCAACAACACCCAGTCCATCGCCTTCCAGAACGCCGAGTGGGCCTACACCCTCGGTTGCGCTCTCGCTGTCAAGCGTGGCGCCAAGTCTGCTTCTGAGGCTGCCGCCATCATCGGCGAGGGCATCCAGGCCTTCACCGTTCCCGGCTCCGTCGCCGAGGACCGCAAGGTCGGTCTGGGCCACGGCAACCTGGGCGCTATGCTGCTCTCCGACGACACCGAGTGCTTCGCCTTCCTGGCCGGTCACGAGTCCTTCGCTGCCGCTGAGGGTGCTATCGGCCTGGCTCTGAACGCCAACAAGGCTCGCAAGAAGCCGCTGCGCGTTATTCTCAACGGTCTGGGCAAGGACGCCGCTCAGATCATCGCCCGCATCAACGGCTTCACCTACGTGAAGACCCAGTTCGACTACTTCACGGGCGAGCTCAAGGTCGTCGAGACCATCCCCTACTCCGATGGTCCCCGCGCCGCCGTCAACTGCTACGGCGCCGACGACGTCCGCGAGGGCGTTGCCATCATGTGGCACGAGAACGTCGACATCTCGATTACCGGTAACTCCACCAACCCCACGCGCTTCCAGCACCCCGTCGCTGGCACCTACAAGAAGGAGCGCCTCGAGGCTGGCAAGAAGTACTTCTCCGTCGCTTCTGGTGGCGGCACTGGCCGTACCCTGCACCCGGACAACATGGGCGCCGGCCCTGCCTCTTACGGCATGACCGACACCATGGGCCGCATGCACTCCGACGCCCAGTTCGCCGGTTCTTCCTCCGTGCCTGCGCACGTCGACATGATGGGTCTCATCGGCATGGGCAACAACCCCATGGTCGGTGCCACCGTCGCCTGCGCTGTCGCCGTCGAGGAGGCCCTCAAGGCCTAATCGCGCCCGCGCGATGCTCATATAGTTGAGCTTTGGAGCCGCTACCCACCCGGGTAGCGGCTCTTTTTGTTTGCGCTGTCGCAGGGTAGCTAATGCCGATATATCAGTTGGGGCGAAATACTAGATGTGATGAGATGGAGCGTCAGAGCGTCCATGACGCCCACCTGCCATATTTGCCCTTTACCGATTTGCCGAGTTTTTGCGGCCCCATTGCCGATCACCCGTGCGACAATGCGCCGGACGAGAAAGGAATCCGATGGAATCGACTGATGTACTGGTAATTGGATCTGGCATTGCGGGCCTTTGCGCCGCCATCGAAGCGGCACGCACGGGTGCAACCGTCACTGTGGCAAGCGCCGGCAAGACCATGAGTGGATCGAGCTTCTTCCCGGGTACCTGGGGCCTCGGCCTCATCGGTCCCGTCGACGAAGACGACGAGCAGGACCTCATCGACACCATCCTGGCCGTCGGCGGCGGCGTTGCCGACCCCGAACTCGTCCAAGCGTTCGTCCACGGCATTCCCCAAGCGATTGACTGGCTCGAGCAAGACCTGGGCGTTGAGCTCCAGCGTCCGCAAAGCGCCAAGAGTGCTCAACAAAAGCAATTTATCCCCTGCTTTGACCACAAGACGCGCATGTGGCGCGGCCTCACCCGCAAGCCCCTTGAGGACGCTCTGACGACCTGGATCGAGTCGCTCGGCATTCGCCTGCTCCCCCGCCATGAGCTTATCGACCTTGTTGAGGACACGAACGGCAGAATAACCGGAACCGTGCTCTACGACCTCACCGAAAATCGAATCGTGCCCTTTGCTGCCAAGGCCACGATCATCGCAGCCGGTGGCACAGGCGGCCTGTTTGAGCGCAGCCTTACGTCGGCCGATGTGCTCAGCTCCTCGCAGGCCATCGCACTCGCGCACGGCGCATCGCTTACTAATATAGAGTTCATGCAGATGATGCCCGGCTTCATCGAGCCCAAGCGCAACCTGGTCTTCAACGAGAAAACCTGGCGCTACGTACATGTAGACCAGCCGGCAGATATTGCCGACGACAAGCTGGACGACCTGCTCGAGCAGCGCTCTGGATATGGTCCCTTCACGTCACGCTTGGCCTCCCGCGCTATCGATCTCGTCATCGATCAGGCAGGTGTCAAAGGCCTGGCACTCCACTACGACTTCCCCCGCGAGGATGTCCCAGAGTTTGTGCAGACCTTTGCCACCTGGCTGCAAGACGAGCACGGCATCGCCCCGACTGACGAGATGCGCGTTGCGATGTATGCCCACGCCGCTAACGGCGGCATCAAGATCGATAAGACCGCGCACACGGGCGTTGAGGGCCTCTACGCTTGCGGCGAGGCGACAGGCGGCATGCACGGCGCCGACCGCATTGGTGGCTTGTCAAGCGCCAACGGCATCGTATTCGGACGTATCGCGGGCGCATCGGCAGCCCTCACAGCGCAGAAAGAGCCTGAGGCGGCCCTGAAGGCGGATATCACCCTCCCCCAGTACGGCATTGCCACAACAGATGCCGAACGCCTGACACACAGCCTTAGGCACACGATGAGCACCTTTTGCATGATCAACAGGACCGAAACAGGCCTATCCGAGGCACTACACGAGCTTGAGGGCTTGAAGACGGAGGCAACGACCTTGAGCACACAGAAAGTCCAGGACAGCGAAGTCGCAGCCCTCGCCCGCCTGCAATCGCAGATTCAGCTGGCACAGGAAATGGTCAAAGCCATGCGCAAGCGAACCGAAAGTCTCGGGTCGCACTATCGAGCGGATTAAACCGGACACCTATCTAAAGCAGAACACAACCAATCGATATCCATGGGCCCCGTGAGCTCGAAGCAGCACGGGGCCCATTCGTGTCCGCACGACAGCGTATCCTTATTCTGAATACAGAGCGGACAAAGCCCGCATAGAAAATAGACCAGCGAGGAGGAGATATGGACAGTAGAGATATCGAGAAGTGGCGTATCGAACTTGATAGCTACACCAATGTGGAAGACGGCGTTGAGTATTGGCTCGCACGCGATTTAATGGAACCCATGGGGTACACTCGATGGGAGAACTTCGCCGAAGTTGTTAAGAGGGCAAAAGTCTCATGCGAAACAAACAAAACTCCAGTTGATTCCCATTTTCGTGACACCACGAAAATGGTAACTGCCGGTGTCGCCGCTCGCGCGGTTAAAGACTACAAACTTACGCGCTATGCATGCTATTTAATCGCACAGAACGGAGATTCAAACAAGCCAGAGATCGCGCTCGCCCAGGCATACTTTGCCGTACAGACGCGCCGCCAAGAGCTCATAGAGCAGCGCTTCGCAGAGATTCAGCGCTTGCAGGCGCGTCACTCGCTATCCGATTCAGAGAAACAGCTCTCGGGTATTGCGTTCAAACGCGGCGTGGACTCCAAAGGATTCGCGATCATCAAGTCGAAGGGCGATGAGGCGTTATTCGGCGGCAGAAGCACGGCGGAAATGAAGCAGCAGCTCGGCGTACCCAAGAGAGCGGCATTGGCGGACAGGTTAGCCGATGTCCTCATCAAAGCAAAGGACCTTACGAACTCGATGACGGCCTTCAACGCCGAGGAACACGACCTGTACGGCCTGGACCAGATCAAGCAAGAGCACGTCGAGAACAACACAAGCGTGCGTGGCAGCCTCATCGACCGCGGAATTGTCCCCGAGAACCTACCGCCTGCCGAGGATACAAAAAAGCTCGAGCGTCGCGTGAAGACAGACGAGAAGAAACTCAAGGAGGGTACTGACGGTTTTACCGATCCCCAGGGTAGGCTCGATCTGTGAAAGCGGCTGTGCCCTTTCGGGTTCGACCCCATGCGAGGTCAACAAAAAACGACCAGCCTGAGCCAGTCGCTTTAACAATCTTTGGGTGGGCCGTCAGGGGGTCAGCCTGCTGCGCAAGCGACCGCTGCGGCGCCAAGGCGCCTTGCGCGCTGCGCTGGCAAATGCTTACGCATTTCCTCAGCTCCGCGCCCCGACGGGTTCGACCCCATGCGAGGTTAACAAAAAAGCGACCAGCCTAAGCCAGTCGCTTTAACATGCTTTGGTGGGCCGTCAGGGGGTCGAACCCTGGACCTTGGGATTAAGAGTCCCCTGCTCTACCAACTGAGCTAACGACCCGATATCAACACGAAGCAAGAACTGGGGTGGGTAAAGGGACTCGAACCCTCGACCTACGGGACCACAACCCGTCGCTCTAGCCAACTGAGCTACACCCACCGTGTCCTGTGCGCTTCGCGCTCGACTATTATTGCAAGGAACGCCACGCGATGCAAGCCCCAATTTTCAAGAATTTTGAAAAGAGTTTTTCGAGCGCGTTTCGAGCAATTCCCACCGGTTCCATAGGAGTAAACTTGCCCCACTGCAAATCCTCGAAAGGACCGGCATGAAAGAACTCTCCAACCGCACGGCAACGTTTACCGATTCGGTCATCCGCCGTATGACGCGCATCTCCAACAAGTATGGCGCCGTCAACCTGTCGCAGGGCTTCCCCGACTTCGATCCCCCAGCGCAGCTGCTCAATAGTCTGGGCACCATCGCCACCGACCCCAAGCCGCTTTACCACCAGTACTCCATCACCTGGGGCTCCCAGGCCATGCGCGAGGCGCTCGCCGCCAAACAGGAGCACTTTATGGGCATGCCGGTGAACCCCAACGAGAATATCGTAGTCACTTGCGGCTCCACCGAGGCCATGATGGCCGCCATGATGACGGTCACGAACCCCGGCGACAAGGTCGTCATCTTCTCGCCGTTCTACGAGAACTACGGCGCTGACACCATTCTCTCGGGAGCCGAGCCCATCTATGTGCCGCTCAACCCGCCCACCTTTGACTTCGACCGCGAGGTCCTCGAGGCGGCCTTCCGCGACAACGACCCAAAGGCCATCGTCCTGTGCAACCCTTCCAACCCCTGCGGCAAGGTCTTTACGCGCGAGGAGCTCACCTTTATCGCCGACCTCTGCAAAAAGTACGACGCCTATTGCATCACCGACGAGGTATACGAGCACATCGTCTACGCACCCCATGAGCACGTCTACATGGCCACGCTGCCTGGCATGTTCGAGCGCACCATCAGCTGCAGCTCGCTGTCCAAGACCTACTCCATCACCGGCTGGCGTCTGGGCTACACTATCGCCCCTGCCGAAATCACCGAGCGCATCAAAAAGGTCCACGACTTCCTCACCGTGGGCGCCGCCGCTCCCCTGCAGGAAGCCGTCGTCACCGCCCTCAACTTCGACGACAGCTATTACCAGGAGGTCCTCGACCTCTACACCGCCAAGCGCGACCTGTTCTGCCAGGGGCTCGATAGCATCGGTCTTGAGCACAACGTACCGCAGGGCGCTTACTACGTCATGATGGACATCTCTGAGTTTGGCTATGACAGCGACCTCGAATTCTGCGAGGATCTCGCGTCTAAGGTGGGCGTGGGCGCCGTGCCCGGCTCGAGCTTCTTCCGCGAGCCCGTCAACCATCTGATTCGTTTCCACTTTGCCAAGCGAGACGAGACGCTTAACGCGGCGCTGGAGAACCTCAAGTCACTACGTGATAAAATCAAGCCGCGCGGGTAAGGACGGCCCAGCAACTAAAGCAACCAAAGAAGCCTCGCACCGCCCGCCGCGTTGCGAGGCTTCTTTTTATAACGCTTTCTTAAATAGTTTAGAGCCCTATACTTTAGTCACGGAGCAACTCGTCCCAGAGAGAGGAATACTATGGCAGAACAGCAGCTTATCGGAGCGCTCGAGGCCGGCGGCACCAAGATGGTCTGCGCCACGGGCTATGCAGACGGTACGGTCCTGGAGCGTGAGCAGATCGTGACCACGACTCCGCAGGAGACCGTCGAGGCCGTCAACGCATGGTTTGCCGACAAGGGCATCGCCGCGCTGGGCATTGGCGCCTTTGGCCCCACCGCAGTCAACCCCGCCTCGCCCCAATACGGCAAGATCCTGGAGACGCCCAAAACGGCATGGCGCTACTTTGACCTGCTGGGCACCATCCAAAACAAGCTCAATATTCCCTGTGGCTACGATACCGACGTCAACGTCGCCTGCCTGGGCGAGGTCACCTTTGGTTGCGCCCAGGGCCTCACTGACGTTGTGTATCTGACCATCGGTACCGGCGTGGGCGCCGGCGTGCTCTCGGGCGGCCAGCTCGTGCACGGCATGATGCATCCCGAGGCCGGCCACATCCTGGTCACGCGCGACCCGCGCGACACCATTGGCGAGCACAGCGCCTGCCCCTTCCACGACAACTGTCTCGAGGGCCTCATCGCCGGCCCCGGCGTTAAAAAGCGCTGGGATGGCAAGAGCGCCGGAGACATGGCCGATGACCCGGAGGCCATGGACCTGCTCGCCGGCTATCTGGCACAGGCGCTCATGACCTACACGCTGTGCTACGCGCCGCAAAAGATCATCATCGGCGGAGGCGTGGCCGACCACACCCCCATCGTGCCGCTCGCACGCAAAAAGTGCGCTGAGATGCTCAACGGCTATATAGTCACGCCCGAGGTCAACGACATCGATAGCTACATCGTCAACAACAGCCTCGAGGGCAAGCAGGGCATCATGGGCTGCCTGGCCCTGGGCGCGCAGGCGCTTCAGTAACAGACGCACCCACAGGGCGTGGCGCGCCCGGCAAATCCAACCTACGGAACGACGCCACCACGCCCTATATAAGCCCTCTAATAAAAAAGGCCGCCTAGCACCAAGCATACGTCCTAGGCGGCCTTTTTGGCACATATCAGCGACCGTAAGAGATATCGGAGCACAACGCCCGTTGCCGCTCCACAGCAGTCGATCATCACATCGGTGATCATGCCGGCGCGTCCCGGCACAAAGAGCTGAATCGTCTCGTCAATCGAGGGAATCAGCAGCAGGAACACCGCCGTGGGCAGCAGCACGTCAAAGGTGCGCCGGCCCTCAAAATCAAAGGCGTGCGTTGCCAAGATGCCGAGCACCATATACTCGGTAAAATGCGCGCACTTGCGAACAACAAAGTTGGTCACCCATTCATATGGAAGTCCCACGCTGTGCAGGAAACCGCGGATAGCTTCCATGACCGTTAGGCTCAGCGAGCCCGACCCCGAGCCGGGAACCAGCGAATTGCCCCAGATCAAGAGCGCCATCAGGCAGGTTACAACCGCCCATTTTCGATTGATCTTAACCATGCAGAAGTTATGCCTCCGCGCGGAGCGGCGCGAAGCTGGCGGTACCGCCCTCGATAACGCTCAGGTAGGCACGGCCCGTACGCTTGGCGGTAGAGGACTGCAGGCGCTCGATCTCCTCCTCGAGGATCTGATTGACGCGCTCGTGACGACGGTTTTCCATAATGCCGGCGGCAATAGACTCGGCCCGCTCGATGCTCTCGCGCGAGATACGTGCAGTATCCTCGGGGAACACAGCGCTGTGACGGCCGACATAGGCGGGGGCAGCAGGCTGAGGGGCAGCGACGGGAGCGGGGGCTGCAACAGGAGCGGGCTCGTCAATCTCATCCAGAATCGCGGTGGCGGCGGCCCACATGTCCTCGTGGCCCGAGTAATCAGCCATGGGGACATCAACCTCGAGTGAGGCATCCGGAAGGTCGCCGGTGTCGATGCGATCTTGGGCATCAATCGATGCGGTGATGGCTGCAGGCTCATCGAGGTCATCGAAATCGATATCCGCGGCACCGGAGATGATAGGCATGCTGGCGAGGTTTACATTGTACGGCGCAGCCTCAGCCGCCTGCTGCTGGGCAGGAGCGCCCCACAGCGAGCTTTCGGCGGCACGGCGGGCGGCAACGGCCTCCTCGTCCGCGGCCATGGCTTCATCGACGTACGAATTGTCGGCAGAAGCGTTCGCGTCCGCCGAGGTAGCGCTGTAGGCGTTATTGGCTGCCGCGTTGGCGACGAGTGCCACGAAAGCCGCCGTGCTGCCCGCAGGGGCGGCCTGGGAGCCAGACACGGCGCGTGCCGCGGCGGCGATGTCGTCGCGATTGAAGGAGCCGGTCTGCCCGCCGTTGGTGAGCTCGTCGATGGCGACTTGATAGACGTCGCGCGAGTGTGCAGGGTCGCAGCTCACCGGCGAATCGTCGTCGAGCATACTGTCGATCATGGACCAAGCCTCGGCCTCGTCCATAGCATCTGCGGCTCGAGTGATGGTAGGGACACCATCATCGGCATGACGGCGCTGGAACGCACCAGTCAGGCCGGAAAGGAATGCCGAGGTAGACTGCTCCGCCTGAGCCTGAGAAGCAGAAGCCGCAGCGTAAGGAGTCACATCCTGCTGCTGAGCTGGAATCGAGGCGGTCTTGAACTCGCTTTGATGCTGATTGAGATTGGCGGCACCGCCCATGGCATCGGGCTGGAACAGACGCTCTTCACGCTGCGCACGGTACTCGGAGATACCCAGCGAGGCGGCATAGATACCCACGCCCGCCACCGCGCCCACGGCGAAGGGAACCGCACCTGCCACGACTGTCTCGTTCACCGACGAAAACGGCAGCGTCGCGGCATACATAACCACGGGAGCGGCAAGGCCGATCCCGCACGAAAGTCCGGCAAGGACTGCTCGTTGTGTTGCATCAGAAGAAGCCATGAGCTCTCCCCATCTTCCAGCACCCAAATCGCATCATTCAGTTGGCTGCGCGAGAGAAGATGAAGCGGGGCTATGCCCCAAAGCAACGGTATTTGGGTCGTATCATCTGCGTTTTCCGTCGCGAAGCTTAAAAGCTATTATGCGAAACCGCCCCGTCGATTGCAAGCGACGATGTCGGATTGAAACGGGAAACCTGCTGCTTGCAAGTCTTATGGTCAAAAAAGCGCGGAGCGGCGATATAGAAAAGGGCCGAGGCTCAAAGCCCCGACCCTTTATCGCATTGATGACTATCGCTGCGTGTGGATGACAACCTAGAACGTCTGCTCGTAGTCGCTGTGCTTTTTGGCCGAACGCACCAGGAACTCCTGGTTGGTGTTGGTGCCCTTAAGACC
>CABUWD010000057.1 GCA_902495155.1 uncultured Collinsella sp.
AAGCGCTCGACGGAGCTACGCGCCGGCACCGGCGTGCCATCGAGCGCAAGGGCGCGAGCATCACCGAACACCCACGGATTGCCGTAGATGCCGCGCGCGATAAACACCGCGCTGGCACCCGAGCCTTGCAGATGCTCAGCAGCGTCCTCGGCCGAGAACACATCACCCGAACCAATCACGGGAATCTCGACGGCGTCGGCAACCTCATCGACGACCGACCAATCGGCCTGGCCCGTATAGAGCTGCGTGGCACAACGACCGTGCACGGCAACTGCAGAGGCGCCCGCCCCTTCAAGCATCTGGGCAAACGTTGCGGCGTTGCGGTCCTCGGCATAAAAACCCTTGCGGATCTTCACGGTCACGGGAACATGCGCCGCGCCCACCGCTGCCTCGACAATCTTCTCGGCCAGGTCGGGCGTGCGCATAAGCGCCGAGCCTTCGCCCTTAGTAACGACCTTGCGAGCCGGACAGGCCATGTTGATATCAATCAATGACAGGCGATCGCCCACACGCTCCTCGACGGCGGCGACGGCACTCGCAAACTGCTCGGGCTTGGAGCCAAAGAGCTGTACGCAAATCTGCTGCTCCTCGTCGGCCGGTAGCACCAGGCGCCAGGTCTTGTTGCTGGCATAGGCAAGGCCCGCCACGCTCACCATCTCGCTATAGGCGAGATTGGCACCGCGGCGGCGGCACATGATGCGATAAGCGGGATCGGTTACGCCCGCCATGGGAGCCATAAGGAACGGCTGCTCGGCATAGGCACCCAGCAACCGCGTACTGTATTCACAAAGCGCCATAGACCTACTCGTCCACCTTGAGGATCGCCATAAAGGCCTCCTGCGGGACCTCAACCGAGCCGATGGCCTTCATGCGCTTCTTGCCCTCTTTCTGCTTCTCGAGCAGCTTGCGCTTTCGCGAGATATCGCCGCCGTAACACTTGGCCAAAACGTCCTTACGGCGCGCCTTAACGGTGGAGCGGGCAATGATCTTGTTGCCGATAGCACCCTGGATGGGCACCTCGAACAGCTGGCGTGGAATAATCTCCTTGAGCTTGTCGCACAGGCCGCGGGCAAGACCGTAGGCCTTGTCCTTATGGACGATAAACGACAGCGCGTCCACCTCGTCGCCCGAAAGCAAGATATCGAGCTTAACGAGCTCGGAGGGACGGTACTCGTTGAACTCGTAGTCGAGCGAGGCATAGCCCTTGGTACGGCTCTTGAGCTGGTCAAAGAAGTCCAAGATGAGCTCGGCAAGCGGCATATCGAAGCGCATCTCGACCGATTTGCTCGTCAGGTGGATCATGTCGGTCGTAACGCCGCGGTGCTCGATGGCGAGCTGCATGACGGCACCCGTGTACTCAGGCGGGCAGATGATCTTTGCCTTGAGGTAGGGTTCCTCAATGCGCTCGATGCGCGTAGCCTCGGGCAGATCCTGCGGGCTGCGGACATCGATCATCTCGCCATCGGTCTTGTACACGTGATAGTCCACCGAGGGGCTCGTGGCAATGAGGTCAAGATTGAACTCGCGCTCCAGGCGCTCCTTGACGACCTCCATATGCAGCAGGCCCAAGAAGCCCACGCGGAAGCCAAAGCCGAGCGCCACCGAGGTCTCGGGCTCCCACACCAACGACGGGTCGTTGACGTGCAGCTTATCGAGCGCGTCACGCAGGTTCTCGTAGTCCTTGTTATCGATCGGGAACAGGCCCGTATAGACCATGGGCTTGGCCTCGCGGTAGCCAGGAAGCGGCTCGGGGCAGGGATTCGACGCCCACGTGAGGGTATCGCCCACGCGAACGGCCTCGGGGTCCTTCAGGCCCGTGACCACGTATCCGACCTCGCCGACCGTGAGCGCGTCGACCGGGGTCTCGGCGGGACGCTTGACGCCCACGCCATCGACCAAAAAGTCGCCCTTTGCCTGCATCATGCGCAGGGTATCGCCCTTTTTGATTGAGCCGTCAAAGACGCGCACCGTGGCGACGACGCCACGATACTCGTCGAAGTACGAATCCAGGATAAGTGCCTTGAGCGGCGCGTTCGCATCGCCCTTGGGCGGAGAGATCAAAAAGACAATGGACTCCAGCAGATCGTGGATGCCCTCGCCGGTCTTGCCCGAGACACACACGGCATCATCGGCAGGGATCGCCAGGTCATCCTCGATCTCGGTCTTAACCTCGTCGGGGTGTGCCGAGGGCAGGTCGATCTTGTTGATGGCCGGCACAATGTCCAGATTGGCGTTCATGGCGAGCGTCGCGTTGGAGACGGTCTGCGCCTCGACGCCCTGCGTGGCGTCGACAACGAGCACCGCGCCCTCACAGGCTGCCAGCGAGCGCGAGACCTCATAGGTAAAGTCCACGTGGCCCGGCGTATCGATCAGATTGAACTGATACGTCTCGCCATCGTCGGCGTCATAGGACACGCGAACGGCATTGGACTTGATCGTGATGCCGCGCTCGCGCTCGATATCCATGGTGTCGAGCAGCTGCGACTCCATGTCGCGCTCGTCGACGGTATGGGTGAGCTCGAGAATGCGGTCACTGATCGTGGACTTGCCATGGTCGATGTGCGCAACAATCGAGAAGTTGCGGATGTGGGAAATGTCAATTGAAGTATTCATGCGGACTATCTTACCCGAGCGGTACAAAAAATGGAGCCTGTTCCATAAAACAGGCTCCATTTATGCGCGTAATCTGTGTGGTGTGAAATTTACAACTTAAGCGTTGATGCTGTTCACAAGCTTGGCAAGACCGGACTTGCGGTTGGAAGCCTGGTTCTTGTGGATAACATGCTTGGCGGCAGCCATGTCGAGACGCTTGGTGACGGTCTTGAGGGCAGCCTGGGCCTTCTCGGCGTCGCCCTCGGCGACGGCGGACTGGACGTGCTTGGTCAGCGTCTTGAGCTCGGACTTGACAGCCTTGTTACGCATGCGAGCTGCCTCATTGGTGCGGATACGCTTCTTCTGAGACTTGATGTTTGCCACTTCTGGAGTTCCTTTCGAGTTCCTTGCAAAAAATGTATGACACCTCTGAGACACGGTGAGGTCATGCAAGCGCCTACTATAGCACGCTCCCTCTCAAAGGGATAGAACGAATTTGTCAAATAGGCAGGTATCATCACGATTTTCTCAAGATGTTCGTAATCCAGAGCAAAAGCGCGGTCTGAGAATCGGCCGAACCCTTGAGCGCGAGCTCCACATCGACCGCGCCCTCGAGCGCTGCGACGAGCTCTGCCATCGAAAAGCGACGTGCCCAGGTCAGGTGATTCTTGACCTGCCAGGACTGAAGCTTGAGTGTTGCGGCCAGCTCACGACCCTGACCGCGCGCATCGAGCGCCTTGGCGACGATCAGCTCGCGGATGCGGCCGCACAGCAATGTGTACGTCCACACGTAGCTCTTAGCGGGCAATAGATTGAAAAGCTCGAGCGAGCGTCGCATGTCACGGGCCGAGACCGCATTGAGAAAGTCCCAGGGTTGAACCTCGGCAGTGCGCACGATCCAGCGCTCCACATCGGCAAGCTCAATCTGGGGCGCCTCGACCATCTGAGCAAGCTTAGCCAAGTCGTTATCGAGCATGCGAGTGTTTTCACCCGAACGCGAGACGAGCTCCTCGGCGGCCGCCGTCGAGATCGACTTGCCGTGCTGCGTCGCCATCTGTTGCACGCGGCGCGGTAACTCCCAGCGCTTGGTGCCGGAGCAATCGATCACGGCCTTCTTGTCGATTTTGGCGATCGCCTTATACAGGCGCGTGTTCTTGGCAAGCGAGTCGGCGATGATGAGGCAGACCGTCGTGGGGCTGGGACTCGCCAGATAGTCGACAAGCGGCTCCGAGACCGCCTTAGCGAGCTTTGAGCAGCCATCAAGGATTACCAAGCGAAACTCGCTGCCCATCGGAAAGGTGTTAAGCGATCCGATAATGGACTCGATATCGGGGTCCTTGGTCATGTCGCGCTCGTCGAGGTTGAACTCGACCATTCCCGACTTTTCCAGACGCGCCTTCATACGCGAGACGGCGTGATCGCGCTTGACGCCGTCGGTACCGACGATCAGATATGCCGGCAGCAGACCGGTTTCGGACATTGCGCTCCCCTCCCGCAGGCCTTCGTATTCGTTCCGTGCCATTCTAGCCCAGGGGCCCACCACACGCCATCGACGTCGTCACGGTCGCTGGCATCGCATCGCAAAGCCCTTTGCGGTCGGGCTGATGGTGATATCACCGTGTTCGATGGTGCATGCGAACGCACCGCCCGCTTCCTGAACGGCATCGATGCAGGCATCCGACGGATGACCGTATCGATTCCCCTTGCCGGCGCTCGCGAGGGAAAGCTCGGGTCTCAGGACATCCAGCAACTCACCATCGACTGAAACCTTGGAGCCGTGATGCCCAAGTTTAAGGACATCGATATCCCCCACCTCCTGCACGAATTCCCGTTCTTGGTCGAGCTCGGCATCACCAGTGAGGAGCATACGCAGGCTCTTGCCTTCCTGAACATAAGAGAGTAGCAGGACAAGCGAGTCCTCATTTCCCTCGCCATCTACGGACTCGAACGGCCACATCACGCGGGCACAAAATGAGCCGATGTCGACCGTATCCCCACGGCGCACCTGCCGATACTCAACGCCAGGTCGATTCAATACCTCGGCAGGAGCATCCTCCAACGCATCCGCCGCCACGGCAATCGTTCCGACCGAAAACTGCTCGAGCACGGCAGGTAGACCACCCCAGTGATCCTCATCCCAATGCGTCACAAAGACGGCATCGATATGGTGCACGTTATTGCGAACCAACGCCGCTACCACGCACTCATCGAGCCCGCAGTCGACGAGTGCTAATGCGTCGCCCTGGCGGATAAGAATCGCATCCGCCTGGCCCACATCGAGCACCGTCACCGAAGGCGGAGCGAATCGATCCCAGTAGACGTACGGAATCGCAGCCAAGAGCACCAGGCATGAAAGCCCCACCGCCATAGGACGTGCACGGGGACGCGGCCACCAGACCAACAGAACCGCCAGCAAACACGGCACTAGGTAAATCCACATGCTATCGGGCGGCACACTCACAGATGCACCAGGCACGGCGGCAAACAGCTGCTCGAAGAACAGTGCGCAACGGGCGGCAACCATGGGCACAACGAGCGCCCAAATCCGCAACGGTTCCACGAGCGAAAAGGGAACCAGCACGATCGACACAGCAAGCAGTACGCTCACCACCGGACCGATGACTGCATTTGCCAGCGGAGCAATGAGCGAGAACGTACCGAAGGCAGGAATGGTAATGGGAAGTGTCGCCAGTTGCGAGCACAGCGTGACGGAAAGTATGTTGGCAACGCCCGATGGCACACCCAGCTCACCCAAAGCGTAGGTCGCATAGGGGCAAAAGCACAGAATGGCTAAGACGCTGGCACACGAGAGCTGAAAGCCCATCTCGAACAGCACCGTCGGCCGCAGCAGCACAAAGATGGACATGGTTACGAAGAGTGCCGATGCGCCGTGCCGGCGACGCCCCGCGCCGTTTACGACAAGCGTCGCGAACACCATGCAGCACGCGCGCACGGCCGAGGGAGACGCGCCCGTAAAGGCAGTGTAGCCCACAAGCGCCATCGCCAATATCGCCCGCTGAACACCACGTGAGCAGCGAGTCTTTTGCAATACACCCTCGATTACAAATCCCACGATAGCCAAATGACTGCCGGAGACGGCTATAAGATGCGCCGTTCCCGTCACCGAAAACCAGTCGCCCGCCGGCTGGGCGCGCAGTTCGGCCGAACGACCGCAGACGACACCGGCTATGAGTGCACGCGCCGGGTCGGTCGCAGGCGCGATGGACGCAAGCAGCCCATTTCGCAGCCGAAGCAGCGGTCCCGGAGAGCCCTCATCGGCCGACACAATCCGAACGACTTTAACCTTGCGCACCTCGCCTCGGAGCACGCGCGATCGTCCATACGCATCGTTCTCAAAACGTGAAACGCGACCGATAACACGCACGTACGCCCCGACCTTGAGCTCGCGGTCGCACGATAGGCGAACCGTTGCCAAGTTCTTACCGTCCGCGCGTGCCTCGCAGGTATAGGAATACACGTCGTCGTTTATGGATGGATCGCCCTGCACGATAAACTCGAGGCTGCTTGCCGCTCGACCGTCGAGCGCCTTCGAGGCGCCTAGCGTGCCCACAGCCCACCACGCCGAGACGACCGCTCCCGCCACGAGACCGACGGACGCGGCATACAGCCACCGCTTCAAAGGGGCAAGCCGCGCAAAAGATTGAGCCAGCACAACGAAGACCGCCGCCGCAACGGGAATGGCCCATAGCAGCCCGACCGCCGGCGCCTGCTCCCTCAGCAGCGCATCAGCGGCCACGTTGAGCACCAAGGCGCAGCTCATGCACATGCCGGCACACAGGGCCATCGTCCTCGGCATCAGGGGCCGCGGAGGCATCACATGTTCGCGCTCGGTCGCACTCATACGCAGATGCAATCTTTGATTTTGGCAAGCTTCTTCTCGCCGATTCCCGACACACGCATCAGATCGTCAACCGAGGCAAAAGCACCGTTCTTTGTCCGCTCATCGATAATCGACTGGGCCATGGAGGGGCCGATGCCCGAAAGCGTCTGTAGCTCTGCCGCGCTTGCCGTATTGATGTTTACTAAGCCCGTTGCACCACTCACGCCCGATGATGCGGAAGCCCCACCATCAACACCGGCTTCCGAAATGGACGCCTGCTGTTCCCCTACCGTTGGAACGTGGATTTTTTGTCCATCAATGACCTTAGATGCCCGATTGAGCCCCGTAACGTCTGCCTCGGGCGCCAGCCCGCCGGCGGCATCAATCGCCTGAGCCACCCGCGCGCCGTCCTTGAGACGATATACACCGGGCGACACAACGGCACCATCGACATCGACATAGACCTCTGCCGCGGCAGAAGCCTTAGTCGAAGAACCTTCGGATGTCTTTCCGCTCGAGGCATCGCCGGATCCCGGCTTCACCAACGAGCATGAACCGTCAGTGTGCTCAAACGACACGCCGCCGGCACCGCCGCCAAGGTTCGCCATCGCCAGTCCACTCGCCATCGCAATGACGACCAGTATCGCCATCACCACTGCCTTATGACCGAGCAGCTTGTCCGCCAAGCGGTCCATCCGTTTGACCCGTTCGTGTTGTTCGCGCTGCGCCATAGCAAAACCTCCCAACAACATCGTGTCAGGAAAGGAGTTCCGCAACAGCCACGCCCCAAAACCGGTTTTCTCGGTCAAACCAAAAGCTGACCAAAACCTTGCACAAATCTGTCCATTTATTCAGGCACGCGTCAGCAAATGAACACTTAGCCGCAAAAAGCCCAGATAGCAAAAGACCGACGATGCAAAATCACCGCCGGTCTATGCACAACATTATTCGTGATCTTGGTAAATCTCACGTGGAGCGAGCTCGGAATGCTTGCGTTTTAAGGTCTTAGGGGCCTTATACGTGTTGCTCTCGAAGTCGATGTACTCGGTCTGCTTGAGCAGGCGCTCGATCATCTCCTCATGATCGAACAACTCCCAGGCCTCGTGCACGGCATCGAGTTTGGCGTGCGTCTCGGGACGGCGCGGCATAAACAGCGTGCAGCAGTCGGGAGCGGCCTCAGTCGAGATATCGAACGTACCGATCTCCTCGGCGCGCGCGATGATCTCCTGCTTGTCCGAACCGATGAGAGGGCGGAACACGGGGATCTTCACGGCCTCGTTGACGGCCATGATGTTCTCAAGCGTTTGGGAGGCAACCTGCCCAAGCGATTCGCCTGTAACGATGGCCTTGGCGCCCTCGATGTGTGCAATGCGCTCGGCAACCGAATACATAATGCGGCGATACATGATCACGCGCAGATTGCTGGGACAGGTGACCGAAATCTCACGCTGGCAGTCGCCAAACGGCACCACGTACAGGCGGCCGATCTGGACACCCGGCTCAAGCGCACGGATGATGTCCTGCACCAAATACTCGCTCGTATCGGGCGTCTGCGGACGGCCAGAGAAATGTACCGGCACGCACACCGCGCCGCGACGCGCGAGCATCCAGGTCGCCACCGGAGAATCGATACCCGACGACAGCAGCGTCACGACCTTGCCGGCAGAACCCACCGGCAGACCGCCCACGCCGCGCTCGGAGCGCGCGTACACATAAACGCTACCCTGGACCACCAGTACGTGCACCATCGCATCGGGGTCGTGCATTTGAACCTTTTTATCGGGGAACGCCTCGCACAGCACCTCGCCCACCTGACGATTGATATCAATCGAGGTGAGCTCATAGTCGGTATTGGAGCGATTGGCGTGCACCTTAAAAGAATCGAAGGAACCAAACTCGCGCAGCGCCTTCACGGCGGCGGCGCAGTACTCCTGCGAGTCGCGGTTG
Organism: uncultured Collinsella sp.; assembly: GCA_902495155.1. GTDB lineage: Bacteria > Actinomycetota > Coriobacteriia > Coriobacteriales > Coriobacteriaceae > Collinsella. Next base: position 8,381 of record CABUWD010000057.1, read on the forward strand.
GTGTGATACGCCAAAGACACACGTGCAACGCCGGGAACGGTGCGAATGACACGCGCCGCCTCATCGGCCTCATGCTCGTTAAAGGTCACGAGGATATAACCGGAAATTCGAGACACGGCATTCACGGAAAAGGCGGCCAAGGCCGCCTTGATGTTATCCATGAGGATATGCTCAAAATGTGCGCGGTTCTTACCCTTCAGTCCAACCTCGTGATAGTGGACCAGGCAGACGCGAGCCGCCATTTAGGCTTCAGCAACCTTGTGGCCGAGCGCCTTCTCGTAACGGGCCTCGTCGTAAGAGATGTCGCCGTCGACAATCTCGTCCATAGCCATCGAAATGGTATCGGCACCGGAAAGCCCGATGGTGATGTCATCGACATCCTGGACGGCAAGCACGCGGTTGTGCTGGCCACGCAGCATGCTATTGATGTCGCAGGCGCGCTTGGAGGCAAGCGAAGCGAGCAGGAAGCGGTTGTGATCGGTCTTCTCCAGAAGATCGTCAATGCAAGGCTTTACAACGGACACGGACCTCAGATCCTTTCATGCATATCGAGAACGCGAACGAGCTCATCGGTCGCGCGGTCGAGATCGTCATTTACCACGACGTCGTCGTAGCGGTCGGCAAGGGCAAGCTCATCGGCGGCGTTTGCCATACGCAGCTCAATCGTCTCGGGCGTCTCGGTACCGCGACCGACTAGACGCTCGCGGAGCACCTCAAGCGAAGGCGGCTTGATAAAGATCAGCACGGCCTCGGGGAAACGCTCCTTCACCTGCAGGGCGCCCTGGACATCGATCTCCAAAATCAGAGAGGCGCCCGAGGCGAGCTTGGACTGGACCTCGCTCACCAACGTGCCGTAGCAGTTACCGTGGACCTCGGCCCACTCAACAAACTCACCGTTTGCCACGCGGCGGTCGAACTCCTCGCGCGTCAGAAAAAAGTAGTTGACGCCGTCGACCTCACCTTTGCGTGGTGCTCGCGTGGTAGCCGAAACCGTCAGGCCCAGATTCGAGCGGCGCTCGCGCACACGAGTGACGAGCGTACCCTTGCCTGCGCCTGACGGTCCAGAAATCACAAAGAGCTTGGAATCCTGAGCGCTCACTTATTTGGTCAGCTGCTCGAGGAGCTGCTCGCGCTGACGGACGCCGAGGCCCTGGACGCGACGGGTAGCGGAGATACCGAGCTCCTCCATGATCTTGGCGGCCTTGGCCTTGCCATAACCAGGGAGAGACTCGATGAGGGTGGAAACCTTCATGCGGGAAGCGATGGGGTCATCGGAGTTGAGCACGGACTCGAGGGACTTCTCGCCCTTCTTGATCTGCTCGCGAAGCTCAGCGCGGGCGTGACGTGCGGCAGCAGCCTTCTCAAGAGCCTGCTTGCGCTGCTCATCGGTAAGCTGAGGGAGTGCCATTCGTACCTCCAAAAAGTTGGGTTATATCTGATTCAATAATTGGCATTTTAGCACGTAGAACGTACAAAATGCCCAATTGCGGCTCCATAGGTTAGACGATACCCGCAAAAAGTGCAATATACTGCGCCCAAAGTTAAGCCCCTGACCTGCGATTCCACACAAAGGATGGGAAAGTTTACGCAGGCACAGGGGCTATTTTGTGCTAATGAGACCCAAAAGTGGTGACTTAGGGGAATCTTTTAGGCGACGTTTTCGACCAGCTCAGCGACAATAGCGTCAAAGGCGGCAACCGGATCGTCGGCGCCGGTGATGGGACGGCCCACCACAATGTGGCTTGCGCCACGCTCGATAGCCTGGGAAGGCGTCGCCACGCGGGACTGGTCACCAAGGGCGGCACCCACCGGACGCACACCCGGAGTCACGATCAGGGCTTCGGGACCCAGCAGCTCACGCATGTCGTGAGCCTCCATCGGCGAGCACACGATACCGTCGATGCCGTTGGCCTGAGCGAGCTTTGCCAGGCGGGCGGCCTCCTCGGCCACGGGCGACTCGACGCCGATCTCGCTCAAGGCATCCTGGTTCATGCTCGTGAGCACGGTGATGGCGACGAGCTTGGCGCGGTCCTCGCGCGCCTCCTCGGCGCCCTCGCGGCAGGCAGCGAGCATGGCGCCCGAACCCAAGCCGTGGACCGAAAGCAGATCGGCACCGGCAAGCGAGGCCGAGCGGGCGGCACCGCGAACCTGATGCGGAATATCATGGAACTTGAGGTCAAGGAAGACCTTAAAGCCCAGGTCCTTAAAGGTCTTGACGATCTCGGGGCCCTCAGCGTAATAGAGCGTCCTGCCAACTATGAGCCAAGCGGCATGACCAGAAAGCTCGTAGGCGAGCTCGAGAGCGCGCTCACGGTCGCAGTCGAGGGCGACGATAACACGGTCGCGGGCATCGGTCTCTAGCATTCGAACGCACCTACCAGTTCGTTGATGTCCTTCACGCCCTGAGACTCGGCCCAGGCCTCGAGCTCGTGCGCGATCTTGAGCGAAGCGCACGGATCGACGAAGTTGGCCATGCCGACCGACACGCAGGTGGCGCCGGCCAGGATAAACTCGGCCGCATCTTCGCCGGTCATGACACCGCCGACACCGTTGATGGGGATATCGACGGCCTGGGCAACCTCCCAGACCATGCGCACGGCGATGTGGTGGCACAGCGGGCCCGAAAGGCCGCCCTTGGGCTTGGCCACGCGGGACTTGCGGGTATGGACGTCGATGGCCATGCCCTGGATGGAGTTGATGACTGAAAGGCCGTCGGCACCGGCAGCCTCGAGGGCCTTGGCAATCTCGGCGACGTTGACCGGCGCCATCTTCACGAACAGCGGCTTATCGGTCACCTTGCGGCAGGCAGCCATAACGGAAGAGGCGCCCTCGGGCGTGGAGCCCATGGCGGCACCGCCGGCGGCGATATTGGGGCAGCTCACGTTGATCTCGTAACCGGCAGCCCAGGGGCACAGCTCGACATACATCTCGAGCGCGCGGACAAACTCGTCAACGGAGTGGCCGGCAACCTGGCAGATGACCTGGCACCCGTCCTTGGAAAGCTGCTCGAGCCACGGGCCGGACTCACGGGCAAAGGCAGCTACGCCGGGGTTCTGAAGGCCCACGGAGTTGATCATGCCGCCCGGGATCTCGGCCATGCGGGGCGCGGGGTTGCCGGGCCAGGGCTCGGCAGCACAACCCTTGGTGGTGATGGCGCCCAGTTGGGAGACATCAAAGAAGTTCTGGAACTGCCATCCGTAGCCAAAGGTACCGGCTGCGGTGTTGATGGGGTTCTGCATCTTGACGCCGCCGAAATCGACGGCCATGTTCACGGTACCCACTAGAAGACCACCACCTTGGAAGCATCGAACACGGGGCCGCACATGCAGGCACCCTTCATACCGTCGACCGTCTCGACATTGCAGGTGTTGCAGGCGCCAAAGCCACAGCTCATCATGCGCTCGAGGGACACCTCGCAGTACGCACCGGCCTCGGCGGCAGCGGCGGCGACTTTCTTCATCATGACAGCGGGGCCGCAGCTGGCCACATAGTCGTAGCCGCCCTCTCCGAGCAGCTCGGCTGCCGGGTCGGTGCAAAAACCGTGCGTGCCCAGCGTGCCATCATCGGTGCACACGTTAACCGTGGCGCCCAGCGCGCGGAACTCATCGACACCCACGGCCTTGGAAGCGGTGCCAAAGCCCAGGCAAACGTCGACATCCACGCCCTGCTCGACAAGCTTGCCGGCGAGGCAGAGCACGGGCGGAACGCCGATGCCGCCCGCCACGAGCAGCGCCTTCCTGGTGCCCTCGGGAACAAGCCAGCCGCGGCCGCCAGGGCCCAACAGGTTGGACTTGGAGCCGGGGGCCATCTGCGACAGACGACGGGTGTCGTCGCCCACGACGGCGTACCACAGCTCGACGGTACCGGCCTGGGCGTCGGCGCGATAGAAGCTCAGGGGCACGCGAAGCAGCGAGGACGCATCGCCGGGCACGGCGATGTTCACAAACTGACCGGGCTTGAGCGCACTTGCAAGCTTGGGGGCCGAGATGACGAGCGAGAAGATGCCGTCGGCGATCTCCTGGTTCGAGACGACCTCGAAGTCGTGCATGCGTGCAGTGGAAGGTGTGGGCATAGACGCTCCAATCCCCCATGCGATTGCATGGTCAAAACGAACAGAAAGCGCGGCACCGCAAGGGCACCGCGCACAAAAGCGATAAGGCTATGCTAGCAGATGCAGCCGTCGGCGAGCGTCTGCTTACCGCCGACAAACACATCGGTGGCACGACCGGTAAGCGTGCGGCCGGCAAAACCGGAGTTCTCGGCGCGCGACTCGTAACCGTCCTCGCCGACCGTCCAGGTGGCAGAGGGGTCGAACACAGTCAGGTCGGCAACGGAGCCCGCCTTGACCTGAACCTGGTCGAGGCCCAGAATCTCACGCGGCTTGATGGCCATGAGCTCGACCATGCGGCCCACGCTCATCTTGCCCGTGTTGACCAGCTCGGTGAGTACGAGCGACAGGGAGGTCTCGAGGCCGATCATGCCAAAGGGCGCAAGCTCGAACTCGCGGGCCTTCTCCCACGGGGTGTGGGGAGCGTGATCGGTGACGATAGCGTCGACGGTGCCGTCGATGACGCCCTGACGGATGGCCTCGGCATCTTCCTCGGTACGCAGCGGCGGATTGACCTTGAGCGAGGTGTTGTAGGTCTCGTCCAGGTCGTTCTCGGTCAGGAACATGTGGTGCGGGGTAGCCTCGCAGGTAACCTGAACGCCAGCGGCCTTACCGGCACGCACGATCTCCAGACCATGGGCGGTGGAGATGTGCTGGATGTGCAGCTTGGCACCGGTCAGCTTGGCGATCTCGATGTCGCGGGCGATCTGGAGCTCCTCGCCGACAGCCGGCCAACCCTCGAGGGCCAGACGGGTCGAGACCTTGCCCTCGTTGATCTGGCCGTGGCCGACCAGGTCCTCGTCCTGGCAGTGGCTCATGAAGACCTTGCCGAACATCTTGCCGTAGTCCATGCAGCGACGGAGCATGCCCGCGCCCTGCACGCCGCGACCGTCATCGGTGAAGGCGACGGCGCCGTGGGCGACCATATCGCCCATCTCGGACATGGCCTCGCCCTTAAGACCGCGGGTCATGGC